>JBARXT010000068.1:0-20778 GCA_049647485.1 Xanthobacteraceae bacterium
CAGTAACGCCATGTCTATCACTCCAAAATCCCCTGCACTCATCAAGCAGGGGCAGGTTCAAACATGGGTCACTTCTCGATGGAAAAATCCCTCAATCCCGGATCAGTTCTCGGTGGAAATCAACACAATGGCACTTTTCTTGTCGCGTTCACTGGGAAGATCGTTCGCATTCACGCCATACATCACAACGGCGTCGAACTCTCTTCCCTTTGCGCTGTGCAGCGTGCTCAGACTCACGCGACCGGCCCCCTCGACAAGGCCTGCCAGATGAGCAAGCGGGATATCTAGGTCGTCGGCCAGGTCGGTATTGGCAATCATCCCGGCGCAGACATTCCATTCCTGCTCCGAGTTTCGCGCGATCACACGCCATGGCACAATCAGCTCGCCGTCGAACCGTTGCAGCCAGGCGTGTGTACTATCGTCTGAACCAATCGTCGCTTGAAGAAAGCCGATAAGCTGATCCGACAGACGTTGCTCTTCGTCCGCACTGATCTGCCTGCCGTAGCGTCGCCACCGAACTGAAACGAACCATCGATCTGCTCGCCGCCAACGACAGTGAAGCCAACCCACGCATCCATAGCCATATGGTCATTGCCGCCAATGCTGCGGAAGCAGCTTTCCGGAACAACGGTAAAGGTGCCGACGAAAACCACGGCACTCGATTGCGCGTCGTTTGAAGGGGGACTTTTTTTCAATGGGTTATCACCCCAACCGACCCGAGGAAGGGCGTTAAAACGCCGCGCAAACGCGTTTCTTGTTGGTAAAATAATACCTTTTTGCTAAAAATGGTGCTTAAATACCGTAATCGAGTGCGCCAACGTATTGGATGTGGGTGGCAGTAATCCGATCCCGGAAGCCCCATGAAGCGCTCCACTGGCTGGTTTTAGGGGTTCTGATCGGGTTCATGCACGCGGTGATTATCGAAGAACCGCAACGACGCCGGTCAGAATTGAGGACTGAGGACATCGAATACGTCCATGCCGACGGCGCGCTTGTTAAAACAGACCGATCAAACCGCCGCAAAAACATAACGGAGATATCCGTTCGTTTGATGGGAAATTCGGAGAACGAAATCGTATCCGAGGAGGACGCCGTCGAACCCTGGAGGCATTCCGAATGCGGTGAAGTCAGAAACATCGGCGGATCGGTCGAATAGCTCTGACTTTGATCGTTTTCCCGGAACATTGATGGGCGGTGTAGATCATTCATTGGGTCTCGGCCGACGCGCAGAGACGCATGGAAAGCAGGCTCCTACGAGCGCATCCTATAAGGACCTCGAATCTCTTGCGAGCAAAAACCCCTTGTTTTGCAGGCGAAAATAGCGCTTGCCGCCGATAGAGATCAGAGTCAGCATTAATTATCTGCATGTCGTGTGATGAACGCCGGGATGTGGATCGCGCAGGGAAGGCGAGGCACACGACCGCACTGGTCGGCGATCAACCCTGGCAGCGTAGATCGTCGGTCAGTGCGGACAGCAGACGTTGTCATGAAGATTGGAGCATCGACCGACGGCTCCTCACGGAGCACAGGTTGGACAAGTAAGTGCGCGGTAGCTGGCGCGGATAAGACTGATCGAGTGGATTCCTTTTTCGGCGACACTGGCGATGTGACGTCGGCAATCCGGGAAGATCAGTTCTTGTGGAACGACGCACGTCGCCTCGGCGAACGGCGGGGTGATGATGAGACGTCGTCGGCAGCCATCAACGTTCTGACTGCCGCAGGCGTTCGGGCGAGCAACCGCGTGGCACGCGAAGTTCACTCCCGTCCAGAAACCGCATTCGTCGGTAACCGGCAGATTCTCGATCGGGGTCCCCTTGCCTCGCCCGTCCATTGGCGCCAGGCTTCTGGACGAGAACTCATCGATAACTTTGAGACAACGAGTGATGACGCGGTAGGCAGCCAACCGATTTGGACGGCCGCCAAAAAGAGCAACGCGGGAAATGGAGGATCGACCAACAGGTCGTTACCGATGTGGGATTGGGGTGCGATCAGTATTTTGTTTGGCGAGGATGGCGCTTGGTCCACAACAGTAGAGACTGAGGCTTCCTGCGGTCGCAAGGAGAGCGAACGGTTCAGGTCCTGTTGGAGGGCCACAGCATGACCGTGGTTCACCCGAATGGCAGTTCGATCCGGTTTCCAGTTCTGCCACGCCTCATCCCACCGCAGAAAGCGGCGCGAAGGCTGCATCTTACGGGGTCGGAATTCGCTGCAAAGCTCTCTGCCCTTCGGCGCATCGGCTTTCCGGACGCCTGTCCGGTGACGGGTCACTACGACCTTCACGCCATTGATGCGTGGCTGGATCGCCGCGCAGGTATCGGTGCTGCAGCTGGCGTCGCGATGAATGCCCAGGACGTATTCGAAGAACGGTTGGCGGGCCTTGGGAAGCATTAAGCTCAAGCATTATGTGGTGCGGAAAGGGAAGTATGGGTACTGGCTTCCCACCCCGAAAATGCGCGCCATGGGATTTCAGATCGTTGCCTGTGGCCACGATGGTCCCGCCGCATGGGCGATCGCGCAGACATGGGAAGAGCGATACCGACGAGCGCATAGAGGGTTGGAGAAACCACCCGCTCACTGCTTCCCAACGGGAAGCATTGGTGATGGCTTCGAGCGTTTCCGGCGCACCAACGAATGGAGTGCAAAGGCTCAGGGTACCCGGGAAGATTGGGACCGCGGCTGGAAATACATCGAACCTGTATTCGGCGACGTCGATCCCAGAACCGTTACATTCGAGATGCTGGATCGGTGGTATGGACAACTCAAAACCACGAAAGGCGTTGGCGAAGCTGGACGCGCTCTAAAGATCTGGCGCGCCCTCTATAACATTCTAGCCAGCATGAGACTGTGCACGCCCAACGCCGATCCGTCGCAGGCTATCCGGAAGACTGGAGTTCCCGGGCGCACGGAGACATGGCGCGAAGGCGAGGTGGTACGGCTCGTGAAGGCGGCGTGGCGCTCAGGTCACAGAGGGCTGGCGTGCATCATCGCGGTGGCCTGGGATACTGGCTTCGCCCCTGTCGATGTTCGCACGCTGACCCCCGCTCAGGCCATCACCAGCGGCGCAGACATGGCCTTTACGAGCGATCGAGCCAAGACGGGTGAACCTGCACTCGGTACGCTTACACGACGCTCCCAGCGCCTTGTGGAGACCTATGTGGCAGGACTGGACTTCGACCTGCTCGACAATACCCCGATTTTCCGGACCAAGGGTTTCAAACCGAAAGGCAAGGGCGGCCGCCCTCGCCTGCCTGTGCCCTACACCAAGAATTCCTTGATTGACGATTTTGCCGACCTTCGGCGGACGGTATTTGGCCAAGGCGAGAAGCGTCGTTTGATGGATATGCGCCGCACAGGCGCCGTCGAGGCGAACGCCGGCGGGGCATCCGTCGAGGCTATCGCCGCGAAAATGGCCAACAGCATCGACCAGAACCGAAAACTGCAAAAAACCTACATGCCAGTGAACATCGCAGCCGTACGTGCGGCCGATGAGGCTCGGAAGGTTGGCCGGAGGCGGCTGGCCTCGGAACAGAACGAGTTCAAAAAGTTGAAACTCGGGGGAGAAAAAAGTTGAAACTCGACCGACTACATATTGCTAAGCCATTGAAATCAATGGCGCGAGAGACGGGGCTCGAACCCGCGACCTCCGGCGTGACAGGCCGGCACTCTAACCAACTGAGCTACTCCCGCACGGACCGTTGCCGATCCAGTCGTGTCGTGGAGGTGGGACTTAAAGGGGTGGCCATCGCAAGTCAAGCTGGTTCGGCAAACGCTTGAAAAAGCCGTTGTGGACCGGCCGCTTCTGCCACCGTCGGCGCAAATAATAGGCGTTTTACGGGCAAAACAGCGTAGTCAGCACACCCCCGAATCAAATAATGCCTGATATGTCTGCATTTCTGAGATTCGAACAACGAGGAGGGCCTGGAAATGGCGAAGAAAGCTGCGACCCCGACCACCGTCACGCTCAAGCATCTGGCTGCCGCGCTGGCCGAAGAACACGAGTTGTCGAAGAAGCAGGCCGAAGCGATTCTCGGCGACCTCGTCACCCGCGTCACCAAGCACCTGAAGAAGGGCGAGCGCGTCCGCATCGTCGGCCTCGGCATTCTCCAGGTCCGCAAGCGTGCCGCCCGCACCGGCCGCAACCCCGCCACTGGCGAAACCATCCAGATCAAGGCCAGCAAGAAGGTTGCCTTCCGCGCCGCCAAGGAACTCAAGGAAGCGGTCTGATCGCGCCTCGGGCGATGCTTGCGAGGGACGTGCCTCGCTTGCCTTTCCCGATGGAATTTGCGTTCTGGAACGTCATCCCGGGCCGCCGCCGCGCGCGGCCGCCCGGGGTGACGTTTTTATTTTGAGCCGACCACATTCGAACCGATCCCGTCCGCACGAAGGATATCTGCCGTGACCTCTGCTCTCACATTCGATCACGATGTCACCGCGCGCTTTCTGCGTTACGTGGTGATCGATACGCAGTCCGATCCCGTCTCTCCGACCTGCCCTTCCACCGAGAAGCAGAAGAACCTCGGCAACCTGCTCGCGCGCGAACTGCGCGACATGGGTGTTCTTGACGCGCACCTCGACGAACACGGCTACGTCTACGGCACCATTCCCGCCAACACCGACAAGACGGTGCCGGTGATCTGCTTCTGCTCGCATATGGACACCTCGCCGGATTGCTCGGGCGAAAACGTCAGGCCGCAGATCGTGCGCAACTATCAGGGCGGCGACATCGTGCTCCCGGGCGATCCAGCACAAGTGATCCGCCTGCGCGACAATCCGGCGCTGGCCGATCAGATCGGCAACGACATCGTTACATCCGACGGCACCACGCTGCTCGGCGCCGACAACAAGGCCGGCATCGCCGAGATCATGGATGCGGCACGCTTCCTGATCGATCATCCCGAGATCAGGCACGGCACCATCAAGATACTGTTCACGCCGGACGAGGAGATCGGCCGCGGCGTCGACAAGGTGGACCTCAAGAAACTCGGCGCCGATTTTGCCTATACCATCGACGGCGAGAGCGCCGGGCATCTGGAAGACGAAACCTTTTCCGCGGATGCCGCGACCGTCACCATCACCGGCGTCAGCGTTCATCCCGGTTTCGCCAAGGGCAAGATGGAGCATGCCATCAAGATCGCATCGCGCATCGTCGAACGATTGCCGCAGGATACCTGCTCACCGGAAACCACCGAAGACCGCGAGGGCTTCCTGCATCCGGTCGGCATCAACGGCGCGCTCGAGCAGGTGACGCTCGCCTTCATCGTGCGCGATTTCACCGAGCAGGGACTGCGAGAGAAGGAGGCGCTGCTGGAATCGATCGTCAAGGACGTGATGAAGGATTTTCCGCATTCGACCTACAGGATCGACATCACGCAACAGTATCGCAACATGAAGCAAGTGATCGACGCGCATCCGCAAGTCGTCGACCATGCGCTGGAAGCCATCCGCCGCGCCGGTTTGAAACCGATCCGCAGCAGCATCCGCGGCGGCACCGACGGCTCACGGCTGTCGTTCATGGGTCTGCCCTGCCCCAACATCTTCGCCGGCGAACACGCCTTCCACTCGCGCACCGAATGGGTCAGCGTGCAGGACATGGAGAAAGCGGCCGAGACCATCGTGCATCTCGCAACGATCTGGGAAGAGCGGGCGTAACCGCCTTCGAAGTTTTCGATTTGAGTGCCCGCTGATGGCCCCGTGTCCCGGACGCGGTGCGTCGCGCAGCGATGCGTCGCAGAGCCGGGACCGTATCAACGGCACCGCCCGCAATGGTCCCGGATCAGACGCGCAAGCGCCCCTCATTCCTTCCCCTCACCGCGCATGAAATCGAAGTCGCAGCCGTCGTCGGCCTGCGTGATCGTATCGTGGAATAGCCGCGCATAACCGCGCGCTGCCCAGTCCGGTCGCCCCGATTCCACGACGGCCGCGCGACGGCGCTCAAGTTCGGCATCGTCCACCAGCAGATCGATGCGGCGCGCCGCGACATCGAGACGAATCCGGTCGCCGGTTCGCACCAGCGCCAGCGGGCCACCGACCGCCGACTCCGGCGTGATGTGCAGCACGATGGTGCCGAACGCGGTGCCGCTCATCCGCGCATCCGATATCCGCACCATGTCTTTCACGCCCGTGCGCGCCAGCTTCATCGGAATCGGCAGATAGCCCGCCTCCGGCATGCCCGGCGCGCCTTTCGGGCCGGCGTTGCGCAGCACCAGCACGTCATCGGCGGAAACATCGAGCGCCGGATCGTCGATCCGCAGCGTCATGTCCTCGACCGACTCGAATACCACGGCGCGCCCGGTGTGCTGCAACAACTTCTCGCTCGCGGCGGAATGTTTGATGACCGCGCCACGCGGCGCGAGATTACCGCGCAGCACCGCCATCGCGCCCTCTGGGCGGATCGGATTGTCACGCCGACGGATCGCATCCTGTCCCGGCACCTCCTCCGCACCAGCAACGACATCGCGCAGCGTCGCGCCGGTGATGGTCTTGGCATCGAGATCGATCAGGTCGCCAAGTTGCTTCATCAGTTTCGGCACGCCGCCGGCGTGATGGAAGTGCTCCATGTAGTGCGCGCCGGATGGTTTGAGGTCGACCAGTACAGGTACTTCACGGCCAAGCGCATCGAAGGCATCGAGGTCGATGCGGTATGACGTGCGGCCCGCGATCGCAGTGAGATGCACCAGCCCGTTGGTGGAGCCGCCGATCGCCTGCAACACCACCTGCGCGTTGCGGAACGACGCCGGCGTCAGCAGTTCGCTCGGGCGAGGCCCCTTGCGCTTCGCCATCTCTGCTGCGCATTTGCCGCTGGCTTCAGCAGAGCGCACGCGCTCGGCGTGCGGCGCCGGGATCGTTGCGCTCATCGGCAGCGACAACCCCAGCGCCTCGGTGACGCAGGCCATGGTGCTGGCGGTGCCCATCACCATGCAGGTGCCGACCGACGGCGCGAGCCGGCCGTTCACCGCCTCGATCTCGGCGTCGTCGATTTCCCCGGCGCGATACTTCGCCCATAACCTTCGACAATCGGTGCAAGCGCCAAGCACCTCGCCCTTGTGGTGGCCGACCACCATCGGCCCCACCGGAATGACCACCGTGGGCAGATCGGCGCTGACCGCCGCCATGATCTGCGCCGGCAAGGTCTTGTCGCAGCCGCCGATCACGATCACTGCGTCCATCGGCTGGGCGCGGATCATCTCCTCGGTATCCATCGCCATCAGGTTACGCAGATACATCGAGGTCGGATGCGAGAAACTCTCCGCGATGGAGATGGTCGGGAACACCATCGGCATCGCGCCGGCCAGCATCACGCCGCGCTTCGCCGCCTCGATCAGCGCCGGCACGTTGCCGTGACAGGGATTGTAGTCGCTGTAGGTGTTGGTGATGCCGACGATGGGGCGGTCCAGCGCATCGTCGGAATAGCCCGCCGCCTTGATGAACGCCTTGCGGAGAAACAGCGAGAACCCGGCGTCGCCGTAACTGGTCAATCCTTTGCGAAGCCCATCCGCCATCCCGCGTCTCCTTCAAGACTGCTTGTTCTTCACCCAGTTATAGCGGTTTCGAACAAGGTGGGAACCGGTTCGCGCAACGAGACTGCATCAAATCAAGAAGCCTCGCGTCTTTTGCGACCAGACGCGAGGCTTCGGCACTTGCGAAGGAAATGTTCGACGTCAGTACAGTCCGCCGCGCGATCCCCCCGTGGTGGACATGCCCGGGGAACGGCTCGGCGAATGATAGCCGCCGCGACTACCACCGCCGATCATCCCCCCGCCGATGGAAATGCCAGGCATCGGGACATAGGCCGGTGGCGGGCGACGATAGATCACGACGTCGTCCGGCTCTGAAGCATATCGCGGCGGAGGCGGCAGCGACGAGCGGTGCGACGGCCTTGAACCGGCGCGCTTCTTCGAAGGCTTCTCCGGTTTCTCGACCTTCTTGCTCGGTGCGGCGGGCTTGCTGCAGGAACAGGTCGGCGCCACCGATGCATTGGCCGGTTGCAACGAAGCCATCGCCGCATTGCCAGCAGCCGGCGCGAATTCAGGCCGGTTGCGCAGCCGTTCCTCGAGCTTGCGTGCAGTCGCGGTCAGGTCGCTATCAGGATAGGCCAGAAGAAAAGCGCGATAACCGGCGGCGGTATTCTCGATCACCGCCTTGTTCCAGGCAATCATCCGCAGGTGCCGATCGAGCCAGGTACGAGCGCGTGGGGCAAAGACCTCATCGCTATAAAGCGTGACAAATGCCTCGTAGGCGTCGACCGAGCCGTCCGCCACGATCATCTCGTGGGCGGCCTCGGCCGATTTGCCCTTCAATGCCGCCTTCCACTGCTCCGGCGAACGCTTCGGTTCCGGGCTCCTCGTCTCGGTCGGTTTGGCTTCGGTCGATTTCACCTCGGTCGGTTTGACGGACGCATCGCCCGCCGCCGTGAAGAACCGGAAATCGTCGGTGAGCGACGAGCTTTCCCATGGGGTCTGCCGGCCATCGGTGGCCTTGTTCACCGAGACGCGAACCCGCTTGAAAGCATCCTCGATCGACAGTCCGGGCTGTTTGGCCGCTGTGAGCAGCGCCGTGGTGTAAGGGCTGTTGGCGCCGCTGCCATCCTCGGCCTCCGCACCCGGCGAGGTCGAGAACGATAGGAAGGTGCCCGGCGCGCCGAATTTGGCATCGACGATCGCAAGCCCCCGACCGGCGGTCTTGCCGATCTCGGGGAACGGATTGTTGCGGCAGGCATCCAGCAGCACGAGACGCATCCGGCTCGGCACCGACGTCAACGTGTTGAGGATGTCATTGAGGCGAACCGCCTGCAGCGGAATATCGGCCTCGCGCTTCGGATCGATATCGATCGGAATCAGGAAGTTTTCGCCATCGATCTGCATGCCGTGGCCGGCATAGAACACCAGCGCCACAGTGTCCTTTCCCTTGGCCGCGACCTGCGCGGCAAAATCGCTGACCGTCTGCCGCATCGCGTTTTGGGAAAGGTCGGACGCCGACGTTACCTCGAAACCGGCCTCGCCCAGAAGCTGGGCCATCGCCTTGGCATCGTTGGTCGGATTCGGAAGCGGCGTCACCGCACGATAGGCAGATTGACCGATCACCAGCGCCATGCGGCTTTCCGCCATCGACGCCCCGGTGCTCCACAATAGGCCAGTTGCGGCCACGACGCTCATTACGGTTCGGCGAAACATCACATCACCCCTCGTCGCAGTTCAATCAAGGCATGGGCACGGCTGCATGAAAGCCGGCATGTCATTCGTCGCAGCAGGCAACGCAGCGGTTCGAAATCCAGAGACTACCGCAACCGGCTGATCTCATCAGCGGGGGATCGGGGGATAACGTAGTCGCGGGCGTGACCGAATGTCGCCCGCTCCGGAACCACGAACGTTCCATGCAGGCACCCGGATCTATTGATGAATCAGCCGTTAATCGTGCCCTGAAATTTCGATCTACCGACCAACGCTAAATTGAACTGTCTCATCTAAAATGACGGCGATCGATGATGGCGGTAACGGGATTGGTCGAGCTAGGGCACATCGCCTCGCGGCAGCGAGGAGCACTGAACCACGCGGATGCGGCGCAAGCCGGCCGCGCAGTGCCCACGCGCGGGCTGAAGCCCCTCGCCTCGATGTCCCGCACCGACTGGAACAATCTCGCGGGGCGCGCCATCGAGCCGAACGGTTATCATCTCGCCGATTGGGAACTCGCGGTCGATGCCTTCGCGACCGGCCGCACCGGTGCATCGGCATTGGCAAGCTGGAGTACTTCGCCTGCCGCATCCACTCCAGTGCTGAACGGCCTCGTGCCTGTCGTGTCGTTTTGGCGGGCCTATCGGATACCCTTATCTGTGCTGGTCAGCGCCGACCCTTACGGGACCCTCGGCACACCACTGCTGGATCGCGGCGCTCCGCTCGAAGCCGCGGGCTCTCTTCTGAAACAGGCACGGGACGCCGGCGCTCGAGCGCTGCTGCTGCGCGACGTCGCGCTCGACGGCAAGGCACTCGCCGCATTTACGACGGTGCTCGCGCGCGAAGATCTGCGCCCGCGTCTGATCAATGCTTCTGCGCGCGCCTGCCTCGATGCGACACAAGATGCCGATCTGCTGTTGCAGAGTGCGTTGGGCTCGAAAAAGCTGAAGGAGTTGCGGCGACAACGACGGCGCCTCGCCGACCATGGCCGGGTGGAGTTCGCTGTCGCCCGCACGCCGGATGAGGTGAGCCGCGCGGTTGAGACCCTCCTGACGCTGGAAGCGAGTGGATGGAAGGGTCAGCGCGGCACAGCCTTGCTGCAGCGCGCAGGCGACAGCCAATTCATTCGTGCCGCTGCGCCGATGCTGGCGAAAACCGGCGCATGTGAAATCGTATCGCTCCATGCCGGCGCAACGCCGGTCGCCGCCGCCATCGTGGTCCGTCATCAGGATCGTGCGTTCTATTTCAAGATGGGCATCGATGAGGCGTTCGCGAAATTCTCGCCGGGCGTACAGTTGACGCTGGACCTGACGCGCCACCTTTGCGCCGATCCTTTCATGGCCACCGCTGACTCGACCGCAGACGCCGGCCACACCATGATCGAACCGATCTGGCGCAACCGGCTGAGGATCGGCGATGTGCTGCTGCCGCTGTATCGGCACGACCCGACAGTGGCGATTGCCCATGCCGCATTGGCGACACGAATCCGCCTGCGCGATGTGGTGCGACGCTTGCGACCGGATCGCAACCGGCGCTCGCCGGCGACCTATTCCGCCGCTTCCGCGTTGACCTCGGCCGACACCTGACGGATCGCGCGCGCCAACTGCTCCGGCGGTTGAGCGCCAGACACCGCATACTTGCCGGCGAACACATAAGTCGGCACACCACCGATACCCTTGTCGGCCGCCTCCTGCGCCTGTGACGAAACCACATCGACGTCCTCATCGGTGGCGAGACGTTGGCGCACCGCCACGGCATCCATGCCGCAGTCGGCTGCGGCCTGCACCAGAACCTCGGAATCGGTCAAATCGCCGCCGTCGCGGAAATACAACTCCATCAACCGCTGCTTGACCGCCGCCGCTTTATCGCCGGACGGGTCGCGCGCCGCCCAATGGATCAGACGATGGCAATCGAGCGTATTAGGTTGGCGCTTGACCGTATCAGGCCGGTACACTAGCCCTTCTTCGCTCGCGGCATCGACCACGCGCGAGGCGATCTTGCCGTAGGCTTCGACCGAGCCGAACTTCGTGGTGAGATACTCATCGCGGCTGATGCCTTCGCGTGGCACCCACGGATTGAGGAAGAACGGACGCCAGCGCACCTCCACCGGAACGTCCTGCACCAACGCGAGCGCACTTTCGATCCGATGCTTGCCGATGTAGCACCACGGGCAGACGACATCGGACACGATATCAAGGGTCAACGGCTTGATCGCGCTCATGGAGAGTCTCCTTGCTTTGCAAGGTATCAAGCTAATCAGCCGGTCCGGATGGCCGCAAGGCGTTAATTGCGATGATCCGCTATGTCCTTCAACTTGGCGACGGTCGCCTGATCTGCCGGGAAGAAGGTTTCGATCGCCAATTCCGACAAGGTGATATCGACCGGCGTGCCGAACACCATCGTCGTCGAGATGAAGCTCAACACCGCGCCGTCACGTCGCAACTGGAACGGGATCGCCACGGCGCTGCTGTTCACCGGGCGCTGCCGCGCCGGAATCGGGAAGGTTTTCAGTTCCTGATAGAGTTTCAACAGTTCGGGATCGGCAGTGGCTTCGCATTGGCGGTGCAGCCGCTCCAGCAGATGCGCGCACCATTCCGCCAGATTGACGGTGTGCGGCGCCAACCCGTCCGGATGGAAACTCAGGCGCAGTACGTTGACCGGCGGCGCCAGCAGATGCGGCGCGACGCCATCCAGCAGCGCGCCGACCATCTGATTGGCCGCAACCAGATTCCAGTGACGATCGACCGCCAATGCGGGACTGGGTTCGTGCGCCTTGAGCACCTGATCGACCGCCTGACGCGCCAAGGTGAGCGCCGGATCGTCGAGGGTCCGTTGAGGAAACGCCGGTGCGAAGCCGGCCGCGACGAGCAACACGTTGCGCTCGCGCAGCGGCACGTCGAGGCGTTCGGCCAAGCGAAGCACCATGTCGCGCGAGGGTGCGGCACGGCCGGTTTCGACGAAGGAGAGATGACGAGCGGAAACTGCCGCCTCGCCCGCGAGATCGAGTTGGCTGAGATGGCGCCGCTGCCGCCATTGCCGCAGATGTTCGCCGACATGGACAGGCGCGGCGGTCGCCGCCCGCGCGGTGGAAAGCTGACTGTTCATGGCGGGAGCCTAGCAGGCCGCCATCCGCCGTTCCATTACCTGCGAGGTCATGGTTTTCCCACGACCGCGCGCGTCAGGCCGCGCGGGCCTGCCTCTTTTGTGCAGCTTTCGTCGACGCACGGGATTTGGTTCCGGCGCGCGCACTCGTCTTGGCGCGTTGGCTGCGACTTTTGCCGGATACCGGGGCGGCCTTGCTCTTGGCCTTCGTAACCGGCTTTGCAGCTTTGGCTTTCTTGGCCTTGGCGGTGGGTTTCGCTGTGGATGTTTTCGCGGCGCGCGCCTCGGCGCGCTGTTTCGCGCGCTTGCGTTCGCAGGAGGCGCACTTGCAGCCGATCGGCTTCAGGTACTCTTTGAAGTATTCCGTGCCGTAGTCGTAGTTGATCTCGTCGCCCGGCGCGATGTTCTTGATGGCGCGGATATACACGGTGCGCTTGCGGGCGCTGACGTCGGACTCCGCATTCGGCCGGCACGAATGATTGATGTAGCGCGCGACGTTCTTGCGCACTGAGCCGTCGATGGTCCAACGGCCGTTGATTTGGAACAGATACTTGTTCTCGATCGCGTCATCCTTCTCCTTCCGGCAATCCAGCATGGGGCCGAAGTAACGGATGATCTTCGTTCCCTTCTTGATCGGCTTGGTGGCGAAGAGGCCCAGTCCGGTCTTGGAACGGCCAATGCGATACGGTTTATTGGAGGAGATGGCGGGCATGGTTTGGAAAATGCAGGCTCTGAAGCGGCGGAGTTGCCGTGAGTCGGCTTTCTATCGCAATTTTTGCCGGATTGTCAGGTCTTTCTGGTGCACACCATTGAACCTTCCCCAGCTTGCAGCCGTCCAAAGCGCATGATCGCAATCTTTCCGCACATCGCGCGCCGTCTTTGTCCGCTCGTCGTCACGATAGCCACCACCGGCACCCTGCTCGCGGTGTCTCCCGCTTTCGCTGAAACCTTCAGCAGCGTCTATACATCGGCGGCCGAAAAGGATTGCGGTGCCAACGCGACAGTCTGCAAAGGTATCGATGGCCTGATCGTACTGGTGCAGGAAGACGACCTGCGCCGTACCGTCTCGATCGGACGGAATGCGAAGCAAGCTGAGAAGGAACCTGCGGCCAATCACTGGTTCGGCCCGTTCAACTATACCGCCGATACCATCGAATGGCGCCGCGACGGCGCGGGCAAGCCGTTCGCCTCCATTCAGCGCTGGTATATCGCCGACAACGATGACACCGACAAGGATGGGCGTCCGCGCTCGGCGCAGATGCTGGTGGTGACACGGCTGCCGCCCGGCGCGGTGTGTCACGTCGCCTATGTCGACGTGAAAGCCAATCCGAACGCCAACGAAGTGGCGCGCGATGCCGCCGACCGGCTGGCGAAAGACTTCGATTGCGCGACAGGCAAAGCTTCCATCGTCGGCAACAGCGGCCGCGCCACGGCGTTGGCACGCTAACTGCCTCAGCGCATCAGCCCGCCCGTGGGCCGAGTGGCCCGCTGCCACGCAGCATGACATCGAGCAATTGATCGACCGTGCTTCCCGCCGGCAACCGCTCGAGGATATCCGACAGGCGACCGTCGAGCAGCAACGTGGAGAAGCCATGCATCAGCGACCAGGCACGCGCGGCGTCCGCTGCCTGCCCCAGTGTCAGCGCCTCGTTCGTGACGATCTCACCGCGCCCCATGCCGACCGCCGCGACCAATCCGGCGAAGGATGCGTTCGCGGCTTCCTTCAGCACCGGATTGCTCATGTCGAGCCGTTCGGCACGGAACATCAGTTGATACATTGCCGGATGCTCACGGGCGAAATCGAGATAGGCATGCGCCCGCGCCAGCCCGATCTCCGCCCATGACCGCTCCGGCACGACCGCCGCATTCATTGCCGAGCCGAAACGGCGATAACCGATCGCCGCCAACTCGCTGACGAGCCCGGTGAGATCGCGAAAGTGATGCGCCGGCGCGGCGTGCGACACGCCCGCCTCGCGCGCCACCGCGCGCAGCGTCAGGCCGATGAGGCCGTCGCGCTCCAGAATAATTTCGGCCGCCTTGAGCAGCGCGTCGTGCAGGTCGCCATGGTGATAGGGCGCCGCGACCTTCGGTTTGCGCGAGGCTTTTGCCGTGGACGCGGGCTTCATCGCGGTCTTGGCGGAGATTTTCGCGGCGCGCGATGTCGCCGGCCGCGAAGCCACGCCGTCCGTCGCGGACGTTTTGCGGCAGGATGCAGTCTTGTGTGACATGCGATTCTTATAGGACGTCATTTTTACACTGTAAAGATTTCGCTTGACGGGATCGAGGATTTCTCGCTAGCTTATCTTTACATCGTCAAGATATTTGACCGAGGGAGACGCCCGTGCCCCAGGCTGACGCCGCCGCCGAATTGAACAACCTCGCCCCGATCCCGATGGAGTGCGACGCACCGTTCCTCAAGATCGAGGGCGAGTTGCCGCGCGAATTGAACGGCACGCTGTATCGCAACGGCCCCAACCCGCAGTTCGACGTGCCCGGCGCGCACTGGTTCGTCGGCGACGGCATGTTGCACGCCTTCCACATCGAAAATGGCCGCGCCAGTTATCGCAACCGCTGGGTCCGCACGCCGAAATGGCTGGCCGAGCATGACGCCGGCCGCGCCATCTTCGCCGGCTTCGGCCCGATCAAGCTTCGCGACGCGCCGCAGACTTCGTGCAACGACAGCGGCGTCGCCAATACCAACATCATCTCGCACGCCGGCCGCCTGCTCGCGCTCGAGGAAGGTCACCCGCCGACCGAGATCGACCCGGCGACGCTGGCGACGCGCGGCTATTGCAGTTACGACAGCCGCATCGCCGGGCCGTTCACCGCGCATCCCAAGGTCGACCCCCTCACCGGCGAGATGATGTTCTTCGGCTACAATGCGAAAGGCCCGTTCAGTTCGGCGCTGTCCTACGGGGTCGTCGATTCCGGCGGCCGCGTGTCGCGCTTCGAGCATTTCGAGACACCCTATTCGAGCATGGTGCACGATTTCATCGTCACCGCGAACCATGTGCTGTTCCCGATCCTGCCGCTGACCGGCAGCATGGAGCGTGCCATGAAAGGCCAGCCGGCCTATGCGTGGGAGCCGGCCAAGGGTGGCTATGTCGGGGTGATGCCCCGCAACGGCCGGACATCGGAGATCCGCTGGTTCCGCGCCGAGGCATGTTACGTTTTCCACGTCCTCAATGCCTGGGACGATGGCAGCCGCATTGTCGCCGACGTCATGCAGTACGAGGAAGCGCCATTGTTTCCGCTTCCCGATGGAGGCAAGACCGATCCGGCGAAATCGCGCGCGCGGCTGTGCCGCTGGACCTTCGACCTCGCCGCCAACACCGATCAGTTTTCGCGCGTCTACCTCGACGACGTCACCGGCGAATTTCCCCGCGTCGACGAGCGGCGCGCCGGGCTTGCCACGGCGCACGGCTGGTACGCGTGCGCCAATCCCGACCTCACCGCCTCGACCGCGCTGCACGGCATCGTCCATGTCGACGGCCACGGCGCGCGCAAGGCGCAGTACATGCTGCCGAAGGGCGACAGCATCTCGGAGCCGGTGTTCGTCGAGCGCGGCGCGGATGCCGCCGAAGGCGACGGCTGGCTGCTCGCGGTGGTCTGGCGGGCGCGGGAGAACCGCAGCGATCTCGCGGTGTTCAATGCCCAGGACGTCGGCAGCGGTCCGGTGGCGCTGGTGAAGCTCGGCCACCGCGTGCCGGATGGGTTCCACGGCAACTGGGTCGGGGCTGCGTAAGGCTCCTCCTCCGGCCGGTCGCCACAATCTTGACATCGTAAAGATTTCGCTTGACGGCGGCTTCCTCGCAGCTTTATAAACTTGACATTGTCAAGATAAAGCCCGGAGCACTCCGATGATGCTGTTCCTGATCCTTGCCCCGTTTGCCGTCTTCGGCGTCCTGATGATGCTGACCACGCCAGCGATCAGCCTGTTCGCGGCGGCCGCCATCGCTGTCGCCACCATCGTTTATGACGTAGCCCGTGGCCGCTCGGTGAAGGCGCTGGCGGCGGGCGCGGCGGTCCTGTTCGCCACCGTCGGCACCTATCTCGTGTTGTCCGGCGGCGGCATGGGCGACCACGGCATCCGCCTCGCCGTGGATCTCGGCGTGCTCGCGATCGCGCTGGGATCGATTGCCTTGCGGCTGCCGTTCACGCTGCAATATGCCCGCGAGGTGGTCGAGCCGGAGATCGTTGCCCAGCCCGCCTTCATGACGACCAACTACATTCTGACCTGGGCCTGGATCGGTGCCTTCATTCTGATGCTGGTCGCGGATATCCTGTTGATCTACTGGCCGTCGCTGCCAGTGTGGATCGGTGTCGGCGTTGCTTTCGCCGCCCGCAACTGCGCGGTCTATTTCACCACCTGGTATTCCGCCCGCCGCCGCGCGCAATTCGCCGGCCAAACCCGGTAGCCCTGTCGGATCTGGTGACCCCATGAAAAGCGTCTTCATCAAGCTCGGCACCGACTTCCTCTCCACCATCGTCTTCCTGGCGGTCTATGTCGTCACCGACAACGTCGTCATCGCCACGCTGGTGGCGATTGCCTCGGCGATCGCACAGGTGGTCTACGCGCGCATCAAGGGCCAAACCCTCGACGTCATGACCTACGCCAGTCTGGCGCTGGTGATCGTGCTGGGCGGCATGACGCTGCTCACCAGCGATCCGCGTTTCGTTCTGGCCAAGCCCGCCATCGGCCATTTCGCCATCGGCTTCATCATGCTGCGGAAGGGCTGGATATTGCGCTATTCGCCCGACATGGTGCGCAACACCATCCCACATCTCGCGATCGCGGCCGGCTACGTCTGGGCGGCGCTGATGTTCGTGCTCGGCCTCGGCACCATTGCGGTGGCGATGACCGGCGATCTCAAACTGTGGGCGTTCTACGTGTCGGTGGTGGCGGTCGGCGCCAAGATTGCGGCCTTCGCGATCCAGTACGTGACCTTCCGTTTCATCATCAAACGCAAGCTGCGCGCCGAGGCGCTTGCCGCCGGGCAACCGGCCCGCTGAGACCTCAAGATCAACAACCGGTCATTCGCGTGGCGGCAATTTTGCGATATAGAGGTTCACCTCGCGCCTCAAACCGACGCGCGGAGCATTGGAGAAACGGAATGTCGGTCGACGGAAACTGGAACATCACCATGAGCACGCCGATGGGTGAGCGCAACGCAACCCTGACGCTGACGAGCGCGGGCGGCAACCTGACCGGCACGCAGGCGGCAGACGGCAATTCCGGCGAGATTTTCGACGGCACTGTGAACGGCAACGACGTGGCGTGGAAGATCTCCATCACCAATCCGATGCCGCTGACGCTGTCCTTTACCGGTACGGTCGACGGCGATGCAATGAGCGGCGAAATGGGCATCGGGCCGATGGGCAGCTTCCCCTTCAACGGCACCCGGGCTTAAGCCACGCGATTGGATCGTGCGCGATCGCGGCATCATGCCGCCATTCGCGCACGATCTCTCAAAGCCGTCATCTGTTCAAACTATCGCACCGGCCGCTCATCGTGTGAATGCGACGGCGATACGATCTGCATCAATTGCGTCGACGTCGCCGACTTGTTTTTGGCATCGCCGTGATAGCTCGCCACAATGGAACGCGAGCCCTGCTCCAGCCCGGATGTGGTGAATGACGCCGTGCCATTGCTGTCCAGCATGACCCGATCCGCCAGCACGCTATCGAGCGCAACGTCGCGAATGGTCACGTTGCCCCTAGGCGTGCCGTCGCGGCTTTTCACCGCGACCGTCAGTGTCACCGCCTGCCCCGGTGTGCTGGGGTTTTGCGACGACGAGATCACGACATGCGGCACCGTGCGCACCGTGTAGACCATCGGCGCCGACGTGCTGGGGTCGATCACGAACGGAAAGTAACTTTGCAACCCGCTATAGCGGGCGCGGAATGTATGTGCCCCATCCGACAGGCGATGAAGCACAATCCACGGCGTGCTGGTGCCGGTGCGACCGACCACCCGCTTGTGTGTTTCATCGATGAATTCGATGAGCCCGCCAGGCACCTCGCCGCCACCTTCCATCGCGACCGACGCGATCAGTTTCAACTGCTGACCCGGCAGCAACGACTGATCGGACGCCGTCAAACTCACGACGGTTCGCACGACAGTCATTTCGGATTGCGCGCGCGCCGCGCTCGTCAGCCAGCCGATGCCCGCAAGGAACAACAAGCCCGGCAATATCGTACGTTTGAAAAATCCGGCCTGCATGACGGCCCTCCTCGTCTCGGAGGTACGCAAGAACTGCGTGCCAGCCCCGAACCGAGGACGTTCAATCCGTCAATTGTTAGCACAAAATCGCGGGGTGAAATATGTCGGAACGACGCAGGCGGGCCATTTCAAACAGGCGTCCGCCCCTGCCGGATATAACGCGAGCGTCCGCCCGCGCCATCGAATGCATCACAAATAGGCGTAAACGATCAGCCCGTTGATCGTGCTCGCAGTCGCCAGCAGCGCGATCAGTACGGCATTCAATCTGACGGCGTCCATGGTCATGTGCAGCTTCCGAATCGTCCTGCTTTCCTGGAACCATTGAAGCAGGACGACCGGGAACGTCACCCGGATTCTTTTTCGCCGCGACCCTTGCGACTCCCGACAGAATCGAGTCCCGCAAACACCCACCGAATAGGCCCGGCGAATCGCGCGCCGAACCTTGTCATCCGGTTAACGACCAGTGGTTCGATTCTAACATTTGCATTCCGTTTTTCGGCGGCCCCGGTTGCAAATGTTAGAATCAAAGAACCACCGGCAAATACAGGTGGCTCGTGGAGCTTTGGATTTGACATTCGCTTCCCGAGGTTGCTGCAAGGTGGGGTAGCGAATATCAAATCCGCTCCACTAGCCGAGATTCAACTCCTTGAAGAAGTCGTTGCCTTTGTCGTCCATGATGATGAAGGCCGGGAAATCCTCGACTTCGATGCGCCAGATCGCTTCCATGCCGAGTTCAGGATACTCGACCACCTCGACCTTCTTGATGCAGTGCTCGGCGAGGTTCGCCGCCGCGCCGCCGATCGAGCCGAGATAGAAGCCGCCGTGCTTCTTGCAGGCTTCGCGTACCTGCATCGAGCGATTGCCCTTGGCGACCATCACCATCGAGCCACCCGCGGCCTGGAATTGATCGACGAAGGAATCCATGCGGCCCGCCGTGGTCGGCCCGAACGCGCCCGACGCATAACCTTCCGGCGTCTTCGCGGGGCCCGCGTAGTACACCGGATGGTTCTTGAAGTAATCCGGCAGCGGCTCGCCCTTCTCCAGCCGTTCGCGCAGCTTGGCATGGGCGGCGTCGCGCGCCACGACCATGGTACCGGTCAGCGATAGCCGCGTCTTGGTCGGATACTGCGACAGCGTCGCAAGAATATCCTTCATCGGGCGGTTAAGATCGATCTTCACCACTTCGCCGCCGAGCTTGCCTTCCACCGGCGGCAGATACTGCGCCGGGTTGTGCTCCAGTTCTTCAAGGAAGACGCCGTCCTTGGTGATCTTGCCGAGCACCTGACGATCCGCCGAACACGACACGCCCAATCCGATCGGCAACGACGCACCATGGCGCGGCATGCGGATCACGCGCACGTCGTGGCAGAAATACTTGCCGCCGAATTGCGCGCCGACGCCGGAGCTTTGCGTCATCTTCAGCACTTCCTGCTCCATCTCGAGATCGCGGAAGGCATTGCCGTTCTCGCTGCCTTGGGTCGGCAACGCATCGAGATAGCGTGCGGAGGCGAGCTTCACCGTCTTCATGCATAGTTCGGCGGACGTGCCGCCGATGACGATGGCGAGATGATACGGCGGGCACGCGGCGGTGCCGAGCGTCATGATCTTCTCTTTAAGGAATGCCAGCAGACGGTCGCGCGTCAGCACCGACGGCGTCGCCTGAAACAGAAAGCTCTTGTTGGCGGAGCCGCCGCCCTTCGCCATGAACATGAACTTGTAGGCATCGTCGCCCTCGGCGTAGATCTCGCACTGCGCCGGCATGTTATTGGCGGTGTTCTTCTCCTCGTACATCGAAAGCGGCGCGACCTGCGAATAGCGCAGGTTACGGCGCAGGTAAGCGTCACGCGCGCCTTCCGACAGCGCCGCTTCGTCCTCGCCGTCGGTGATGACGTTGCAGCCTTTCTTGCCCATGATGATCGCGGTGCCGGTGTCCTGGCACATCGGCAGCACGCCGCCGGCGGCAATGTTGGCGTTCTTCAGGAAGTCAAAGGCAACGAACTTGTCGTTGTCGCTGGCTTCCTTGTCGTCGAGGATGTTGCGGAGCTGCTTCAAATGCCCCGGCCGCAAATAGTGGTTGATATCACCGAATGCGGCCTCGCTGAGCGCCTTGAGCGCCTCGCGCGACACCACCAGCATGTCCTTGCCGAGCACCTTCTCGACCCGCACGCCCTCGCCGGAAATCTTCCGATACGGCGTCTCGTCCTTGCCGAGCGGGAACAGCGGGGTGTGCTTGTAGGGCGGGACGGGCTTCTGGTCGGGAATCGCGGTCGGTGCATTCATCGGAAC
>JBARXT010000069.1:0-23687 GCA_049647485.1 Xanthobacteraceae bacterium
CATATAGCGTGACGTTGCTGGTACCCTTTGGTTTTCGAAGTCCGCGTCGGCGCTTGCTGCAACCGATTCACGGACTTCGAAAACCGGGTACCAGTCGATTGCGTAGCCACAAGCCCGCGCACGATCATGGATGATGCGCGGTTGCGTCGTGGTGTCAGCGACGAAGGAATGATGATGGACAAGACAGATGTGAGTTGGCCTCCGTCGCTATGGGCCGCGGTCACGCCATCCGGACCGGAGCTGCCGGAGCTTGCGGGCACGCACGAGGCCGACGTGGTCGTCATCGGTGCGGGCTTCACCGGCCTCTCGACGGCATTGCATTTGCGCGACGCCGGTGTCGACGTCGCGGTCGTCGAAGCCGCGGAGCCCGGATGGGGTGCTTCCGGACGCAACAACGGACAGGTGATTCCGACGTTGTCGCGTCCCGATCCCGACGACATCGTCGCCAGGCACGGTGCGGCGGGCGAGCGATTCGTCGCGCTGCTGCGGGACAGCGCGTCGATCTTGTTCAGCGTCGCGGCGCGCTACGGGATCGACGCCGAGCAGGAGCGGGCGGGCTGGGTGCAGCCGGTGCATTCGCCGGGGCGTATCAAGATCGCCGAGCGGCGGGTGCGGCAGTGGTCGAAATTCGGCGCGCCGGTCGAACTGCTGTCGCGCGATCAGACGCGCGAGATGCTTGGCTCCGATGCATGGTTCGGCGGCTTCTGGAACAAGACCGGCGGCCACATCAATCCGCTGGCGCTGGCGCGCGGCCTTGCGCACGCAGCACTCGCGCAAGGGGTACGGATCTTCGCGCGCTCGCCGGCGACCGCCTTTGAACGCAAGGGCGAGCGTTGGGTGGTGAAGACGGCGAAGGGCGAGATCAAGGCCCGCGGCCTGATCCTCGCGACCAATGCCTATAGCGGCGAGTTCGAGAAATCGCTCGCGCCGAAGATCGCCCATGAAGTGATGCCGGTGCTGTCGTGGCAGATGGCGACGCAGCCGCTGTCCGACAATGTTCGCAAGACTATCATTCCCGGCCGGCAGGCGATGTCCGACACCCACGGCGAACTGTATTTCGCACGCTATGACGCACGCAATCGTCTCGTCACCGGCGGCGCGGTGATCGGCCCCGGCAACAAGCCCGAACGGCTCAAGGCAATCGTGGCGGAGCGACTGCAACGGCTGTGGCCGCAGATCGGACCTGTCGCGTTCGACTATGTCTGGAATGGCTATGTCGGCATGACCACCGATTTCCTGCCGCGGATTCATCGCCTCGGTCCCGATGCCTATGGCTGGACCGGCTGCAACGGCCGCGCCGTCGCGCTGTCGATTGCGCTTGGCGGTGAACTGTCGAAGGCCGTGCGCGGTGTGCCGGAGGCCGAACTGGCGCTGCCGTTCACGGAGCCGGTACCCATTGTGGGTCACGCGCTGCTGCGCCGCCTTGCACCGCTGATGCTGATGGTCTATCGGCGCCGCGATGCGCGCGAGATGACGTGACTGAAGCGGTTACGCGAGGACCGCGGCGTCGCGCTTCCGGGTGAAATCGCCGCCCGGAATCGAATCCAGCAGCGCGCGCGTATAGGGATGCTGCGGAGCGCCGAACACCGCTGCCGCAGGTCCATGTTCGACGACCTCGCCGTCCTTCATCACCGCGACCAGATCGCAGATTTGCGCCGCGACGCGCAAGTCGTGGGTGATGAAGACGATCGACAACCCCAGCCGCTCGCGCAGTTCGGCGAGCAGCTTCAAGACCTGCGCCTGCACTGACACGTCGAGTGCCGACACCGCTTCGTCCGCGATCAGGACATCGGGGTGCAGCGCCAGCGCGCGCGCCAGCCCGATCCGCTGCCGCTGGCCGCCTGAGAATTCATGCGGCAACCTGTCGCTCGCAGCGGGGTCGAGCCCCACGAGGGAAAACAGTTCTTTGGCGCGGGCGAGGGCTTCGGCACGCGGCGTGCCGTGAACGATCGGCCCTTGCGCCACCAGTTCGGCGGCCGTGCGGCGCGGATTGAGCGACGCGAACGGATCCTGGAACACCATCTGAATGTGGCGCGTCTCGCGGCGCACATCGTCGCGCGGCATCGTTGCCCAGTCCTTGCCGTCGAGCACGATCGATCCGCCGTCGGGATCGATCAGCCGCACGATGCAGCGCGCCAGCGTCGATTTGCCTGACCCGGATTCGCCGACGATGCCCAGCGTCGCGCCTCTCGGCAGGCTGAGCGAAACATTCTTCACGGCAGCCGTCACCCGCGCGCCGCGGCCGAGAAAGCCGCCGGTTCGATAGGTCTTCGAAACATTGCTGATGGTCAGAACGGGATCGGGATTGAGCGGGCGCGGCGGCGGCGCCGTGAGCGGCGGAACGGCGGCGATGAGTTGTTGCGTATAGGGATGCTGCGGATGGTTCAGCACGGCGTCCGCGGTGCCCTGTTCCACCACGACGCCGTGCTGCATGACGGCGACGCGGTCCGCGATCTCCGCGACCACGCCGAAATCGTGGGTGATGAACAGCACCGCCGTTCTTTTGCGCTGCTGCAGGTCGCGGATCAGCTTGAGAATCTGCGCCTGCGTGGTGACGTCGAGCGCGGTGGTGGGCTCGTCCGCGATCAAGATTTTCGGATCGAGCGCCAGCGCCATCGCGATCATCGCGCGCTGGCGCTGCCCGCCGGACAATTCATGCGGATATGCCTTCGCGGCCAGCGCCGGATCGGGAATGCGCACATCGTCCAGCAGCGCGAGCACCCGCGCATTGATGTCCGAGCGCGACAGGTCGGTGTGAATCGAGAACATCTCGCCGATCTGGTCGCCGATAGTGCGCAGCGGATTGAGTGCCGTCATCGGCTCCTGAAAGATCATCGCGATGCCGGCGCCGCGCACCTGCCGCATCTCGGCAGGAGAGGCGTTGGCGAGGTCGCGCCCCTCGAACAGGATGCGGCCGCCATCGACCGCCACTTCGTTGGGCAGCAGCCGCATGATGGTGTTGGCCATCACCGATTTCCCCGAACCGGATTCGCCGACGACGCACAGAATTTCGTTTGCCGCGATCGACAGCGAGACGTCGGAGAGCGCCTGCGTGCGGTCGGCGCCGGCCGGCAGGCGCACGCTGAGGTGGTCGATCGCGAGGATCACGTCGGAGGCGTCGGTCATCGGCCCTTCAGCCTCGGATTGAAGGCATCGTTCAAGCCCTGTCCCACCAGCGACACCGCCAGCACGGTGATCAGGATGGCGATGCCGGGAATGGCCGATACGTACCACTGCACGCGCAACACGTCGCGGCCGAGGCCGATCAGGTTGCCCCATGAGGCGACATTGGGATCGGACAGGCGGAGAAAGGCGAGCGCGCTTTCCAGCAGGATCGCCACCGCCATCACCACGCTGGCATAGACGATGACCGGCGGCAGCGCGTTGGGCAGGATTTCCCGAAGCATGAGCTGCATGTCCCGCATGCCGAGCGTGCGCCCGGCCTGCACGAAATCGCGGTTGCGCAGCGACAGGAATTCGGCGCGCGTTAGCCGCGCCGGCGCGGGCCATGAGACCACGCCGACGGCGATGGTGACCGTCGTCAAGGTCGAGCCGAACACCGCGACCAGCACCAGCAGCAACACGAAGTTCGGCAAGGTCTGGAATGCTTCCGTGATGCGCATCAGGATGGTGTCGGTCCGCCCGCCATAGAAGCCGGCGAAGGCGCCGATCAGAATGCCGATCGCCACCGCGATGGCCGTCGCCACGCCGCCGATCAAAAGCGAGATGCGCGCGCCGTAGAAAATCTGCGCCGCGATATCGCGTCCGGAATTGTCGGTGCCGAGCAGAAACCGCGGATTGGAGAACGGCCAGATCAGCGGGCGCCCGGCCAGCGCCAGCGGATCGCGCGGATAGAACCAGCCGGCGCTCGCCGCCATGGCGATCACCACCAGCAGCAGCACCAGCCCGATAATGGCCGATGGACTGCGGAAGTAACGTCGGATCGCGTCCATCACTCTAGCTTTCCGCAACGATTCGCGGATCGAGCCGCGCGTAGAGAATGTCGACCACGAAGTTGACGAGGATCACCAGCAGGGCCGAGACGAACACGATGCCGCACAGCGTGTTCAGGTCGCGTTGCACCACCGACTCATAAGCGAGACGGCCAAGGCCCGGCAGCGAGAACACGCTCTCGACGACGACGGAGCCGCCCAGCATGGTTCCGGCCTGCAGCCCGATCAGCGTCACCATCGGCAGCAGCGCGTTGCGCAGGACGTGGCGAGTGATGACGCGAGTTTCATCGAGGCCTTTGGCGCGCGCCGTGCGCACGTAGTCGAGGTTGAGCACTTCCAGCATCGAGGCGCGCATGATGCGCAGGTAGATCGCGAGGAAGATCAACCCGAGCGTCAGGGTCGGCAGTACCAGATGGCTCGCGATGTCGATGGTGCGCCAGAGGCCGGTCTGCACCGCACCGATGTCCTCGAAGCCGCCCGCCGGCAACCACTGCAGATAGATCGAGAACACCACGATCGCCATCAGCCCGAACCAGAACGAGGGCGTTGCGTAAAACACCAGCCCGAGCGTCGAGATCAGGGTGTCGGGCCAGCGGTTGACGCCGCGCGCGGCGATCACGCCGAACAGCAGGCCGAAGAAGAAGGCGAACGACAGCGACGCCGTCATCAGCAGCACGGTCGGCGGCAGCCGTTCCAGAATCACGGTGGCCACCGGCTTGCCGTAGATCGAGGAGAAGCCGAGATCGAGCCGGACCAGCCGCCACAGATAGTTGCCGAGTTGCATCGGCACCGAGAGATCGAGGCCGTAGAACTCGCGCAATTGCCGCGCGGTGGCGGCGTCGCCGCCGCCCATCTGCGCCAGCATCGCGTCGACGGTGTCGCCCGGCGCGAATTGCAGCAGCAGGAAGACGCCGATCAGGATCAGGATCAGTGTCGGGATCGAGGCGGCGAGACGCCGCCCCGCGAGGCTCAAGATGCGCATGGGTTGATCTTGACGGATATGGCCTCAGGCGGAAAGCCAAAGATCGTGCCAGCTCGTCGACCCCCAGCGAGGGGTGTTGGAGTGGTTGCGCGCCTTGGCGGTGATGACCGTGACGAAGATCTGCTCGATCGGCATCCAGACCGGCAGTTCGGTGTTCACCTGTTTGACGAACTCGGCGTAGTCCGCCTTGCGCTTGACCGGATCGATTTCGGTGGCCGCGTCGTCGATGGTCTTGTCGACCTTCGGGTCGGTCCAGCCCCACTGGTTGGTCCAGGGCGCGCCCTTCGGCTGCCCCGAGCGATACCACACCGTGGTCGAGATCGCCGGATCGTTGCGATACTGGTGCCAGCCGGTGGCGAGATCGAAGGCGTGATCGTTATAGACCTGCTTGAGGAAGCCGCCGCCGTCGTTGCGGACGATTTCCACCGGGATGCCGACTTCGCCGAGCGATTGCTGCACGAAGGTCGACCACAGCGAGATATCCTCGCCCCACGGTGCCGGAAGCAGGCGCAGCGAAAAGCGCGTGCCGCCCGCGCCGGCCTTGTATCCCGCCTCGTCGAGCAGTGCGATCGCCTTGGCCTTGTCGTAGGGATATTGCGGCGTGTTCGGTCCGGGATAGAAGTCGGCCGAGGTGGAGGGGATCGGCCCGGTGCCGAGCTTGGCGAAATCGCCGAGGAAGTTCTCGATGAAGAACGGCACGTTGATGGCGTGGGCGATGGCGCGCCGCACGCGGATGTCCGACAGCTCCTTGCGGCGGAAGTTGAACTCGATGGTGTTGGTGCGGGCGTTGCCCTCATTACCCTTGGTGGTGACGATGAAACGCTTGTCCTTGCCGAGCCGCGCCATGTCGGAGATCGTCAGCCCGGAGAATGGGCTATAGTCCAGTTCGCCGGCCTCGAGTTGCGCCGCGGCGGCGGCGCGGTCGGTGATCACCTTCCACACGATGCGGTCGAGATAGGGCGCGTTCGGCCGCCAGTAATCGGGGTTGCGGTCGGCGATGATGTATTGCCCGCGCTCGTACTTGACGAACTTGAACGGGCCGGTGCCGATCGGCGCGAGATTGACCGGATTCTGCCGCACGTCGCCGCCGCTCTCGTAGATGTGCTTCGGCGAGATGTAGCCGAGGTCCGGCAGGGCGCGCAGCAGCAGGTTGAGCGGCATCGGTCGCTCGTAGCGGAACACGGCGGTGAGCGGATCGGGCGTATCCACCGCGGTGAGGAAGAGTTGCAGCGTCGAGCCGTAGTTCAGATATTTCTTCCACATCTCCATGGCGGTGAATGCCACGTCCGCCGAGGTGAACGGCTTGCCGTCGTGCCAGGTCACGCCCTTGCGCAGCTTGAAGGTGATGGTCTTGCCGTCGGGCGTCGCTTCCCAGCTTTCCGCCAGCACGCCGACCGGCTGGCCGTTGGCGTCGAGATCGACCAGATTCTCCTGAATCTTGCCGCCGATGATGTAGACGCCGGTGGACGCCTGCAGGCTGGGATTGAGCTGGCGCTGCTCGGCGCCGTAGTGGACATTGAACACGCCGCCTTTTTTCGGCGTTTCCTGCGCGAAGGCCCGCATCGGGTTGGCGACATTCGCGGCGATGGCGGCCGATGTCAGAAGAACAGCACGACGATTGATTTCAAAACGAGTCAGATCCATAGGTCACTCCAGGCCGCAGCCACACCTCTCGCCGTTCGGCAACGAACGGCGGTTCCATACATGTTACGACAAACTATCCTTCAGAGTCATTTTTCTTCTATAAACCTTTCGTGCAATCGCCCGATCAGTAGGAATATTCCAAAAATTCAGGGAAATGGCGTCGGAAATGCTCGCAATTAGCGTATCGACGAATAGCCCAAAAAGCCCGCTCCCTGTGAATGCGGCGCGAGATCGCGGAGGTGCCGTTGCGCGGCCTTGATTTCAGTAACTGGCAGAGCCTGTTCGTGACATTGATCGGCCTGGCGCTGTTCATGCTCATCAGCATCGGCATTCGTTTGCTGATCATGTTTACGGTGCAGCAGCGCCGCGAACGCATGAACCGGCAGATCAACGAGCGCCTTCGCACGTTGATCGCGGCGTACAAAACGCTGGGTGGCTCGTTCACGGGCAATCTGGCCGTCGACCCGACGCATCTGGGCGAGTTGCGCAAGCGCGGCGCGTCCGTCGGCAGCGAGGCGACCGAGACCGGCGACGGTGCGGGTGACGGCGAGGCGGGATCGGACCGCAAGCGTCGCATCCGCGATGCGGTCGAGGCCGCCTTGTCGGATATCATCCTGCTCGGCACCGAGGAGCATGTCCGTCTGGCCGAGCGTGCCGTGCGCGAGTTGATCGCGGGCCGCCCGGTCCATACCGGCGAACTGGTGGTCTCGCTTCGGAGCTTCATTCGCGAGGCGCTCGATCTCGGTCCGATCCCGTCCGATCTCGCGATCCCGATGCAAGGTCCGGCGCGGCCCTCAAACGGTGGCGGTCGCGGCAAGGGCGAGGGCGGACGACAAGGCTCGGGCCGCGGCGGTGGAGGCGGCGGCATGGGCATGGGTGGCGGCGGCGGTGGTCTTGGGATGGGCGGTGGCCTCGGCGGCACCGACCGTTCCCCGTCGTCGGATCATCATCCGTAAATATCCGGCCTGAATGGCGGGATGCCGTGTCGCTGTTTCGACAATAGCGTCATGCCGCTCGATACCTGCCCTGCGGTGTGGCATCGCACGGTCACCGCGGTGTGATGGCCGGCGTCTCGACAGTTCATCTTGCTGCGGATATTCCCGTTGCAGCATCGAGAGGCTTTGATGACCGTTCCACCTGCTGCCACGCCGGCATCGCGCCGAACCGCAACCAACGACGCCGTGTGGTTCGTCGCGATGTTGATCGCCGTGATTGCCGCGCTGACATTGGCGGGCGCCTGGTTCTTCCAACTGGTGCTGGGCCTGCAACCGTGCCCGCTCTGTCTCGAACAGCGCTACGCTTATTACCTCGCGGTGCCGCTGGCGATCGTGGTGGCGATTGCCGCGAAACGCGATGCGCCGCGTTCGCTGATCTATGCGGGACTGGTCGCGCTGATGCTGGCCGCGCTCGGCAACGCCGTGCTTGGCGGCTATCACGCCGGCGTCGAATGGCAATGGTGGCAAGGGCCGAGCGATTGCAGCGGGCCGGTGGTCAATCTCGGCAAAGCGGACGATCTCTTGTCGCGGCTCGATACCGTCAAGGTGGTTCGCTGCGACGAGGTGCAGTGGCGATTTCTCGGCCTGTCGATGGCCGGCTACAACGTGCTGATCTCGCTGTTGATGGCGGCGCTGGCGCTGCTCGGCATCAGGCGGCTGTCCTGGCGTCGGTAAGGTCTCGTCAATCGTCGGCGTCGTTCTGCTGACGGTCGAACAGGTGGACGATGCCGGGCGTGGCGATGCTGACGAAGACGAAGCGCGCGAGATGGTGCGCGCCGACGAATATCGGATCGATGTGCAGCGTCAGCGCCAGCGCCAGCATGGCGTCCATCGCGCCGGGCGCGAACGCCACCACGATGTCGCTGAATCGCACATCGGTGATAAGGAAGATCGCCGCGACGAACAGCGCCGAGATGGCGATGGCGACGGCGAACGAGCCCAGCGCCGCGCCGACATAGCGCAGCACCGTGCGCGCCGAGATTTTCGCGAACCGCGTTCCGATCAAGGCTCCGATGCCGATCAGCGCGGCGGCGCGAACGGCCGGCGGCAAGCCGCCTTCGATAATGCCCGAGCCGTGCAGCAGCGCCGAGCCCAGCATGGCGCCGAACATCCAGCTTGCCGGGAATCTGATCAATCGCAGCACCCATGCCGCAGCGATTGACGCTGCGACCAGCGCCGCCAGTTCGAGCGGCGAGGCGATGGCTGGCTGGGCTGTCGGAGGCGCGGGCGCGGTCAGGCCGGTGATCACCAGCAGCAGCGGCAATCCCGCCGTCAGGATGATGACCCGCATCGTTTGCACCACGGCAATGCCGGCGACGTTGGCGTTCTTCTCGCTCGCCAGCATCACGATCTGCGACAGCGCGCCGGGGCTTCCCGCGAGTAGCGCCGAGGTACGGTCCCAGGCATGGACGCGTTGCAGATAGATGCTGCTGCCGAGCGTGGCGCAGAATGTCGCCAGCGCCAGCAGCGTGATGGTCAGCGGATAGGCGCTCATGTCCTGCAGCATCTGTCGCGACACCAGCGAGCCGAGCGAGATGCCGAGTAGCACCAGAATCGCTTGCGTCATGAGCGGCGGCATTCCCAGCGGCCGCCCGGCGAACGCCGCGATCGCCACCGTGATCATCGCGCCGGAGATCAACCCGCCCGGCAGTTGCAGCCATTCGAATACCAGGCCGCCGCCGACGCCAAGCAGCAGCGTTTCGAGGGTGTGCAGCAGTGTTGATCGGCTGGGGAAAGTCAGACGCATTTGCGCGATGTATCGCAAATCCCGCCACCGGCGACAAATGCATGAAAGTCATATGGCGGGCCAGTCAGGTATGGCTGGCCCGCTCGTCCGCTGTGGTTGCCCGAAAGCGATCGGTCGCGTTCGATGGCGTGGCCTACATCGCCTTGCCGCCTTCCTTCTTGCAGGTGGAGCGGAACTTGTGACGCTCCTTGCCGTGCAGGCCCTTGGCGTCGGCCTGCTTGGAGCATTCCAGCGAAACGGCGCTGCGTTCGGTCTTGGTCGCGGTTTTGGCCTTTGGAGCGGTGGCGGGCGCGGTGGTCGATTTCGCGGCGGGGGTGGCGGCCGGCGCCGTCGATTGGGCCGAAGCGGGACCGGCCAGCAGCAGGGCGGCGACGGCGGTGGTGATCGCAAGGGAAGACAGCTTGATCATGATATCACCTGTGGTTGGAGGGGCGTGGACGGTCGCGCCGCGATGCTGAATGGCCGATGAATAATCGCGAGCGGCGGCCAACATATATTTCTCGCGCATCGCATGGTGATCGTTGAAACGGATTCGGCCTGAGCTAGGATCAGTCGATTTTCTTGGATGATTTTTGGACCACCACGACTTGAGGAGAACGACGATGATCAATCCTATGAAGATGCTCTGTGCGGCGGCAGTCTCCAGCGTTGCGCTGTTTGCCGTGACGCTGCCGGCGCAGGCGCTGACGGCGCAGGAATGCAGCGCGAAGTATCAGGCGGCCAAGACGGCCGGCACCCTGAACGGCCAGAAATGGAACGACTTCCGCAAGACCCAATGCGCGGCAGGGGCCACGGCGGCGGCACCGGCGACCGCTCCCGCGACAGCGCCGAAGACCGCCGCGACACCCAAGCCGGCCGCCGCACCCACCGCGGTGGGCAATGCCAGATTTCCCTCCGCCGTCGATCCGAAATACTCCAAGGAGTCCCCCGGCAAGGCGCGGATGCATACTTGCGTCGATCAGTACAATGCCAACAAGGCCGCCAACGCCAATGGCGGCCTGAAGTGGATTCAGAAGGGTGGCGGTTACTACAGCGAATGCACCAAGCGCCTGAAGGGCGCGGCGTGATCCGTTGCACGTCGGCGTTACCTTCGCCGGATGACGATGGCCGTGGTCGCGATCCGCGATCACGGCTGGTCGTTTCGGGCGATAACGGCCGGCCGATGATCGCAAAGACATGATCGCCAGTCTTGGGCTGATCCTGCTGTGTCAGTTGCTTGGCGAGATCGTGGTGCGGGGCTTCGGTGCGCCGATTCCCGGACCCGTCGTCGGCCTGGTCATTCTGTTGCTGCTATTGCAAGGTCGCGACCGCCTCGATCTGCTGCGGCGCGGGCCGCTCGGCGATGGCGGCGTCGAGCGCGCGGCCAGCGGGATGCTGGCGCATCTGTCGCTGCTGTTCGTGCCGGCGGGCGTCGGCGTGGTGCAGCATCTCGATCTCGTTTCGTCGCACGGCGTCGCGATCTTCGTCATTCTCGCGGTGTCGGCAATCGTCACGTTGGTGGTAACGGCGGTGACGTTCGTCGTCACCAGCCGGCTGCTGGAGCGAAGGCGGGGCACGTCGTCATGACCAGCGTCTCGTCCGGTCCATTCGCGCTCTGGGTCTATCTTTCGCAGACGCCGCTGTTGTGGCTCACGGTCACGCTGCTGGTTTACGCGGCGGCCGATGCGCTGTCGACGGCGACGGATCGCCATCCGTTGGCCAACCCGGTGCTGCATTCGGTCTGGGTGATCGGCGGCATTCTGCTGATGACCGGCACGCCCTATCAGGAATATTTCGACGGCGCGCAGTTCGTTCACTTCGTGCTCGGTCCGGCGACGGTGGCGCTGGCGGTTCCGCTCTACGAGAATCGCAAGGTGGTGTTGTCGGCGGTGGTGCCGATGGCAGTGGCGGTGCTCGCCGGCGGCATCGCGGCGATCGTCTCCATCGTGGTGCTCGCGCAACTCGTTGGCCTGCCCGCCAGCGTCGTGCTGGCGCTCGCGCCGAAGTCGGTGACGGCGGGCGTTGCGATGGGCATCAGCGAATCGCTCGGCGCCGATCCGTCGATCACCGCGGTCTGCGTGATGCTGACCGGGATCATGGGCGCGATCATCGTCACGCCGCTGATGAACCGTCTTCGCATCACCGATTTTCGCGCACGCGGTTTTGCCGCTGGATTGACCGCGCATGGTATCGGCACCGCGCGGGCGTTTCAGGTCGATACCGTCGCCGGGGTGTTCGCCGGCGTGGCGATGAGCCTCAACGCGCTGGTCACGTCGTTGATCGTGCCGGTGGCCGTCACCCTGCTGATGCGATAAGCCTTGCGAGCGGGTGCGGCGGAATGCCGAAATTGTCATTTGCACCGGCTTCGCTATGCTGATTGACAGTCTCGCAATTCATGAGCGTATCCGGCACAGCGCCGGTTCAGAGAGAGTTGGTCGAAGCGATGTCCGTTGAGTTCCCGCCGATGCAGGTTGCCCCGCCGTCCGTTATCACCCGCCGCCACGCGCTCGGCGTGCTGGGCGGCGTCGCGGGACTGCTGGGCGCGGGCGTTGCTTCCTCGTGGGCCGCCACAGCGGACGCCACCGACGACGTATTGTCGGAAGGCGCGGTGCTGCGCGATCCGGATATCCCGGTGGCCGGCAACGCGAACGGCGACGTCACCATCGTCGAATATTTCGATTACAACTGTCCGTATTGCCGCAAGCTCGCGCCGGAACTGGCGCAGGTGGTGTTCGACGACGGCAAGGTGCGCATGATCTTCAAGGACTGGCCGATCCTCGGGCCGGTGTCGGTCTACGCGTCGAAGATGGCGCTTGCGACCAAGTATCAGAACAAGTTCGTCGAGGCGCACGAAGCGATGATGAATACCAGCTCGCGAATTACGGAATCGCGGGTTCGGGACATGCTAGCCGGCGCCAAGATCGACGTCGATCGCGCAACGCGCGATCTCGAAGCCCACGGCGCCGATATCGACCGGGTGCTGGCGCGCAACGGCGAGCAGGCCAAGGCGTTCGGCTTTAACGGCACGCCATCGTTCATCGTCGGCAAGTTCCGGGTGCCGGGCATCCTGACCATGGCGCAGTTCGATCAGGCCATCGCCGACGCGCGGAAGGCTGCCAAGGCGAAGAAGTAAGCGCGGTTGAATGATGAGTCAGTTTCCGTCTTGGCCGGAATAAATCCGGCCAAGACGAGCTATGGTGGCCGTCGCGCGTTATCGGAAATTGATGCGGTTTGGTGCGGGTGGAGGGACTCGAACCCCCAAGCCTTTTGGGCAACGCATTTTGAGTGCGCCGCGTCTACCAGTTCCGCCACACCCGCTTCACCAATGCCGGTCGCAGTCCAGCGACGGCGCACAGACCTATAAGGTCCCCCCAAACCGGTGGCAACCCAAAATCAGGATCGGGCGTCACCGAGCGTGGCGAGGCGATTGGCCTCCGCGAGGTCGTCCGGGGTGTTGGCGTTGAAAAACGGATCGAACGGCGTCACCGGCCATTCGACGGCAGTAACCGGGTAGCGCGCCATCCAGCGGCCGACCGCACGGAAGCCTTCGTTCATGACAGCCTCCCGCAGCGGCTCGCGTAGCGAGAGGCTCCACAGCGCGATGACGTGATGGCTTTGCCCACCGGACGCGGCCACCGCCAGCGGCGCATTCTTTTCGCGGCGTGCTTGATCGAGCCGGCTCACCAGATCGCGCGGCAGGAACGGACAATCGGCGGCGGCGCTGAGCATCCAGCGCACGTCGGGCCGGTTCAAGGCGACCCAGTCCAGCCCCGCCAGAATGCCCGCCAACGGCCCCGGAAAGCCTGCCACCGCGTCGGTCACCACCGGCAGCTTGAGGTCGGCAAAGCGCGCCGGATCGCCGTTGGCATTGAGGATCAGGCCGTCGCATTGCGGGACCAGGCGGGCGATGACGCGGGCCAGCATGCTCTGCCCGCCCACGGTCTGCATCGGTTTGTCGCCGCCGCCCATGCGCTGCGCGAGGCCGCCGGCCAGCAACACGCCGATGATGCGGTCCGCATTGGTCGCCATCGCATTGATTCCATCGAAACTGGCAATCGGCCGCATGTCATCGCGGCTGCCACGCGTTATGATACCGCCGAACTGGTTCGGTCAGAAAGCTTTTCAGGTCCTGAAGTTGCTGGCCGCCATCGAATGCGAACGCAGACTGCACGCAGTCGGTTCGGGGCCGATGGATTGCTGAAAAGCGAAACGATGACCCAACTGTCGAACGATTGCTTTGCCTCCGGTCCGCCGGTGCTGTCGGTGGACGAGGCGGTGGCGCTGATCGCCGCGCGGGTCGGCGCGGTCGAAGGCACCGAGACCGTGCCGTTGCGGCGCGCGGACGGCCGTGTCCTCGTCGCCGATCTGGTCGCGCCGTTGCCGCTGCCGCTGTTCACCAATTCGGCGGTGGATGGCTACGCCGTCGCCAGCGCCGATCTACCGGCGACAGAGGAGCGGGCGTTGCCGCTTGGCGGTCGCGTCGCCGCCGGCACCGCGACCTTGCCGCCACTCGCGCCGGGCCATGCCGCGCGTATTTTCACTGGCGCGCCGCTGCCGACCGGTGCCGATACGGTTTTCATGCAGGAGGATGTGCGGATCGACGCCGACGGCGTCGTGCTGCCACCGGGCCAGCGGCCGGGCGCCAATGTCCGCCGCGCCGGCGAGGATGTCGCCGAGGGTTGTGTGGTGCTGAAAGCCGGCACCCGGTTGCGGCCGCAGGACGTGGCGCTTGCCGCCGCGCTCGGCCAGTCCGATCTTCCGGTGCGCCGTCGCATCCGCGTCGCGGTGGCGTCCACCGGCGATGAGGTGGTATCGCCCGGTGCGCCGCGCGGACCTGCGCAGGTGTTCGACGCCAACCGCTTCATGCTGATGGCGCTGTTGGAGCGGCTCGGCTGCGACGTCGTCGATCTCGGGATCCTTCCCGATCAACGCGCGAGGGTCGCGGAAAGTCTGAAGGTGGCGGCCGACGGTCACGATCTCATCGTCACCTCCGGCGGCGTCTCTACCGGCGAGGAGGATCATGTCCGCGCCGGCATCGAGAGCGTCGGCCAACTGGTACTGTGGCGGATGGCCATCAAGCCGGGGCGTCCGGTTGCCATGGGGGTGATCGACGGCACCGCGCTGATCGGCCTGCCGGGCAATCCGGTGGCAAGTTTCGTCACCTACGCCCATGTGGTGCGGCCGACCGTGCTGTCGCTCGCCGGCGCGCTCCAGACCCGCACTCTGGCGGTGCCGGTGCGCGCGGCGTTCGCGCACGACAAGAAGCCCGGCCGCCGCGAATTTTTGCGCGCGCAGTTGCGCCGTGCGCCCGATGGCGGTGTCGAAGCCGTCAAGTTCGACCGTCAGGGCGCGGGAATGCTGTCCTCGCTGGTAGAGACGGACGGTCTGATCGAACTCGGCGAGGATGTGACGCATGTCGCGCCCGGCGACAGCGTCGGGTTTCTGACTTATGCGGACCTCGATTGACCTGCGGTTGACGCAGCCATTCCCCTTGGCCATTTTGCGCCGCATGTCGCTGACCAAACTCGATCTGATCGGGCTGAAATGCCCGCAGCCGGTGCTGCGGACGCGCAAGGCGTTGAAAAGCCTTGCGCCCGGCGACCGGCTCGAGGTGCATTGTTCCGATCCGCTGGCGGCGATCGATATTCCGCACCTGATCGCGCAGACCGGCGACCGCGTCGAGACGATGCAGCGTCAGGACGCGACGACGGTTTTTCTGATCGAGAAGATCGCAACGACCGCGCCCCAGAATTGCGATTAGCTCGTCTTATGCCGCCGGTTGCGGCGGCCACGGCCGGTCCGGCCGATAGAAGATGCCCAGCTTCAGGCTTTCCGCGATGCGCTCGGCCTTGACGCGGAACGCGGCGCTGATGTCCTCATCGAACAGTTCGTTGCAGGTCTGGTCGAACAGCTTCAGCCACTGGCTGAACAGTTCCGGCGTGATGCCGGGCAGGACCATGTGTTTTATCAATGGGTTGCCCTTGTAGCGCCCGGTGGTGAGCATCACCGAGGACCAGAACGCATACATCTTGTCCAGATGCGGTTGCCAGTCGTGGATCGCCGCCTCGAAGATCGGGGCGAGTTCCGCGTCGGCCCGCACCTTGGTATAGAAGGTGTCCACTAGCTGACAAATGCTGTCCTCGGTAATGGAGTTGAGCTTTTCCATCGTGCACATCATCTCGCCGGCCGGAATCTGATATAGGTCGATATCACGCGTTGGGTACGACTTCGCTTGCGGAAAAGCAATATCTTTCGTATATCTTTTAAGACGATCTGCCGGGAGCCCGACGTTGCGCCTCACCGCTTACACCGACTATTCCATGCGCGTCCTGATGTACCTTGCGCTCAAGGAAGACGGACTTGCGACCATTTCCGAGATCGCCACCAGCTACTCGATCTCGAAGAACCATCTGATGAAAGTGGTGCACCAACTCGGCGTCGCCGGTTATGTCGAGACCGTCCGCGGCCGCGGCGGCGGGTTGCGGCTGGCGAAGCCGACCGAATCGATCGGCCTCGGCGAAGTGGTGCGGCGCACTGAACCGGATTTCGCCATCGTCTCCTGCTTCAAGCCGATCGACGAGCCGTGCGCGATCCGGCCGTGCTGCGTGTTGAAGAACGCGTTCGAGAAAGCGCGCGATGCCTTCATCGAGGTGCTCGACGGCTACACCTTGAAGGACCTGATCGAGCCGCGTGGGCGCCTGATCCGCTTGCTCGATATCCGGCAGGGCACGGTGGCAGCACCGTAGACTTCATCCTGAACGTCGCCACAGTATTGCCGCAAGAATCCCGCGCGTAAAAAGACCTGCCTTATCCCGTCTTCGCTTCCGCCAGTTGACGCCGCAGCTTGCGCAGTTCGTCGAACTGCCTCGTGACGTCGCGCAGGATCGCGGCGGTGCCGGTCATGTTGCCCCGCGCATCCTTCAGCATCACGATGGTAAACTCGACGGAAACGCGACGTCCATCCTTGCGCAGTCCCGGCACCGCGAGAAGATCGGCTTCGCCGTAGCGGCTTTCACCGGTCGCCATGGTGCGATGATAACCATCCCAGTGACGTGCGCGCAGATTTTCCGGAATGATGATGTCGAGCGATTGCCCCATCGCTTCGTCGCGCGTGAAGCCGAAGATGCGCGCCGCGCCGGGATTCCAGAACGTGATCATGCCGTCGCGATCGGTGGCGATGATGGCATCCGATGCGGTGGAGAGCACGGCCTCGGCCAATTCCGTCATGTCGCTCGGTGCGGATGTCGGCGCGTGCATGTGTCGTTCCTTGTCATCAACAATAAAAGCGTCGATCCGATTTGTAGCGGATCGACGCATGCGTGTAGAGCCCGACGTTCGGCGCAGTCGATCACTTCACCCGATCACTTCACTTGCGGCAACGTCTCGTACTGATGGAACGGCGGCGGCGACGGCAAGGTCCATTCCAGCGTCGTTGCGCCGCTGCCCCATGGATTGCTGGCGGCGCGCTGTTTGCGGATCAACGCGTAGGCCATCCCGATCAGGAAGACGATGAAGCCCACGCCTGAAATATAGGCTCCGATCGACGAGACGAAATTCCATCCCGCGAAAGCATCGGGATAATCGACATAGCGGCGCGGCATGCCCGATAGACCGAGAAAGTGCATCGGGAAGAACGCCATATTGACGCCGATGAAAGTCAGCCAGAAATGCAGCCGTCCCAATGTCTCCGAATACATATAGCCGGTGAACTTCGGGAACCAGTAGTACCAGCCGGCGAAGATCGCGAACACCGCGCCGAGCGACAGCACGTAATGGAAGTGCGCGACCACATAGTACGTATCCTGGAACGAGCGGTCCGCGCCCGGATTGGCCAGCACCACGCCGGTGACGCCGCCGATGGTGAACACGAAGATGAAGCCGACCGCCCACAGCATCGCTGTGGTGAAGCGCACCGATCCGCCCCACATCGTCGCGATCCAGGAGAATATCTTCACGCCGGTCGGCACCGCGATCACCATGCTGGCGGCGGCGAAGTAGGCTTGCGCGCTGCTCGACATGCCGACGGTGAACATGTGATGCGCCCACACCACGAAGCCGATGAAGCCGATGGCGACCAGCGCATAGACCATGCCGAGATAACCGAAGATCGGCTTGCGCGAGAAGGTCGCGATGACATGGCTGACGATGCCGAATCCCGGCAGGATCATGATGTAGACTTCCGGGTGGCCAAAGAACCAGAACAGATGCTGATACAGTACCGGATCGCCGCCGGCATCCGGCGCGAAAAACGTGGTGCCGAAGTTGCGATCGGTCAGCAGCATGGTGAGCGCGCCGGCGAGCACCGGCAGCGACAGCAGCAGCAGGAACGCGGTCACCAGCACCGACCACACGAACAGCGGCATCTTGTGCATGGTCATGCCGGGTGCGCGCATGTTGAAGATGGTGGTGATGAAGTTGATCGCGCCGAGAATCGACGACGCGCCCGCCAGATGCATCGAGAGAATGACGAAGTCGACCGCCGGGCCGGGATGTCCGGTTGTCGAGAGCGGCGCGTACAGCGTCCAGCCGGTACCGGCGCCGTAGGAGCCGGGTTCGCCTTCGAAGAAAAGCGACGCGATCAACAGCGCGAAAGCGGCGACCAGCAGCCAGAACGAGATGTTGTTCATGCGCGGGAACGCCATATCCGGCGCGCCAATCATCAGCGGCACCATCCAGTTGCCGAAGCCGCCCATCAGGGCCGGCATCAGCGTGAAGAAGATCATGATCAGGCCGTGGCCGGTCACGAACACGTTGTAGGTGTGCGGATTGCTGAATATCTCCAGGCCGGGATATTGCAATTCCGCGCGGATCACGATTGAGAACGCCGCGCCGACCAGTCCGGCGCAGATCGAGAACACGAAGTACATCGTGCCGATGTCCTTGTGGTTCGTCGAATAGGCGTAGCGACGCCAACCGGTCGGGTGATCGTGCGATGAATCGTGGGATGAAGGGCGGTCGGAATGGGTGTCTGTCGTCGTCATGATCTCGCATCCACGGCTCGCCGCCTCGTTCTCGCGAGCGGTGCCGCGGACGAGCCTTGTCACGGACACATGCCGTGACGCCGGGACGCCAGAGTTCGCAAAGTGAATGCAGGTGATGACGATTAAATCGTCGCCGGCGTAAATATTTACGCGGTCGAATCTTTAAGCGGTCGTGCCGCTGCACTCACGATGCATGCTGACGCTGCGGGTTGCCTCGTTGTTCGTCTCTGCTCGTGCCGCGATCTGAACAACGACATGGACAGAGCCGAGTATCCGGCAGCTTCTGAACGCATGTCACGTCAACGGGTTGCGTTTCAACCGGTGGCGTTTGCAGCGTTGCTGCCGGAATTAATTCTGGTCCTCTCATCGATATTTACAAGTGAGAAATATCGAAGGCTTGCATCAACAACCTTGCATCCAAACTTCGACGCAAAAAACAGGGTCACGCGATTTGCGAAACGTCATCGAATGTCGCGTGTTCACGGGTGTTACGGCGCGCAACGTCATGCATCAGAGCTACCGCGTTGCCGAACACGTCGGCATCGTGTTCCGCCGGATAGATCACATATGCGGGAAGATAGAAGCTCGGCGCGCTCGCGATGGCGTGCAGCGTGCCGGCAGCGAGATGAGGCCGCACGATGCGGCGCGGAAAATATCCCGAACCGCCGTTAGTTAGAATGTGCTGCAATCCGAGCCAGCCGATATCGGCGGACAGCGCCGCGCCGCCGAAATTGGGAAAAGAGACGCTGTGGCGTGCATAGAACTCCGGTCCCCATTCGACGTAGACATAATCCTGCCGCGGCTCCGGCGCGGCGTGCGGATCGGTCGACACCATGATCAACTGTTCGTCGAACAGCTTTTCGACCTTCAATCCGGGGCGGCTCTGCGGCGTATAGAGAACGCCGATATCGATGCGGCCCTCGATCAGCCCGCGCATGATCTCCGGCTCGAGCCCGCTCTCGATGTGGATCGCCAAGGTCGGGCGGTGCTCACGCATCGTCGGCAGCCAATGCAGCAGGAATTCCTCCCACAGGCCGATCCGTCCGCCGATCGCCAGCGTGCCGCTGAAGCCTTTCGGAATGCCGACGTCGTGGCGCGCCTGTTCGATGGTGCGCACCAGCGTCGCAGCATGGCGCTGAAACTGTCGCCCGGCCGCCGTCAGTGCGGTGCCCGCCTTGTTGCGGACGAACAGCGTGCAGCCAAGATAGCTTTCGAGCGCGTGAATGCGGGTGCTGACGGTGGATTGGCTGACATGCAGCCGTTCGGCCGCGCTGACGAAGTTTCCCGCCGCAACGACCGTCAGGAAAGTCCGCGCAAGTTCGGTGTCCATGGTTAGTGGTTGCTCACATATCGCGTATGTCGATATCAAGCCCCGTTGCATTTCGATTGTCAAAACCAATCGACGTTGTAGCGTGGATTTGCCGCGCTCTCCGCTGGCGAAAAAGATCGCGCGTCGGGAACCTTTTTCGGGCTCAGCCATCCAACGGGTGGTCAGGAGATGGGTCATGGAACAGGCACGGACACTTTCGATCGACGAAGGCCGGCTCAACGATGCCGAGCTGGTGCGGCGCTCGCTCGCCAGGGATGGCAGCGCCTTTCGCACCATCATGCAGACCCATAACCGGCGGCTGTATCGGTTGGCGCGCGGCATCGTCCGCGATGACGCCGAGGCCGAAGACGTGGTGCAGGAGGCTTACGTTCGGGCCTTCACTCATCTCGCCGATTTCCGGGGCGATTCGTCGCTGGCGACGTGGCTGTCGCGGATCACCATCAACGAAGCGCTCGGCCGACTGCGCGCGCGGCGTCCCACCGTCGATCTGACGACATTCGAGGTGCAGCGGACGCCCGCCGAGATCATCCAGTTTCCCCTCACGTCCAAGGCCGACGACCCGGAACAAACCATGGCACAGCGTCAGCTCTTGCAACTCGTCGAGCAGGCCACGGACAAGTTGCCGGAGGTCTATCGCATCGTCTTCATCACCCGCGTCATCGAAGGCATGAGCGTCGAGGAGACCGCCGAGATCCTCAGGCTGCGGCCCGAAACCGTGAAGACCCGGCTGCATCGCGCGCGCCGGCTGGTGCGTGAGCAACTCGACAAGCAGATCGGGCCGGTGCTGATGGATGCCTTTCCGTTCGCCGGCCGGCGCTGCGAACGCGTCACTAGCGCGGTGATGCAGCGGCTCGGGCTGCCGGACTGAGTTGACCCGTTCCTTCACCCGATAATCCTTCCGAACATCAGGATGCGGTCGCCGGAGCATGATCCCAAAAAGTGGAAGCCGGTTTTCGAAAAAGATCATGCTCGAACCAAAAGGAAGACGACGGGTCTGATTCAACGCAGTTGAATTGGACCCGCGTGTCGCAGGAGAGCTTCATGAGTTCGAACATTCGCGCGGTCGAGAAGCTGGAGCCGTTGCCTGCGAAAGAGCCGCGCCCCAGCCGTGCCGAGGTCGAGGCGGCGGTGCGCACCATCATCCGCTGGACCGGCGACGATCCCGATCGTGAAGGCTTGCAGGATACGCCTGCGCGGGTGACGCGCGCTTTCGAGGAGTATTTCGGCGGATATGCGCAGGACCCCTCGGAGTTTCTCGAACGCACCTTCGAGGAGGTTGGCGGCTACGACGAAATCATCCTGCTGCGTGGCATCCGGTTCGAAAGCCATTGCGAACACCACATGGCGCCGGTGATCGGGCAGGCCTGGGTCGGTTATGTACCAAACGGGCGCGTGGTCGGCATCAGTAAATTGGCTCGGGTGGTCGATGTGTTCGCGCGGCGGCTGCAGGTTCAGGAGAAGCTGACGGCGCAGATCGCCGATACCATCAACGATATCCTGAAACCAAAGGGCGTTGCCGTGGTTGTCAAAGCCTCGCACCACTGCATGACGACGCGCGGCGTGCACAAGCCGGACACCGATCTCGTCACCAGCCGGATGATCGGATGCTTCAAGGACAATGCGCAGATACGTCAGGAGTTCATGATGGCGGTGAATTCCTGAGGTGATCTAAAGTAGGCGCGGCGAAGTGCGCCACAACAAAGCCGGGGCTCGCGCCTGCTTGGTCAAGGCATCCGCCGCCCGGCTGTTAGCTGGGAGAATACGATGTCACAGGATCAAGCCGCGCAGACCGGGCCGGACCTCACGCAAGGCGTGAAGCTCTCCGATTTCGAGAACGGCAAGCTGTCCGGTCACGTCGGTGATCAGGAGGTTCTGCTGGTGCAATCCGGCGCGGACATCTTCGCCGTCGGCGCGCATTGCAGCCACTATCACGCGCCATTGGTCGACGGTCTCGTGGTCGGCGATACCGTTCGTTGCCCGTGGCACCATGCCTGTTTCAGCCTGCGCAGCGGCGAAGCAGTTCGCGCGCCGGCATTCGATGCACTGACGGCCTGGCAGGTCGAGCGTGACGGCGAGCGTATCGTGGTGCGCAACCAGATCGCGCCCGCGAGCAGTTCGCGCGAATCGTCCAAGGACGAGCCCGGCCAGATCGTCATCGTCGGTGGCGGTGCGGCAGGCTTTGCCGCCGCCGAAATGCTGCGTCGAAAACGATTCGGCGGCCGTATCGTGATGCTCAGTCAGGACACCGCACCGCCGGTCGATCGTCCGAACCTGTCGAAGGATTATCTCGCCGGCAGCGCGCCGGAAGATTGGCTGCCGCTGCGGGGCGACGATTACTATCGCGACGCGAAGATCGATCTGCGCCGCGATGTCGAGGCAACGGCGATCGATCCCGCGCAACATCAGGTGAGATTGTCGAATGGCGAAACCATTCCTTACGACCGTCTGCTGCTTGCGACCGGGGCGGAGCCGGTCCGGCTGCCGATTCCCGGCGCGGGCCCGTCGCAGGTCCATACCTTGCGCTCGCTCGACGATTGCCGGGCCATCATCAGGGCGGCGGATGGCGCCAGGCGGGCGCTGGTGATCGGCGCGAGTTTCATCGGCCTTGAAGTTGCGGCCTCGCTCCGCGCACGCGAGATCGAGGTGCATGTCGTCGCGCCCGAGAAGCGGCCGATGGAGCGGGTGCTCGGCGCCGAGATGGGCGATTTCGTCCGCGTGCTGCATGAGGAGCACGGCGTGATCTTCCATCTTGAAGATTCCGTCGATCGTTTCGACGGCAAGCGTGTGACGTTCAAGAGCGGCGGTACGCTCGAAGTCGACCTGATCGTCGCCGGCGTCGGCGTGCGTCCACGGCTGGCATTGGCGGAAGCCACCGGACTCAAGCTCGATCGCGGCGTCGCGGTCAACGCGCACTTGCAAACCAGCGCGCCGGATATCTATGCGGCCGGCGACATCGCGCGCTGGCCCGATCCGCACAGCGGCGCGATAATTCGCGTCGAGCACTGGGTGGTCGCGGAGCGGCAAGGACAGGTCGCCGCGCTCAACATGATGGGCGAACGCACGCCGTTCGACGCCGTGCCGTTCTTCTGGAGTCAGCACTACGACGTGCCGATCAATTACGTCGGCCACGCCGAGACATGGGACGAGATCGTTGTCGATGGCAGCATCAAGGATCGGGATTGCGTGGTGCGTTACAAGCAAGAAGGGCGCGTACTCGCGGTGGCATCGATCTATCGCGATCGCGCAAGCTTGGAGGCGGAACTGGCGATGGAGCACGCCGACGCGTAGCGCGCAAATATTTCTGGAACCTTCGCACGCGCGCTCCATCCAATCGGCATTCACAGCGTCACACAAGTTCGGCACCGCATCGGTGCCGGCAACAGGAGGACTCTATGTTTGTTCGTTTGAGCACGGCCGTTGCCGTCGTTTATCTGCTCGGTACGCCGAGCTTCGCGCAAAGTGCGAAGCCGACCGATCCGCAGATCGCGCATATCGCCTACACCGCCGGCGCGATCGACGTGACCGCCGCGAAGCAGGCGATCAAGAAATCGAAGAACAAGGCGGTGGTGAGTTTCGCCAAGGACATGGTTCGCGACCACGAGGCCGTGAACAAGCAGGCGCTGGCGCTGGTCAAGAAGCTCAAGGTCACGCCGGAGGACAACGACACCAGCCGCACGCTGGCAAAGCAGGCTACTGCGAAACAAGCCGAACTGGCGAAGCTGAAGGGCGCGGCCTACGACAAGGCCTATGCCGCCAACGAAGTCGCCTACCACAAGGCGGTGATCGGCGCGCTGGAGTCGCTGCTGATTCCGTCGTCGTCCAATGCGGAACTCAAGGGCCTGCTGCAAACCGGCGTCAAGATCTTCCAGGGCCATCTCGAGCATGCCGAGCACGTCGCGGCTGACCTGAAGTAAGGAGACAGCCGATGTTGCCGGGATTGAAATCTTTCGCGGTTCTCGGTGTCGTGGTGGGCGCGATGGGTTCGATCCCGGCGCAGGCCGAAACCATTCGAGTCAATATCGACAAGCTGGTGTTCGCTCCCGCGAACATCAGCGCCAGAGTCGGCGACACCATTC
>JBARXT010000070.1:0-7678 GCA_049647485.1 Xanthobacteraceae bacterium
GGGGGGGGGGGCCACCACCACGAATGTCTCGCACAGTTGATCGCCGCGTTTCGCGCGCGCGCCAACTTCGACAAAATCCGACCGATGCCGAACGCAAGCTTTGGCAGCAACTGCGCGCGCTGCCAAACGCGGCGCACTTTCGACGCCAAGCCACGATCGGCCCCTATTTCGCGGACTTCGCCTGCCACACCCATCGACTCGTGATCGAGATCGATGGCGGGCAACACGCCGAGCGCGCCAGCGACGCTATCCGCACGGCCTATCTCGAAGCGAGTGGCTATCGCGTTCTCCGATTCTGGAACAGCGATGTGCTCGGCAATATCGATGGCGTGCTGGAGATCATCATCAGCGCGTTGCGCGTGGCACCCCCCACCCCCGACCCCTCCCCGCCGCACGAGCGGGGGGAGGGGAGCATGCGCGGCTTTTGCGAACTGAAATCGAAAAGCGCCCATGGCTCCTAGCTTCATGGCTCCCAGCGTCTAGTTACTTCGCCACGGTCCGTTCGAACTGGCGCAGCATGGTGTTGCCGCGCGAGACGGCAGCGTCGAGCGCTTCCTTGGCGCTCTTCTTGCCGGCCAGCGCCTGCTCGATCTCCTCGGCCCAGACGTCGCGAAGCTGCACCATGTTGCCGAGCCGCAGGCCGCGCGAATTCTCGGTCGGCTCCTTGTTGGTGAGTTCCTTCAGCGGCGTTTCGAGATAAGGGTGATCCTTGTAATAGCCCTCGGCCTTGGCTTTTTCGTAAGCCGCCTTGGTGATCGGCAGATAGCCGGACGCCTTGTGGATGTAGACCTGGCGATCGGTGTCGGAGAGGAAGGCGAGGAATTTGGCGACGCCCTTGTATTCTTCCGGCGACTTGCCGCCCATCACCCACAGCGATGCACCGCCGATGATCGAATTCTGCGGCGCGCCCTTGACGTCGGGATAGTAGGGCATCGGCGCGTTGGTCCAGTTGAACTTGGCCTGCGACTTGACGTTGCCGAAGAAGCCCGACGAGGTCAGGAAGATCGGGCATTCACCGGAGGTGAAGCGGCCTTCGCCAGCATTGGTGCGGCCGGAATAATCGTAGGTCTTGTCCTTCTGCAACTCGATCAGCTTTTCGAGGTGCTTGACCTGCAACGGGCCGTTGAACTCCAGCACGGTGTCGAAACCGTCGAGGCCGTTGGCCTTCGAGGACAGCGGCACGTTATGCCAGGCCGACAACTGTTCGAGGTTCACCCAGGTCACCCAGGCGTTGGAGAAGCCGCAGGTCGCGTAGCCGGCGGCCTTCAGCTTCTTGGCGTCCTCGAACACTTCCGGCCACGTCTTGGGAATGTCCGCGATGTTGGCTTTCTTCAGCGCGTCGAGATTGACCCACATCACCGTCGACGACGAATTGAAGGGGAACGACAGCATCTCGCCCTTCGAGGTTGAGTAGTAGCCGGTGATCGCCGGCAGATAGGCCTGCGGATCGAACTTCTCGCCGGTTTCCTTCATCAGTTGATAGACCGGCTTCACCGCGCCCTTGGCGGCCATCATGGTCGCGGTGCCGACTTCGAACACCTGCATGATGGCGGGGGCGTTGCCGGCGCGGAACGCGGCGATGCCGGCGTTCATGGTGTCGGCGTAGCCGCCCTTGTAGGTCGGCACCACCTTGTAGTCGCTCTGCGAAGCATTGAAATCGTTGGCGAGCTTGACGACCACCTCGTTGTTGCCGCCGGTCATGGCGTGCCACCACTGGATTTCGGTGACGGCGAAAGCGGGGGTGGTCAGCGCCGAGGTCAGGGTCAGGGCCAGCGCGGCGGCGGTGGTTGCAGCAGCAAGTCGTCGAAATGACATCGCGTTCCTCCTGGTTAGGCCGTCATCTTCGTTTCGCGCGATAACAGCGGCGGATGACGTGCAAGTGACCGTCCAACCGAACGTGCGGCGGATGGTAAGGGGGAAGCTTGCTCCAAGGAAAGGAGAAAAACATTTTCCCCCGCAGAACTTATCGGATACGGACGCCCTCGGGCGCGGCGGCCTGTGCCGCCGGGCCGGGCGAAGACACTGTCGGATTACGCAAGGATTCGCTGCGAGGCCGGCAGCGAATGTCGAATTCGCGCCACTAGCGCCGCCGTTCCTTGCCGCAGACCACGCCCTGCGCCACCAGGTCCGCGATCTGCTGTCTGGAATAGCCGTATTCCTCCAGCACGGTTTCGGTGTGCTGGCTGAATTTCGGCGGCACGTGACGAAGGCTCGCCTTGGTGCGCTCGAAACGGATCGGCGAGGCGACGCCCTTGTACCAGTCCTTTTCGATGATATCGCCGCGATGCTTGACGTGCTCGCTGGTGAGCGCCTTGTCGATCGACTGCACCGGGCCGGCGGGCAGTCCGGCCGCCAGCAGCCGGCGGCACAGCGGCTCGCTGTCGTGATCCTTGAGGATCGCTTCCAGTTCAGTGCGCAACGCTTGCCGGTTGGCGATGCGGTCGCGGTTGCGGGCGAAGCGTGGGTCGGTGCCCAGTTCCGGGCGGCCGAGTTCGCGGCACAGCTTGCGGAAGGTGCCGTCGTTGCCGACGCCCATGAAGATGTTGCCGTCGCGCGCCGGAAACACCGAGTAGGGCACGAGGTTCGGATGCTCGTTGCCGGTCAGCGCCGGCGGCTTGCCGGTGAAGAAGAAGTTCGCCGTGTGCGGATGCATGATGGCGAGGCCGGTCTCGAACAGCGTGGTTTCGAGGAACTGGCCCTTGCCCGATTTTTCGCGCTCGGCCAGCGCCATCAGGATGCCGACCGTCGCATAGAGGCCGGTGGTGATGTCCACCAGCGCCACGCCGATGCGGGTCGGGCCGCTCTCGGGCGAACCGGTCGCAGCCATCATGCCGGTCATCGACTGGATGATGGCGTCATAGCCCGGATGGCCGCCATGCGGCCCGTCGGCACCGAAGCCGGAAATGCGGCAGTGGATCAGCCGCGGAAATTTTTCGCGGAGCATGTCCTTGCCGATGCCCCACTTGTCGAGCGTGCCGGGCTTGAAGTTCTCGATCAGCACGTCGGCAGTCTCGAGCATCGTCATCAGCACCGCGCGGCCGCCTTCGGAGGCGAGATCGAGGCCGATGGCGCGCTTGTTGCGGTTGGTGCCGATGAAATAGGCCGCGTCGTCCTCATGGAACGGAGGGCCCCAGTCGCGGGTCTCGTCACCGGCGGGCGGCTCCACCTTCACCACGTCGGCGCCGTGATCGGCGAGGATCTGAGTGCAATAGGGACCGCCGAGCACGCGGGAGAGATCGACCACGCGCAGTCCGGCGATGGCTTCGTGACCGGGGAGGGAAGGCGTTTCAGTTGTCATAAGGCGTTTCTTGTGAGGCTTGTTGGGCTTTCGATCGCGCCACTAAACCATCACAACCGCGTCTTCGCAAATGCGCGACCCGATGCAGATTTCAGATACCGCTCGAACGCGAATGCCTTCGCCTTCGATGGGTTGGAATGTGGCCTGCCGAGCCGTAGCTGGCGAAGCCAGCGAAGGCTGGTGGAGCCAGGCGGGATCGAACCGCCGACCTCTTGCATGCCATGCAAGCGCTCTCCCAGCTGAGCTATGGCCCCTTAACCGTATCGCACGCGCCCCGGATAATTCCTGGGTGAGTCATCGTCAAGCGCGGCGGCGCAACCCTGACCACAGATCAGGGTCGATCTCAAGTCCCTTTTAAGGGATCAACTCTCTTCGTCGTCGGAGACATCGCCGATGATGTCGGTGACGTCCTCGTCGCCTTCTTCCTCGTCGGCGATGAAGGTCGAATCGTCGTCATCGTCGTCGTCGAGCGTGTCGTCGACCTCGATGTCGTCTTCCGACTCCGGCGTCGCGGTCTTGACCTTGCCGGTCTTTTCCTCGGCATCGGCCTCTTCCAGCGAGACCAGGTCTTCGGTCTCGGCGATCTCGGGCGCATCCTCGCTCACGTTGCGCGCTTCGGGGCGGCCACGTGGCGGAGCGACCGGAGCGATCGGCACGACTTCGCCGGTATAGGGCGAAATCACCGGATTCTTGTTCAGATCGTAGAACTTCTTGCCCGTGGTCGGGCAAATGCGTTTGGTTCCGAGGTCGGCTTTGGCCACGTGTCAATCCTGGGGATTTCTGAAAGCGGTGCATCACTTGGCTAGTTGTCACGGCGCTGTCAATAGCCTTGCGCGCGCGGTGCGGCTTTGCCGCGGCCGCGGCGTGACGCGGCGGGTCGGGTGTGTTACCAGCCCGGCCGTATAAAGGATTGCGATCGTGACCCATTCCAGCCAGCTCTCGCCGCTCCGGGCCAGCAAAAGTTCGCCGTTAACCGGGCGGATCCGGGTGCCTGGCGACAAATCGATCTCGCACCGCGCCCTGATTCTGGGTGCGCTGGCGGTGGGCGAAACCCGCATCCAGGGATTGCTGGAGAGCGAGGACGTGCTCAACACCGCCAAGGCGATGCGGGCGCTCGGCGCGCAGGTCGCGCGCGACGATAGCGGGGTCTGGTCGGTGCATGGCGTCGGCGTGGCGGGGTTCGCGCAGCCCTCCGCGCCGCTGGATTTCGGCAATTCCGGCACCGGCTGCCGGCTGGTGATGGGGGCCGTCGCCGGTTGTCCGATCACCGCGACGTTCGACGGCGACGCCTCGCTGCGCTCGCGGCCGATGCGGCGCATCGTCGATCCGCTGGCGTTGATGGGGGCAAAGATGACGGCGCAGAGCGAGGGCGGCCGATTGCCGCTGACGCTCGAAGGCGCGCGCGATCCGCTGCCGGTCGAATATCGCTCGCCGGTCGCCTCCGCCCAGATCAAGTCGGCGGTGCTGCTGGCGGGCTTGGCCGCGCCGGGCGTCACCACGGTGATCGAGCCGGCCGCCAGCCGCGACCACACCGAACTGATGCTCAAGCATTTCGGCGCGCAAGTGGTCTCGGTTCCGGACGGCGCGGACGGGCGAAAAATTTCCCTGACCGGGCAGCCGGAGCTGCACGGCGCGCCGGTGGCGGTGCCGGCCGATCCGTCCTCTGCCGCATTCCCGATCGTCGCGGCGCTGATCGTGCCGGGTTCCGACGTCACCTTCGACGACGTGATGACCAATCCGCTACGCACCGGCCTGCTCACGACGCTGCGCGAGATGGGTGCGTCCATCGAGGAAACCAACGCGCGGGGCGATGCCGGCGAGCCGATGGCGCAACTGCGGGTACGCGCCTCGAAGCTGCGCGGTGTCGAGGTGCCGGCTTCGCGCGCGCCGTCGATGATCGACGAATACCTGGTGCTGGCGGTGGCGGCGGCCTTCGCCGAGGGCACCACCGTCATGCGCGGGCTGCACGAATTGCGCGTCAAGGAATCCGATCGTCTGGAGGCCACCGCCGCGATGCTGCGGGTCAACGGCGTCAAGGTTACAATTGAGGGCGACGACATGATCGTCGATGGGCGTGGCCATGTGCCGGGCGGCGGTATGGTCGCCACCCACATGGATCACCGCATCGCCATGTCGGCGCTGGCGATGGGCTGCGCCTCCGACGAACCGGTGAGCGTCGACGACACCGCCTTCATCGCCACCAGCTTCCCGGATTTCATCCCGATGATGCAGCGGCTGGGGGCAGACTTCGCATGATCATCGCCATTGATGGCCCGGCCGCTTCGGGCAAGGGCACGCTCGGCAAGCGGCTCGCTGCGCACTATCATTTCCGGCACCTCGATACCGGCGTGATCTACCGCGCCGTCGCCAAGGCGCTGCTCGACGCGCGGATCGATCTGGCGGACGAGGCGGCTGCCGTCGCTGCCGCGATGGAACTCGACCCGGAGAAGTTCGGCGATCCGGTGCTGAAAACGCAGGCGGTGGGCGATGCCGCCTCGGTGGTGTCGGCCTATCCGCGGGTGCGGGAGGCGCTGGTGACGTTCCAGCGCCAGTTTGCGGCGGAACCGCCCGGCGCGGTGCTGGACGGCCGCGATATCGGCACCGTGATCTGCCCGGATGCCGACGTGAAGATCTTCGTCGTCGCCGCGCCCGAAGTACGGGCTCGCCGCCGCACCCTTGAGGCAAAAGCGCGCGGCGAGGCGGCCGACGAGGCGCTGGTGCTGGCCGATATCCTCAAGCGCGACGACCGCGACAAGAACCGTGCCGTGGCTCCGCTGAAACCCGCTCCGGATGCGCACTTGCTGGATAATTCGCATTTGGATATAGAAGGCGGCGTCCGGGCCGCCATCGCGATTGTCGAGGCTGTCCGAGCGGGCCGGCAGCGGGTCTGAAACCCCTGCCGTTTTGGAGGATCGCCCCGCTCGGCCTTGCAACCGATGGCTCAAGGAATCGACTTGAGGATCGCTCGATCCGCCTTAGATTCCCAAGTTACTCCCGGGCACAAGCGACGCGTCTGCTTTCCCGCTTGTCCGCGGGATTAAAGGCGCCACCAGAATTGCATCGATCAGATTTGCATCTGATATCGTATCGAGCGTGCAGGCACAGGCCGGCCCGTGATCGCCATTTCCCATCGAGGAATGGCGACGCGGACGTCAAGGGTTGCGGACCTTTGACCCTACATGCGCGATACGCCCTTCAACCCGAACGGCCGGCACATCCCGCACTGGAGAACAAATGGCTTCGACTGATACTTACAATCCGTCCCGCGACGATTTCGCTGCGATGCTCGACGAGTCCTTCGCCGGCGGCAATCTGCAGGAAAGCTCGGTCATCAAGGGCACGGTTGTTGCGATCGAGAAGGACATGGCCGTCATCGACGTCGGCCTGAAGACCGAAGGCCGCGTGGCGCTGCGCGAATTCGCCGGGCCCGGCCGCGAGAATTCCCTGAAGGTCGGTGACGAGGTCGAGGTGTTCCTCGACCGCATCGAGAATGCGCTCGGCGAAGCCGTGCTGTCGCGCGACAAGGCGCGCCGCGAGGAAAGCTGGGGCAAGCTCGAGAAGGCGTTCAACGCCAACGAGAAGGTGCACGGCGTCATCTTCAATCAGGTCAAGGGTGGCTTCACCGTCGATCTCGACGGCGCGGTGGCCTTCCTGCCGCGTTCGCAGGTCGATATTCGTCCGATCCGCGACGTCGGCCCGCTGATGAACAACACCCAGCCGTTCCAGATCCTCAAGATGGATCGTCGCCGCGGCAACATCGTCGTCTCGCGCCGCACCGTGCTGGAAGAGACCCGCGCCGAGCAGCGCCAGGAACTGGTGCAGAACCTCGAAGAGGGTCAGGTGATCGACGGCGTCGTCAAGAACATCACCGATTACGGTGCGTTCGTTGACCTCGGCGGCATCGACGGCCTGCTCCATGTCACCGACATGAGCTACAAGCGCGTCAACCACCCGAGCGAAGTCATCAACATCGGTGACACCGTCCGCGTCCAGATCATCCGCATCAACCGCGACACGCAGCGCATCAGCCTGGGCATGAAGCAGCTTGAGGCCGATCCGTGGGAAGGCGTCGCCGCCAAATATCCGGTCGGCGCCAAACTGAAGGGCACCGTCACCAACATCACCGACTATGGCGCGTTCGTCGAGCTGGAGCCGGGCATCGAAGGCCTGGTCCACGTCAGCGAAATGTCGTGGGTCAAGAAGAACGTCCACCCCGGCAAGATCGTTTCGACGAGCCAGGAAGTTGACGTCATCGTCCTCGAAGTCGACAGCGACAAGCGCCGCATCTCGCTCGGCCTCAAGCAGACGCTGGCCAATCCGTGGGAGACCTTTGCCGACAAGTTCCCGGTGGGCTCGACCATCGAGGGCGAGGTCAAGAAC
>JBARXT010000071.1:0-8988 GCA_049647485.1 Xanthobacteraceae bacterium
GCGCCAGCAGCGCAGCCGCGAGGAACGGCAGCGCAAACAGCGGGATCGATGCCATACATGCCATGGCGTTGTTGCCGATCAACCGCATCAGCCACGGCCGTTCATGTGGCATCATCATCTCGACCATGATTCCGAGCGCAATCAGGATCGCCGGAATCGACAGCAGCCAGCCCCATTTTTCTAACGATGCTTCGGGGCGCGCCAGATGGAGGCTGACGACGATTGCTGTGAAAGCCAGCGCCAGTGTCACCACGAATTTCAGATCGAAGAACGGATTGTGCATCGCGGTCCGCACATCGGGACGCATCCCCAGGATCGACATGAACAGCGCGACGGACACCGGCAGCGCCGCCAGCAACGCCAGCGCCAGCACCGGACCGATCCGGCGTGGCGCGGTGTTCGCGTCGGCCGCAAGCGCGGCAATCAGACGATCGGTCTGCATGGTCATGGCTCCCGCAGTTTTGTCGCGAGACTGGCGAGGCCGCGATGCAACGCCACCCGCACAGCGCCCTCGGTCATTGCAAACCGCGTTGCGGTTTCCTTGATTGACGCGCTCTCCACCGCGATCGATCTCAGGACGTCACGTTGGCGCGGCGGCAATCCATCAAGATGAAGGGCAACCTCGCCCGGCGACAATGTTTCGCTCGCCGATGGCGCCGCCATCGTTTCGGAGAAATCGTCGATGTTGACGAAGACCCGCCGCCCGCGCCGGCGCAACGCATCGATCAGCTTGTTGCGCGCGATGGCGAACAGCCACGGCGCGAATGGCGCGGTCGCGTCCCAGGTCTGCCGCTTCAGATGCACCGCCAGCAAAATCTCCTGCACGATATCCTCGGATTGATCGACCGGCTGACCGGCGCGGGCAAGGCCACGATACGTCGCCGCGCGCAGCACCGGCGTCACGGCTTCCAGCAAACGCCGGTAGGCGGTGGCGTCGCCTGCGTTCGCCGCCCGCATCAGGCCGGTCCATTCCTCGTCACGTCCGCGCACACGCGCTCCTGTAAAACCATTCGGTCGCCGCACGGGGTTATTACGCCCCACAATCGATATCACGAAATCGTGAACGTCGTGCCGCTGGCTCTGGCGTCCCGCTCGCCGCGGAATTCCCAAAATCCCTTTCGGCGGAGCCGTTTCGCCGATCCTGTGCATCCATAACATTGATCGGTCAGACTGACACGATCGCCCGACTCGCGGGCAAGCAGGGATTTGTCGAAAGATTCCCTTATTTCGCCGCGGTGTGGTCACGCGGGGAGGCTCTCTGCGCTCTTGGGACCAGCGCGGCGGTCGTGAGGTTCGCTGAGAGAGCCGCCGTCGAAGTGAGGCGAACTTCGGGACACTTACAAAACGGGGAGACTGCCATGAATATCAAGGCCAGCGGGCGCTCGGCATTGATGGTTGCAGCAGGAATCTGGCTCTGGTGCGCCGGGCCACTTCAGGCACAGGAGACGCCCAATGCGGCTCCGCCAACAACCGCGGCACAACAAACGACACAACCCAATCCGCTGCAGCAGTTGTTCGGGATAAAACCCAGCCCCGCCGCCGCCCCGGCCGCCGAACAACCCGCTGCTGCCGCGGAACCCGGCAAACCGGTCGCGCTTAACAAATACCGTAAGGCATCCTCACGTCACAGCCGGCGGCACAGAGCATCTCGATCCCACCGACATTCCCGCAAGGCGGCCGTCGAGAACAAGGCGAAATCGGAATCCAGCGCAGAGGCCCAAACGGAATCTGCTGCCGACGCGCCTGTCGTCGACGCCGACAATGCCAGCGTTCCGGAAATGACGACGTCCGCACCCGCGAAGGACGTCGCGACCCCGCTCACGTCATCGGTCGCCGACGCCAAGGCGCAGTTGCTCGATAACAATCCGACTGCCGGCAATGCGACGCCGCTGACATCTGCTCCGGCTTCGATCGCGGATCTTTCGTCGCCCGCACCCGGCGTGATGAGCGACGGCACCCCGGCGCCGCACCTCGGAAGCGCCACCGCCAGCGAGGCGCCCCCAACCACCGCCAAGACCGACGCGGAGGTGATTCCCTCTGACGAACTCAACGATGTCGATCGCGCGATGGCCGCGCAGGCCGAACCCACACCGACGCTGGCGCTCGCATCCGTCAATACGCCGGAGCCCGTCACGACGGGTCAGGCCGCTTCCGCCGGCGACGACAGTTCGAGTTGGGCGCAAGCCTCGCTGATCGGGAAACTCTTCATTGCCTTCGGGGGACTGCTGACCTTGGCTTCGGCGGTGCGCATGCTTATCGCGTAACATCGAAGCCGTTATGCCGCGCCTTCGTCGTTTTCCTCCCGCGATGAAGGCGCGGCATTTTTTCATCCGCCCTTGTGCATTTCTGCACATCCGGCGCCCTTGCGACATCGCCCGGCAGCGGGCAAATTGCGCGCGTCCCGAGAGGGCTTCAACAGCGCAAGGCAGGGTGGATCATGAGTACGTTCGAACACATCATCGTTGAGAAAAAAGGCGCTGTCGGTCTTCTTCGCCTGAACCGGCCGAAGATGCTCAACGCGCTGTCGTTCGGAGTGTTCAGGGAAATCGCCGCCGCTATCGACGATCTCGAGGCCGATGACGCCATCGGCTGCATCGTCATCACCGGCAACGAAAAGGCCTTCGCCGCCGGCGCCGACATCAAGGAGATGCAGCCGAAAGGCTTCATCGACATGTTCAATGAGGACTTCAAGCAGATCGGCGGCGACCGCGTCGCCACCTGCCGCAAACCGACCATCGCGGCGGTGAGCGGCTACGCCCTCGGCGGCGGTTGCGAACTGGCGATGATGTGCGATTTCATCATCGCCTCCGACACCGCAAAATTCGGGCAGCCCGAAATCACGCTCGGCACCATTCCCGGCATCGGCGGCACGCAGCGCCTGACCCGCGCCATCGGCAAGGCCAAGGCGATGGACCTCTGCCTCACCGGCCGCATGATGGACGTCAACGAAGCCGAACGCTCCGGCCTCGTCAGCCGCATCGTGCCTGCGGACAAGCTGATGGATGAAGCGCTCGCCGCCGCCGAGAAGATCGCGTCGATGTCGCGCCCCACGGCCGAGATGGCCAAGCTCGCCGTGAACCGCGCGTTCGAGACGCCACTCTCCGAAGGCATGAATGTCGAGCGCGATCTGTTCCGCGCTACCTTCGCGCTGGAAGACCGCTCCGAAGGCATGGCCGCCTTCATCGAGAAGCGTAAACCGAACAACAAGAATCGCTGAGCACGGTCTTATCGTCGTCGTGCCCGGGATAAGCCCGGGCATGACGGGTCTCCCGTTATCGTCAGCGTCACCCGCGCGGCGGCCACTCCGGGGCATCGTGACCGAGCGGCACCGACGGGCGCGACCACACCGCCGGCGTGCGTGACAACACAGTCGCATGCCGCACGGCGCGCAGCCGGCCGAAACCGGAATCGCTTTCCTCGATAAAGGGTGCCACCGCGTCCGCCGCGATGTCCGGCGTATCCAATCCCTTCGGCAGCCTTCCGAGATTCCACAGCCATTGCCCGGTCTGCGCCAGCGATACGCGGACATGCCAGCTTCCACCCTCGTGCGCCTGCCGCGCCCGCGCCATCATCGCGCCGAACGCCATCAGATAGCCGGTGACGTGGTCGAGGATCTGCATCGGCAATTCCTTCGGTCCTTCCACACCGGCAGCCTGCGCCTCGGCATGGTTGAAGCCGGTCGAGGCCTGCACCAGTGAATCGAACCCGCGTCGCTCCGCCCACGGGCCGACATGACCATAGGCGCAGAGCGAGACATAAACGATGCCGGGATCGAGCAGCGCCGCATCCTGCGGCGAGAAACCGAGCGCCGCCAGTGCCTGCGGCCGATAACCCTGCACCATGATGTCGGCGTTGCTCATCAGCTTGCGCAACGATGCGCGGCCTTCCTCGCTCTTGAGATCGAGCGAGCACGACAGCTTGCCCCGGCCGGTATCGATGACCAGCCACGGGATCGACGGCAATGTCGGTCCGGTCACCAGCATCACGTCAGCGCCATGCGCGGCAAGCGCGCGGCCCGCCACCGGCCCCGCGATCACGCGCGACAGATCGAGCACGCGCAGCCCCGATAGCGGCCGTTCACCCGTCGGCCACGCGCGCGGCACGGCCTCGCCGATCCGCTCGATGGTGATCACAGGCAACGCCTTCAATGCCTTCGCCTGCGGATGCGCCGACCATTCCTGACGCGAGCGCATCAGCGACACTACGCAACCGCCGATATAAGCGGCGGTTTCGAATGCCTCACCTTTCCACTTCATCAGAGCAGCCTGCACGGCGTCGCGTTCCGGCGCGCAATCGAGCAGCTTGCAGATGTTGTCACGATGATGCGGGAAGTTGGTGTGAAGCCGGACGAAGCGGCCGTCGCCGGTCTTGTAGACGCCGGCAATGGCGTCCCACGCCGGCGGCGGCGGTTTGTCGTCGACACGCAGATAGCGCTCGCTCCGGCATTCGATCGCCGCATGCAACATATCCACCGACACGGTTTGCGCGCGGCCGCCACGCAGTCGTGCGATTTCAGCGGCGGCCAATCCCGTTGCTGCGATGCTGGCCTGCGCCGCCGCCGCGACACGAAACGAGGACGGGAGCGTCGGCTCGGTGCCGGTGAGTTTCACCGCTTCGAGTGAGAAGGATTTACCTCCGGCTTGCGCCCAGAGGTCGGCAAGAACAGCGTGAACCGATTGCATCAATGATTCCCGAAAACTGTCGGCGTGTTTTTGATAAACTTTCGCGCGCGAGTTTATCGTGTTTCGCAGCGAAGTGGATATCACGCTGCTCCGATCAGCCATGAGGAAGCCGCAATGGCCGCCATCCAGAAGATCGTCTCAGTTGTCATGGCCGGGCATAGCCGTTCGAAGAACGGCGTCGCTTCGCTCGCCTATGTCCAGGCCATCCACGCTCTTTGTTGTGCTACGTCGTAAGGACGTGGATACCCGCGACAAGCGCGGGCATGACAGAGAGGATATTCTTCACTCAATGAAAATCCCGCGACGGCGGAAGAATGCGCACGTTGCGCGGATGACGGTGTTTCTGCGCCGGCACGTCCTGTTGTGCGTGGCGATCGTCGTTGAGCGGATCGACCAGCACCGCACCCGTCGGCAAGGCGCGTTTGCGGACCAGCGCATCGTTGGCAAGCCCGATCAGATCGTAGGAGCGATCGATCAGGCGTTCGGCAACCAGATGCACCACCTTTTCAGGGCTGCTCTGGATGCGGCCTTCCACCACCACCAGCCGCGCGCCCATCACCTCCTTGCGGAATTGCGCCATCACCTTCGGCCACACCACGATGTTGGCGATGCCGGTTTCATCCTCCAGCGTCATGAACACCACGCCCTTTGCGCTGCCCGGCCGCTGCCGCACCAGCACCACGCCGGCGCAACGGATTTTAAGTCCGTTGCGGGCATCGGACACCTCGCGGCAGGCGGCGACGCCTTCCGCTGTAAAGCCATCGCGCAGAAACTGCATCGGATGGCCTTTCAACGACAGGCGCGTGGTCTGATAATCCGCCATCACCTGCTCCGGCAGTGGCATCTGCGGCAACGGTTGCGCGCCTTCGTCCGGCTGTTCGCGCGCGATGGTGGCCTCGAACAATGGCAGCGGCACGTCATCCGGCAAACGACGCACTGCCCACAGCGCGGCGCGGCGGTCGAGCCCGAGCGAGCGGAACGCATCGGCGTCCGCCAAGAGGATCAGCGCGCGCTTCGGCAGCTTCGTATCGCGGGCAAAATCCTCCAGTGAGGTGAACGGCCGCTTCTCGCGCGCTGCAACGATGCGCTCGCCCCAGTCGTCCAGTTCATTCCCTCCCCCCTTGTGGGGGAGGGTTAGGGAGGGGGGTGAGCCGCACACACCGTTTTTGTTGTTACCCCCCTCTCCACCTCTCCCCCACAAGGGGGGAGAGAGCCGCGCGGTATTCGTGGCCGGCGTCGATTTCTCATCCGGATCGGTCCATTTGAATCCATCGATCTGACGGAAGCCGAGCCGCACCGCGTGATGCTCACCGCATCGCTCTTCCAGCGTATTCTGGCTGAAGCTGTGCGACACATCGATCTCGCGCACCTCAACACCATTCTTGCGCGCGTCGCCAACGATCTGCGCCGGCGCGTAAAATCCCATCGGCTGCGAATTCAGGAGTCCGCAACAGAACGTATCGGGATGAAACCGCTTCAACCACGACGAAACATAGACAAGCTGCGCGAAGGCGGCGGCGTGGCTTTCCGGAAAACCGTAACTGCCAAAACCCTTGATCTGCTCGAAGCAGTTCTTTGCGAAGGTTTCGTCGTAACCTCGCCTGACCATGTTATCGATCATCTTGGATTCGAACTTCCAGATGGTGCCGACATTCCTGAATGTCGCCATGGCGCGGCGCAAACCGTTGGCTTCTTCCGAGGTGAAATGCGCGGCTTGAATAGCGATGCGCATCGCCTGCTCCTGAAACAGCGGCACGCCAAGGGTTTTGTGCAACACGCGATGCAGTTCATCCTTGTCGCCATGTTGGGGAGACGGCGACGGATAATTCACCCTTTCCTGCCCATTTCGCCGTCGCAGATACGGATGCACCATGTCACCCTGGATCGGGCCCGGCCGCACGATGGCGACCTCGATGACGAGATCGTAGAACGTGCGCGGCTTCAGGCGCGGCAGCATATTCATCTGCGCCCGGCTTTCGACCTGAAACACGCCGATAGATTCGCCTTTCTGTAACATCTGATAGACTTCATCATCGTCTTTCGACTTGATGTCGGACAGTTGATAATGCCTCCCCTTGTGCCAGGCGATCAGGTCGAAGCATTTGCGGATGCAGGTCAACATGCCGAGCGCCAGAACGTCGACCTTCATCATTCGCATCGCGTCGACGTCGTCCTTGTCCCATTCGATGAAGGTGCGGTCCGCCATCGCAGCGTTGCCGATCGGCGCATAGGTGTCGAGCCGGTCCTGCGTCAGCACGTAACCGCCGACATGCTGCGACAGATGGCGCGGAAAACCGATCAATTGCGTCGCAAGCCGTACCGCGCGCGCCACCGTGGGATTGTTTGGCTCCAGTCCGGCCTGCCGCACCTGCCTGTCGTCGAGGTCGTCGCCATGATGACCCCACACCGTATCGGCCAGCGCGGCGGTGACATCCTCGGTCAAGCCCAATGCCTTGCCGACGTCGCGGATGGCGCTGCGCGGCCGATAATGGATCACGGTCGCGATGATCGCGGCGCGGTGGCGGCCGTAGCGACGATAGACATACTGCATCACCTCCTCGCGGCGCGTGTGCTCGAAATCGACGTCGATGTCCGGCGGCTCCAGCCGTTCCTTGGAGATGAAACGCTCGAACAGCACGTCGATCTCGGCCGGATTCACCGAGGTGATGCCGAGCACGTAGCAGACCGCGGAATTGGCCGCCGAGCCCCGGCCCTGACAGAGAATGTTCTGCGCCCTCGCCCAGTGCACGATGTCATGCACGGTGAGAAAATAATGCGCGTATTTCAGTTCCGCGATCAGCGTCAGTTCCTTGCGCAGCGTCGCGCGCAACTTGTCGTCGATGCCTTGCGGGAAATATTCTTTGACGCCTGCCGATGTCAGGTCTTCGAGATGCTGCTGCGCGCTCTTACCCGGCGGCACCGGCTCGTCCGGGTACTGGTATTTCAGTTGATCGAGCGAGAACACGATGCGGTCGGCAAAGCGTACCGTTTCAGCCAATGCCGCCGGCCATGGCCGGAACAGCCGCACCATGTCGTTCGGCGTGCGCAGGTGGCGTTCGGCATGGGCTTGCAGTTTCCGCCCGACGGTCGTGATCGTCGTCTTCTCACGGATGCAGCACAGCACGTTCTGCAATGGCCGGCGCTGATGCACATGATAGAGCACGTCGCTGGTGGCGATCAGCGGAACGCGCGCCGTCGTTGCGATCCGTTCCAGCCGCGCCATGCGCCGCGCATCGTCGCCGTGATGATGCAATGATGCCGCGAGCCACACGCCTTCGGCGGAAAGGCGCGAAAGTGCATCGAGCGTCGTCAGCGTGATCCTGGTGCGGATGCGATAATCCGGCATCACCACCAGCAGCAGACCTTCGCTGAATTCTGCCAGATCGCCGAACCGCAAATGACACTCGCCCTTCTCCGCCGCGAGTTTGCCCTTGCTGAGCAGTTGGCAGAGCCGCCCATAGGCGGCGCGGTCGCGCGGATAAGCGAGAATATCCGGCGTGCCGTCGGTGAATACCAACCGCGCGCCGACCAACAGCTTCGGCTTGTAGCGCACGCGCTTTCGGTTGCCGTATTCGCTGTAGGCGCGCACCACGCCGGCCAGCGTGTTGTGATCGGCAATGCCGATGGCATAAAGACCGTATTTGCTGGCGCGATGCACATATTCCTGCGGATGCGACGCGCCACGCAGGAACGAGAAATTGCTGGTGACGCCGATTTCCGCATAGACAGTCATGCGAATAGTCCGTGCAGAAACCAGCGGAAGGTGACGACCTCGCGACGATGAACGCCTTCGCGATAAAGCCAAAATCGTCCACCGTCTGAATCTTCCGCACGGAAATAATCGCGCGTGAGGTCATCGCGATCGCCGAGCCGCCACCATTCCATGGCGATGCGCTCCGGCCCCTCGATTAGCGCGAGACGATGGAAGGCGCGGCGCCAGCGAAACGCCGCTGGCGGGCCGTGCGGGAAATCCGCCAACACCTCGACCGGCTCCGGCTGCGCGAACAGTCTCAGCGGGCGCAGCGGCGGTTCGGCTTCGGCGCGCGCGGGCCATGCCGCAACGGTTGCCGCCGCGAAATGATGCTGCGCCGGCACGGCGAGCATTGCGCGCTCGGGGATGTGGGTGTCCTGCGGCAAATGCACGACGATGCGGCTACCGCCGATCCGCGCCGCGATACGATCGATCAGCGCCGCCACCTCGCCGTTGTCGTGGACATGCGCATCGAGATCGCGTTGCGCGGCGACGACGTCGTCGGTGCGGCTTGCGGCGAGCCGGATCAGGTCGAAACCGAAGCCGGGATCAAGC
>JBARXT010000072.1:0-6216 GCA_049647485.1 Xanthobacteraceae bacterium
TCGAGCGGTCGGCGCGGCAGCACTTCGGCGCCCTTGATCGCACCGGCCAGCCGCTCGCTGCGCACGCGCTCGGCCTCCGTACCCCATGGCAGCAAAACGCCTAGACCCTTGCGCCGCAGCGCCTGCCCAAGCCCGATCCAGTCGGACTCGCGCCATTCCTTGCGCGGGCGCGAGGTGCCATGCAGCAGCACCGCATGGGGCGCAGCAGATGTCGCCGCGCCTCGCGACAAACCATAATCGATGCCATCGCCCGGCGTGAACTGGAGCGATAGCCCTGCCAGCGCGCGATTGCGCAGCACGGCATGCTGGTTCTTCGCCACCGCATGGCGCACATCGTAAAACCAGGACGCCACCGGTTCGCGAATGCTGCGGCGGTCATATCCGTGACGCTCGCCATGGGCCTGCGCCGCCAGTAAAGCGGAGCGCAGCAGGCCCTGAGTATCGACGATCCGGTCGTAACGGCGGGCGCGCAGGTCACGACGGAACGTCGTCGCTTCGCGCCAGACTGCCGGCGACAGCAGGCCGCGGCGCCACCGCCGCGTCGCCACCGCTATCACCTCGTCGACGCCTGGATGCAGCCGCGCCAGCGGCGCGAACGCCTCCTCGACCATCCAGCCGATATGCGCATCCGGCCAGCGCCGGCGCGCCTCGGTCACCGCCGGCATGTTGTGCACGACATCGCCGAGGGACGAAGTCTTAACGAACAGAAAGGAATCCATCGTCGGAAAAAGCCCGCATTGCCCCGAGTTCGGTGAGGTTTTGGCAACCATAAGCACGTTTCAAAGCCGCGATCACACCGAATCTGCGGTCCATGGACCCGGTTTTACCTTGTCTGCACCGCTACGGCCTTAAGTTTCCCCCTACTATTGGCGCGTTCTGATCGATGCGTCGCCGCCGCAGCCTTACGGTTCGGCAGATGATGGAAGGGCCTCATGAGCGTGCTCGTCACCGGCGGCGCCGGCTACATCGGCAGTCATATGGTTCTCGCGCTGGTCGAAGCCGGCGAGAGCGTGGTGGTGATCGACAATCTGTCGACCGGCTTTTCCTCCGCGGTGCCCGAAGGCGTGCCGCTCTACATCGGCGACGCCGGCGACGAGAATCTTCTGGAAGGCATCATCGCCAATCACGGTATCGACGCGATCATTCATTTCGCGGGCTCCGTGGTGGTGCCGGACTCGATGCGCGATCCTCTCGGCTACTATCGCAACAACACCATGACCACGCGCAATCTGCTGGCCAGCGCGGTGAAAGGCAACATTCGCCGTTTCATTTTCTCCTCCACGGCAGCCGTGTACGGCAATCCGGATCAGGTCCCGGTGACGGAGGATGCGCCGACGCGGCCGCTGTCGCCCTATGGCGCATCAAAGTTGATGAGCGAGATCATGATGCACGACACCGCCGCCGCGCATGATTTCAACTTCGTGGTGCTGCGCTATTTCAATGTCGCGGGCGCCGATCCGCTCGCCCGCATCGGCCTCGCCACCGTCGGCGCCACGCATTTGCTGAAAATCGCGGTGGAGGCGGCCACCGGTCAGCGCGCCAAAATCGATGTCTACGGCACCGACTACCCGACGCCGGACGGCAGTTGCATCCGCGATTTCATCCATGTCAGCGACCTCGCGCAGGCGCATCGTGCCGCACTGGCCTATCTGCGGCAGGGTGGATCCTCGACGACGCTGAATTGCGGCTACGGCCGCGGCTATTCCGTGCTGGAAACCATCGAAGCGGTCCGCCGGGTCGCAGGCCACAATTTCGCGGTTCAGTATGCGCCGCGCCGGCCAGGCGACATCATGACCATGATCGCCGACACCGGCCGCATCCGCGCGACGCTGGACTGGACGCCGCAATACGACGACCTGCCTACCATCGCGGCTCACGCGCTGGCCTGGGAAGCCCGACTGGCGCAAAGTCGGGGCGGAATTCCGCGGCGGGCGAAATCAGCTTAGACCTTCGGTAAAAGTCAGGACCCCGGCTTGAAAAAGCCGCGCATAGTGGGCAAGTGAGGCGAACGTTTTCGCCCACAACCCAGACGCGCACGGCCGTTTGCCCGCCCGTCGCTGGAACGCGGATGACCGACGCCCCACGCAAGATTACCGATGACCCCTATGGCGCGGCGATATTGATTCGCCGCCTCGTCAGCGAACAGGCTTCCGCCTATTGGCGGCGCTATCTCGTGGCGTTCCTCCTGATGGGCATCGCCGCGGCAACCACGGCCGCCGCCGCCTATCTGCTCGGAGAGGTCATCAACCAGGCTTACGTCGATCGCAATGTCCGCGGCATCTTCACGCTGTCGCTGGTGGTGCTCGTTATCTTCATAGTGAAGGGCGCGGCTACCTATGGCCACTCGGTGATCCTGTCCCAGATCAGCAACGCCATCCTCGCCAACAATCAGCGCCGGCTGTTCGCCAAGCTGATGAGCGAGAGCATCGGCTACTTCTCTCAGCGGCATTCGTCGGAATTTCTGGCGCGGCTCACGGCCGGCGCGACCTCGGTGACGCAGGTGCTGACCCTGTTGATCAATGCCGTCGGCCGCGATCTGCTGTCGCTGATCGCGCTCGTCGCCGTGATGGTGATGCAGGATCCGTACATGTCTCTGCTCGGCGCACTGGTGGCGCCGCCGGCGATGATCGTGCTGCGCAAGCTGGTGAAACGCATCAAGGGGCTGGCGCACAGCCAGTTCCACGGCACCGCCGACATCATGGAGACGATGCAGGAATCGCTGCAAGGCATCCGCACCGTGAAGGCGTTCACGCTGGAACAGACCATGCGCGAGCGCATCGGGGTCAGCATCGACGCGGTGGAACGCGACTCCAACAAGATGGCGCGCATTTCCAACCGCTCCAGCCCGCTGATGGAAACCCTCGGCGGCTTCGCCATCGCCGGGGGCCTGATGTATGGCGGTTATCGCGTGGTGGCGATGGGTGCAACGCCGGGGCAGTTTTTTTCTTTCCTGACCGCCTTCCTGCTCGCTTACGAGCCGGCCAAGCGACTGGCGCGCCTCAACATCGATCTCAACTCCAGCCTGATCGGCGCACGCAAGCTGATCGAGATCATCGATAGTCCGGCAAGTGAGCCCGACGACAGCGATAAGCCGGCACTGAAGCTGACTGAAGCACGCGTGGAACTGCGCGACGTCAGGTTCGCGTACCGACCGGGCGAGCCGGTGTTGAAGGGGATGAGTTTCGTGGCCGAGCCCGGTAAGGCAACTGCGCTGGTCGGGCCGTCCGGTGGCGGCAAGTCGACCGTGCTCGCATTGCTGTTGCGGCTCTACGAGATCGACGGCGGCGCAATCAACATCGACGGCCAGAACATCGCAGGAGTGTCGCGCCATTCGCTGCGGCAGCAAACCGCCTATGTCGGCCAGGATGTCTATCTGTTCCGCGCCACCATCCGCGACAACATCGCGTTCGGGAAACCGGGCGCAAGCGACGACGACATCGTCGCCGCCGCCAAGGCCGCCTGCGCGCACGACTTCATCATGGGTTTCCCCAAAGGCTACGACACGCCGGTCGGCGAGCATGGCACGCAACTGTCCGGCGGCCAGCGCCAGCGCATCGCGATTGCCCGCGCGCTGGTGAAGGACGCGCCGATCATCCTGCTGGACGAAGCAACCGCGGCACTGGACTCGGAGTCCGAAAAGCAGGTGCAGGAAGCCATCACCCATCTATGTCAGAATCGCACCACCATCGTCATCGCCCACCGCCTCCACACCATCATGAATTCCGATGCGATCCTGGTGGTCGAGGGCGGAGAAATTGTCGAGCGCGGCCGTCACGACGATCTGCTGCACCGTAATGGCCGCTATGCATCGTTCTTCCGCCTGCAGCATCGTGAGGCGACGCCGCTGGCGGCGACGGCCGCGCCGGCATAGACTGGGCCGCATTCGCCTCCCGTCCCACCATCGATGATCGAGCCCCTCATGAGCACTCCCGCGTCATTCGTCATTCCCGCGCCGCCGCAAGCCTGCATTGCCGTGGCTGGCGAGAGCAAGGCCTTTCCGGTCCGCCGCATCTGGTGTGTCGGGCGCAACTATCTCGAACATATCCGCGAAATGGGCAACGACGAACGTGATCCGCCCTTCTTCTTCGCCAAGCATGCCGACATGGTAGTTGCCGATGGTGCGACGATCCCCTATCCGCCGTTGACCAAAAACTTCCATCACGAGGTTGAACTGGTGGTGGCGCTGAAAAGCGGCGGCCGCAACATTGCCGCCGATAAGGCGCTCGATCACGTCTACGGCTACGGCGTCAGCGTTGACCTCACCCGCCGTGACCTGCAAGGGGCTGCAAAGAAAAAGGAACGGCCGTGGGAGATCGGCAAGTCGTTCGACCGTTCGGCGCCGTGCGGCGCATTGCAGCCGGCCGCCAAGATCGGCCACCCCTCCAAGGGAAGGATCTGGCTCTCGGTCAACGGCACAGAGAAGCAAAAGGGCGATCTCACCGAATTGATCTGGAGCGTGCCGGAAATCATCGCAAAGTTGTCCGAGCAGGTCACGCTGGATGCCGGGGATATCATCATGACCGGCACTCCGGCCGGCGTCGGCCCGCTTGTCGCCGGCGACAAGGTCGAATGCGGCGTCGACGGCATAGGGACCCTGAAAATCACCATCGGGAAACCGGAATAGCCGGTTTGGCCCGACAAGAATCGCGAAGTCAAAAAGAAGGGCGGCGTCAGGATGGACACCGCCCTTCTTATAGTCGCGTCGCGAAACGATCAGCGATCGGTTTCGGCGCTGAGCACGTCGCCGAACAGATCCCACTTGCCGTTGGTGAACTTCATCATCTTGAGCTGTTCGATCGGTGCGAAGTCGGCCGCGCTGGTCTTGACATGAATGCCCGGGATCAGCGTATCCGGCACGAACTGCTTGATGTTGGCGGCCTGCTTCATGATGTTGGCGCGGGTGAGATCGTCACCGCACTGTTCGAGCACATGCACCATGGTCTGAGCGGCGGAATAGCCATAGACCATGTTGGCGTCGGCGACGTTCGCACCCGGCATGTACTTCTCGACGAAAGCCATGAATTTCTTCATGCCTGCATCGTCCTTCCACTGCGGATCCGAGGCGTCCTTGAGATAGCCAGCCGAAAGAATGCCTTCGGAGGCATCGAAGCCCGCCGGCTTCATCACCGCGCCGATGGAGATCGATACGTCGGTCATCAGATGCATCGGCTTCCAGCCGATCTCGTGCATCTTCTTGATGGCTTGCGCGGCGAACTTCGGCGTCGAGATGTTGACCAGCACATCAGCGCCCGAGCCCTTCAGCTTGATGATGTGAGAGTCGATGGTCGGCTCGCTGTTTTCATAGCTCTCCTCGGCGATGACCATCTTAGCGTATTTGTCGCCGAGTACGTCCTTCAGCCCAAGAACGTAGTCCTTGCCGAAATCGTCGTTGGCGTAGAACACCGCGATTTTTCCTGCAGGCTTGGTGGCCAGGATATACTTGGCGAAGATGCGCGCTTCGGAGCGATAGCTCGGCTGATAACCCATGGTCCACGGGAAATTCTTCGCGTCGTCCCACTTGCTGGAGCCGGAGGCGATGAAGAGCTGCGGGATTTTCTTGGCGTTCATGTACTTGTGAACGGCCGATTGCGTCGGCGTACCGAGCGGATTGAAAATGAACAGCACCTCGTCGCTCTCGACCAGCTTGCGGGTCTGCTCGACGGTTTTCGGCGGACTGTAAGCGTCGTCATAGGAAATGAAATTGATCTTGCGACCCTTGATGCCGCCCTGATCGTTGATCATCTTGAAGTAGGCTTCCTCGGTCTTGCCGATAATGCCGTAGGCTGACGCCGGGCCGCTATAGGCCTCGATATTGCCGATCTTGATTTCGGTATCGCTGGCGCCGGTATCGTACTTTTTCTGAGCCAGTGCGCTGCCGGCGGTGAGCAGCAACGCAGCGGCCGAGATCGCAGCCAGACGAGATGGTAGTCGGATCATTCGCGTTTTCTCCTTGGAAGTTTTTTTTATTAGAGTCCGACTATCTAACTATGCTCCCACGAAATTTGCCAGCGCCACGCGACGGCAAAACGCAAGCGTGATGAACGGCAGCGCCTAAACGCAAGTTTGCGATACGCCGATGTATGCCCTCCAGGAGGGTTCAGGTCCGCACGCCGGACTGACCGGCCCCCTTTGCCTACGCTGTCAAGCATCGGCCGGACGAAAGGTCGCAAGAATGGCGCCGCGAGCTCGACGATGTTTGCCGGGGCAGCAGAGCAC
>JBARXT010000073.1:0-4220 GCA_049647485.1 Xanthobacteraceae bacterium
GGACCACACGACTTGGGCCGGCGCGCAAAAGGCGATGCCGATGGGGCGCATCTCCGCCCCGGTCCGCATCGCGCAGCGTGGTCGTTCACCGGAACTGAAGTCCCTCACGCGCCTCCGGCCCTTGAGCGCGCCCTTTGTACAAGGCGCGCGCTCGCCCTCCGGGCTTGCGCCCTGCGACCTTCGTTCCGGCCCGACGCTGCCGCGTCCACCGCATCCCGCCCCGCGAACCGTGACGATCGCGAGCCGCCCCTCTCATCGGGACGGGATAGATAGGAATATATACCTTGATGGACTTTGTGTCAAGCCACCGCCCCTTGACGCCTTTGTTGGACCACGCAAAGTTGCGCACCGACCCTATGCAACTTATGGAGGTTTGATGGAATTGCTCCGATTGCCAGTCGGCAAGTTGCAACTGAATCCGCATAATGACCGTCATGGGCAGTTGCGAGATGAGACAGCAGCTATTCACTGGCTGCTCGAAAACCGTGCAAATCACATGCGCGCACTTGCAGAAGACTTGGCGCAATCAAAAAGGTTGTTTGCGCTTCCACTCGTACGTAAAGACCAAGATGACTTTGTCGTTTTCGATGGAAATCGTCGGACGTGTTGTATCAAACTTCTGCTCAATCCAGAGCTTGCACCTAGCGAAACATGGAGGATTTTTTTTTCAGGCATTCGAACGAGCGGAGATGGAGCAGGCATTCTCGATCGTTGAATGCGAGATTGAATCTGATCTTTCCACTATCGACGAGTAGCAGATTCCATGCTGAACCGAGACTTCATCGACACTAAGGCTCGCAGCATCATTCGCAAATTCGAGAGTGACAAGCCATTGGTTTCCGCTCATTCTATGCATCAGTACGTCCACAATTCGAGCTTTCATCCGAGCAAATCAGATTTGAAAGCGATCTGGAATGTCATTCGTCCCTTGATAATCAATTCGATTCGATAGTGAATGTAATAACCTCCGCGACCCTCTCTGGGGCTGCCCTGACACTCCATCCTACCTTGGCCGATCTATTATTGAGTCAGACCTGACGGGTCTCACATCACACGCGCTGACGTAAGTACCACATCGACGCCTCCCCAAATTCCGCTAGTCTCTCCGCATGACCGATCCCGCGCCCGCCACGGCCTCGACGGCCTATGACCTTTATTACTTGCTGAACGGCAAGCGCTTCTTCTGGCGCAATCCGAACCATGGCGTGACGCTGTTCGATGCCGGGCGGCAGTCCGCGATCATCTGGCGCAACGATGCCGGCGAAGTAGGCCGCCAGCTCTGGACCGACATCGTCTCGGTGAACATGACCTCCGGCTCCGACGGCAAGAATGTCGTCAACAGTTGTCTGATCCGCTTTCGCGACGGGCGCTCCCTCACCGTCACCGACGCCGGCTCCTCCGGCCAGGTCGATCACGACCGCACGCCGCCCTATCGCGATTTCGTCCGCGCGCTGCATACGCGCCTCGCGGCCGCGCCGGCCGGCACCATCCGCTTCACCGCCGGCTTTTCGGAAGGCCGCCACACCGGCATGGTGGCGATCCTCGTTATCGCCGCGCTGTTCTTTGTCGGCACGCCGCTGGTGCTGCTGTTCATCGTGCGCGACTGGCGCGTGCTCGGCGTGCTGGCCGCCGGCATCGGCTTCGTCTGGCCGTTCTGGATCATCGCCGAGCGCAATCGCCCGCGCGCCTACGACCCGCGCACGCCGCCCGGCGAATTGATGGATTGAGGCGGCTCGCCTCGGCAGGAAATCAAAGTGGCATCGCCCAGGCGCTCACGCCCGCGCGGCGCTGCGGACATGCCGCCAGCCGGTGATCGCGAAGCCCAGCGCCGTCAGCGTCCATGCGGCGAGCGCGATCCACACCATGACGCGCGAGAGCGTCACCAGCACGGAGATCTCGGCGGCGTGCGCCAGCCGCAGGCTCGCCAGCGCATACATGCCGAGCGGAAACACCAGCGCCCAGAACAGCGGCGTATAGGTGAGCGGCAGGCGATGCACGCCGTGAGTCCAGATGCCGAACACGACGAGCAGCGGAATCCACCATGTCGCCCACGCCCACATCACCAGCGTCGCGCCGTCGACGAACGGGCGCATCGCGATGAGATACGGCAGCGCGGTGTCGGTGACGATCAGGACCGCGCCGGCATTGGTGGAGATCGCGGCCGCGCCCATCACCACCCACAGCATCGGCGTGAGATGCTCCGGCGCCACCGGCGCGAAGAAGATGCGCTGCGCGAACAGCACGATGAAGACGGCGTAGAGCACCACGCCGACGCCCCACAACATATGACAGAACAGCACCACCTGCGCCGCCGCCGCGCCGAAACTCGGCGCCACGAACACGCCGTGCAGCGCCACCGCTTCGGTGGCGACGACGGCGATCAGCCAGCCGCCGAAGATGATGTCGGCGCGCTCGGCGGTGTTGCGCAGGATCAGCACGGTGAAGGCGAGATAGGTCAGGCACAGCCATAGCGCGAGCGCGGCGATCCACATCACAAGCGCAATCTGCGCGTGGCCGCGCAGCCCGATGCCGACGCCGAGCACGTCGGTGGCGGCGACCAGCGTGAAGAATGCGAACACCAGTTTCGGCTCGGTGAGGTCGCCCCACACCGCGCGCGGAAACGCGGCGAGGCGAAACAGCGTCATCGCCAGCAGCACGATGTAAGCAACGACGTTGAGCGCCAGCAACGCGTCGGAAATGCCGCGATGGCCCTCGAACCACATCGCGTTGGCGATGATGCCGGTGGCCATCACCAGCGCGAAATAACCGGGGAACAACGTGGCGACGCGGTCGCGGCCCCATCCACGCAAGGAGTGCATGAAGGGGGAGGGCGACGGCATGGCAGCGCGGGTCTAGTTGTCCAGGAACGAACGCAGCTTGCGCGAGCGCGACGGGTGCTTCAGCTTGCGCAGCGCCTTGGCTTCGATCTGGCGGATGCGTTCGCGGGTCACCGAGAACTGCTGGCCGACTTCCTCCAGCGTGTGGTCGGTGTTCATGCCGATGCCGAAGCGCATGCGCAACACGCGTTCCTCGCGTGGCGTCAGCGAAGCCAGCACGCGCGTGGTGGTTTCGCGCAGGTTGGACTGGATCGCGGCGTCGATCGGCAGCACCGCGTTCTTGTCCTCGATGAAATCGCCGAGGTGCGAATCTTCCTCGTCGCCGACCGGCGTCTCCAGCGACAGCGGCTCCTTGGCGATCTTGAGAACCTTGCGCACCTTCTCCAGCGGCATGCCGAGCTTTTCGGCCAGCTCTTCCGGCGTCGGCTCGCGGCCGATCTCGTTGAGCATCTGGCGCGAGGTGCGCACGATCTTGTTGATGGTCTCGATCATGTGCACCGGGATGCGGATGGTGCGCGCCTGGTCGGCGATCGAGCGCGTGATCGCCTGCCGGATCCACCACGTCGCATAGGTCGAGAACTTGTAGCCGCGGCGATATTCGAACTTGTCGACCGCCTTCATCAGGCCGATGTTGCCTTCCTGAATGAGATCGAGGAATTGCAGGCCGCGATTGGTGTATTTCTTGGCGATGGAAATCACGAGCCGCAGGTTGGCCTCGACCATTTCCTTCTTGGCCTGCCGCGCTTCGCGCTCGCCCTTCTGCACGCTGTGCACGATCTTGCGGAATTCGCCGATCTCGAGGCCGGTCAGCGCCGCGAGCTGCTGGATTTCGCCGCGCAGTTCCTTGATGCGGTCCTTCTCGTGATGAACGAAGTTCTTCCAGCCCTTGGCGGAGAGTTTCGAAACGCGGTTGAGCCAGCGCGGATCGAGTTCGGAGCCCTGATAGTTCTTCAGGAAGTCCTCGCGCGCGACGCCGTGGCTGTCGCCGAGCCGCAGCAGGCGGCCTTCGAACGAAACGAGACGCTTGTTGATGTCGTAAAGCTGCTCGACCAGTGAATCGATGCGCGCCTGATTGAGCCGCAGCGACTTCACCTCGACGATGATGTCGTCCTTCAGCTTCTTGTACTTGCGCTCCTGCGAGGGCGAGAGCGTTTCGTTCTGAAGCTGGTTGGCGATGTCGGCTTCCTGCAGCTTGCGCAGCTTCTTCGAGGCGTCGGCGATCTTGTCGAAGATCTCGACCACCTTCGGCTTCAGTTCGGCCTCGATGGCGGCAAGCGACATCTGGTTCTCGAACTCGTCGTCGTCCATGTCGCCGTCACCGCCCGACTCCTGGCCGGCTTCGCTTCCGCCGGTGGCGGACGCGGACGCGGGACGGAACGGGGT
>JBARXT010000074.1:0-5322 GCA_049647485.1 Xanthobacteraceae bacterium
TTCCCGAAGGGGATGCACATCACATGGCTGATCGATATCACGAACGCACTTACGCAACGGCAGATACGATGGATCGCGATCATCATCCGTCCGCGAAGGTCGAGAACGACCCCTTGGCTGAACTGGCGCGATTGATTGGCCAGTCCGATCCGAACGCGGATTTCGGTCAGGAGAGGGCCACCGCGCCCGCACCGTCTTATCGTCGCCAGCCGTCACGTCCGGTCGAACCCGAATACGAGGCCGAGGATGATCGCGTGGCCGGGCCTCCGCCATGGATGCGTCGCGCTGAAGCACAGCAGCCAGCCGAGTCTGCCGTCCCTCGGGACGTGCATCCGCTGCGTCGGTATGCAGCCGCGCATCATTTGCCCGAGCCGACCTATTATGCCTCGCCGCAGGTACAGCCGGAGGCTGGTCATTCCGGGCGCTACGACGATGCGCTCTACGGCCCTGCGGATTCCGATGCGGATCATGTGGCCTACGCCGATCAGCAGCACGCCGGATATCACGACGACTATTCCTACGAGGACGATTACGTCGACGAGGCCGACGAGGAAAAACCGCGCCGCAAGGGATTTGCCATGGTCGCGGCGGTTGTCGCGCTCGCGGTGGTCGGGACCGGCGCCGCGTTTGCCTATCGCACATTCGTCGGGTCGCCGCGCACCGGCGAACCTCCGATCATCAAGGCCGATGCCGGGCCCAACAAGGTGGTGCCCCCGTCCGCCGAGAATGCCGGCAAGCAGATTCAGGATCGAATGGCTGCCGGAAATGCGGCCGAGAAACTGGTCTCGCGCGAGGAACAGCCCGTGGACGTCAAGGATATCGCCAAGACCGGTCCGCGCGTGGTGTTTCCGCCGCTGAATCAGAATGCCAATCCGCCGTCGACCGCCAGCGTCGCTCCCGGCAATAAGCTTGCCGCCAATGGCGGCAGCGCGGCAGCCGTAGGCGGCACCGAGCCGCGGAAGATCAAGACGCTGATGGTGCGTTCGGATGAGGCCAGTGCGACGGCTGCGGCGCCGGTACCGGCACCTCCCGCGACCACCCGCGCCGCCGTTCCGCCTGCCGAGGCCGCTCCGAGCGCCAATGCGCCGCTGTCGCTGGCGCCTCAGGCTACGCCGAGCCGCGTGGCGTCGGTCAGTCCTGCTCATGCCGAGCAGCCGGCTGTAACCGGCGGTTATGTGGTTCAGGTCTCGTCGCAGCGGAGCGAGGCAGACGCACGGGCATCCTTCAAGGTGTTGCAGCACAAATTCCCGTCTACGTTCGGATCGCATACGCCCTTGATCAAGCGGGCCGATCTGGGTTCGCGCGGCGTCTACTATCGCGCCATGGTGGGGCCGTTCGGCACATCGGAGCAGGCCGCTCAATTCTGTGGAAATCTTAAGGCCGCCGGCGGTCAGTGCGTCGTCCAAAGGAATTAACGGCGCTTTCCTTGACCCCCGAGATTGGTCGGGCTAATCGCCCGAAATGGACGCGCGCGCTTTTATTACCGGAGTTTCCGGACTTGCCCTGACAGCTGACGAACGTGCGTTTCTGCGCGAGCAGCGGCCGTGGGGATTCATCCTCTTCAAGCGGAATGTCGAGAGCCCGTCGCAGGTCAAAGATCTGGTTGCGAGCTTGCGGGAATGCGTCGGCGGACGTGACGCGCCGGTCCTGATCGATCAGGAGGGCGGCCGCGTTCAGCGGCTTGGCCCCCCGCATTGGCCGATCTATCCGCCGGGCGCGGTGTTCGGCATGCTTTACGACAAGGACCCCGGACTGGGGCTGCGGGCTGCTCACTTCGCGGCGGCGCTGATTGCGTTCGACCTGTCCGCCCTCGGTATTACTGTCGATTGCCTGCCGCTGGCGGACGTTCCGGTGGCGGGCGCTGACGCCGTGATCGGCAATCGCGCCTACGGCACGGAACCGGGCAAGGTGGCGGCCATCGCCCGCGCCGTCACCGACGGTTTGCGGCTGGGGGGCGTGCTGCCGGTGCTCAAGCATATTCCCGGTCACGGACGGGCGACGGCGGACAGCCATTTGCGGCTTCCGGTGGTGGAAACCCCTCGGGCGGAACTCGAACGGACCGATTTCGCGGCTTTCAGGCCGCTGGCCGACCTGCCGATGGCAATGACCGCGCATGTTGTGTTTAGCGCCATTGATCCTGCCCAACCTGCGACGACTTCTGCGACAATGATTGCAGAGGTGATTCGCGAGGGGATCGGGTTCCGGGGCTTGCTGATGAGCGACGACGTATCGATGAACGCACTGGAAGGTTCGCTCGCCGAGCGGACGCGGGCGATCTTCGCCGCTGGTTGCGACGTCGCGCTGCACTGTAACGGCAACATCGAGGAGATGCGCGCGGTAGCAGGCGAAACGCCGTGGCTCGCGGGCAAGGCCAAAGAACGTGCAGTTGCGGCGCTGGCAGCGCGAACAGCGCCTGATGCCGGTTTCGATATCGCTGCGGGACGCGCGGAACTGGCGGCGATGGTTCGCCGTGCCGGGGGAACGAACGTATGAGTGCGGAGATACTGTCGTTTGAAACCGGGCGGCCGCCGGTTGCCGAGCGGGCCGATGACGATCTCGCACTGGTCGTCGATGTCGAAGGCTACGAAGGACCGCTGGATTTGTTGCTCGCCCTGGCGCGGCAGCAGAAGGTGGATCTCGCCAAGATTTCCATTCTGGCATTGGCCGATCAGTATCTGGTGTTCATCGAGGCGGCGCGAAAAATCCGACTGGAGCTTGCGGCCGACTATCTGGTGATGGCGGCGTGGCTGGCGTTTCTCAAATCGCGCCTGTTGCTGCCGGAGCCGCCGTCCGAGGAGGGACCGAGCGCCGAGGAAATGGCGACCGCGCTCGCCAATCGGCTGCGCCGGCTCGAAGCCATTCGTGAGGCTGCGAACCGTTTGATGACGCGGCCGCAATTGCAGCGCGACATCTTCATGCGCGGTCAGCCGGAAGCGATCGCCGAGATCAAGCATCCGAAATTCACCGCGACATTGTTCGATCTCTTGAGCGCCTACGCCGCGCAGCGCCAGCAGCGCGTGCTCGCCACCGTGCATCTCGCCAAGCGCACCGTGTGGTCGCTCGCCGAAGCGCGTGCGTCGCTGGAGCGTCTCGTTGGTGTTGCCGAGGAATGGAGTTGCCTCGACGAATACCTGATGACTTACGTCCTGGACCCATCGCAACGCGCCACGGTGTTCGCGTCAAGTTTTGCTGCAACGCTTGAACTGGTGCGTGAAGGCACGATGGAAGTGAATCAGAAGCAGGCGTTCGCGCCGCTGTATTTTCGCAAACGGTTGCCGGTCGAGGCGCCCGATGCAACGGCTGCGCCGGACACTCCGGTGCAGTAAGTGGAAGAAGGAGACACCGCCATGGCAAGTCTGGCTGAAAAGCGCATCGAACATCTCGAGGTCGTTGAAGCCCTTGTCGAAAAGTCCGATGTCGAGCAGTCTCATGCCGAACAGTCTGGTGTGCAGCCTGAAGGACGGCCCGAAGAACTGCGTCTCCTCGAAGCGTTGCTGTTTGCCTCGTCCGAACCGCTCGATACGGCGGCGTTGGCCAAGCGGATGCCGGAAGGCGTCGATATCAAGGCGGCGCTCGCGCAATTGCAAGCCGACTACGCGATGCGTGGCGTCAACCTCGTGCGCGTCGCCAACAAGTGGACGTTCCGCACCGCCGGCGATCTGGCGTGGCTGATGACGCGTGAGAGCACCGAAACGCGCAAGCTGTCGCGTGCGGCGATCGAAGTGCTGGCGATCATCGCGTATCACCAACCGGTGACGCGCGCCGAGATCGAAGAAATTCGCGGCGTCGTGACGTCGAAGGGGACGCTGGACGTTCTGTTGGAGACTGGATGGATTCGTCCGCGCGGTCGCCGCAAGACGCCGGGCCGCCCGCTGACCTTCGGCACCACCGAAGCCTTCCTCTCGCAGTTCAGCCTCGAAGCGCTAGGTGATTTGCCGGGCCTCGATGAACTCAAGGGCACCGGTCTGCTCGACTCGCGCCTGCCGTCCGGCTTCAGCGTTCCGGTGCCGTCCGATGATCCCGCGTTGCGCGAGGACGAGGACCCGCTGGAGGATGGCGAACTCGAATTGACGCTGGCGCCGGCCGTGGAACCCGAAGGCGACGCGGAAGGCTGATTTCGCAATAACCGCCGCGCATTAAGACTAGCCGAAAGACGGGCTGCCACCCGCGATTTGACGCGGCCTAAGTCCTTGTTTTTGCCGCCTCCGCCAACTAGGTTCAGGCAAGATGAGGCCGGTAGCCGGCCGTGCGTTTGGAGGAATGCAGGATGGGTTCACTCAGCATTTGGCATTGGATCGTCGTGATCGCGATTGTCCTGCTGCTTTTTGGGCGCGGGAAAATTTCCGATCTGATGGGCGACGTGGCACAGGGCATCAAGGCCTTCAAGAAGGGCATGCAGGACGATGAAAAGACTGCGGAAAAGCCCGAGCCCGTCAAGACCATCGATCACAACGCGCAGCCTTCGACCGCCGCGCGCACGGATGCCGGCAGCAAGGTCGGCTGAGCCGTGCGGGCGCGGATCGGTAGGCTTGGGATTCTTGCGGCAAAGCCGTGACCGATCTGTGTCGGTGACGCGATGACCGGTCAAGGCCAGCCGCCGGGCGTGAGCGCACCTCGCGCGAGCGGATTTTCGGATGTTTGACATCGGGTGGAGTGAACTGGTCGTGATCGGCGTCGTGGCGCTGATCGTCATCGGCCCGAAGGAGCTGCCCGGCGTGCTGCGCATGATCGGCCAGTGGATGGGCAAGGTGCGCCGCATGGCGTCCGAGTTCCAGGGCCAGTTCAACGAGGCGATGCGCGAGGCCGAAATGGCCGACCTGAAGAAGTCCTTCGACGACATCAAGGACACTGCATCGAGCCTGTCGAAGGACAATATCCTGACCTCGCTCACGCAGGACGTCAGTGACGCGATGAAGGTCGGCGATCTCAACGAGCCCGGGTCGTCCAACTCGGTGTCGTCCACGTCGGAGGCGTCCACATCCGCATCGCCGGCGTCGGAAGGAGAATCGTCCGCATCCGCGTCGTCCGAGCCGCTCATTGAAACCGAGACTCACGGCGCGGCCGGTGAACCGCTGGCGATCACCCGCGAGGTGACGACCGCCGAACACGACGTGACTGCCACTGCGGATGCGACGCCGACCGCCGCACCGACCGCCGAAGCCAAGACGGCGGAAGTTGATGCAGCCGATCAATACCTCGACGCGGATCTCCGCAAGGATGCCAAAGCGTCATGAGTACCGACGACATCGAGGCCAGCAAAGCGCCGTTGATGGATCACCTGATCGAGCTGCGCGGGCGGCTGATCAAGGCGTTGCTGGCGTT
>JBARXT010000075.1:0-7491 GCA_049647485.1 Xanthobacteraceae bacterium
GTCACCGGAATGGGCGTCGTCACCTCGCTCGGTGCCGGCAAGACCGACAACTGGGCCAAACTCTGCGCGGGCGAATCCGGCATCCGCACCATCACCCGTTTTCCCACCGACGGCTTGAAAACGACCATGGCGGGATCGATCGATTTCGTTCCGGTCGAGCCTTTCTCCTCCACCGATCTGTCCGAACGGCTTGCCGACCTCGTCACCGAGGAAGCGGTGGCGCAGGCCGGCATCGGCAGCAAAGGCGATTTTCCGGGACCGTTGTTTCTCGCCGTCGCGCCGGTCGAAGTGGAATGGCCGCAGCGTCAGGCCCTCGGCCGCGCCATCGGCAGCGAGACCGAAATCGACTACGACCAGATGCTGCGCGTGTCCGGCGGCGGCAAGTTCACCGACTTTCATCGACGCTTCCTGTTCGGCTCGGTGGCCGATCATCTGGCCGAAACATTCGGCACCAAGGGATCGCCGATCTCGCTGTCGACGGCATGCGCATCGGGCGCGACCGCGATCCAGCTCGGCGTCGAGGCGATCCGGCGTGGCGAGGCCGATGCGGCCCTGTGCGTCGCCACCGATGGCTCGGTCAATCCGGAAGCGCTGATCCGTTTTTCGTTGCTGTCGGCGTTGTCGACGCAAAACGATCCGCCGCATTCCGCGGTGAAACCCTTCGCCAAGAACCGCGACGGCTTCGTCATGGCCGAAGGTGCCGGCGCACTCGTGCTGGAGAGTTTGGAAGCCGCCACCGCACGCGGCGCGCGCATTCTCGGCGTGCTCGCCGGCTGCGGCGAACTGGCGGATTCGTTCCACCGCACCCGCTCCAGCCCCGACGGCAAGCCGATCATCGGCTGCGTGCGCAATGCGCTCGCGGATGCCGGACTGGACGCCGACCAGATCGACTACATCAACGCGCACGGCACCGGCACGCCGGAAAACGACAAGATGGAATATCTCGGCATCTCAACCGTGTTCGGCGACCGCGCCAGCAAGGTCCCTGTATCGTCGAACAAATCGATGGTCGGACACACCCTGTCGGCTGCCGGTGCGGTCGAGGCGGTGTTCTCGCTCTTGACGCTCGAGCATCAGCGCATTCCGCCGACCATCAACTACGACGTTCCCGACCCTGCGATTCCGTTCGATGTGGTGCCGAACACGGCGCGCGACGCCCGCGTCACCAAGGTCATGTCGAATTCGTTCGGTTTCGGCGGGCAGAATGCGTCGCTGATCATCACCGGCGAGCCCGCTTGAGCATCGCGCCGGAGCGCAACGTCACCTGATGCAACGTCTCCTGCTCCGCACCAAGGCCCGGATTCGCGATGCGCTCAAGCCGCTCGGCGAAGCCGCCGTCGGCGCCCTGACGATCGGGCTGTTGCGCACCACGCGTTATTTCGATCCGATCAAGACAGCGAACCTGTTCGGCAAGATCACGCGGCGGATCGGCCCGCTGTTTCGCGAACACAAGATTGCGCGCGCCAATCTCACCGCCGCCTTCCCGGAAAAATCGCCGCAGGAAATCGACGCCATTCTCGATGGCGTCTGGGACAATCTCGGACGCCTCGGCGCGGAGTTTGCCCATATCGATCACATCTGGGAGCACGATCCGACGCATCCTGAGAGCAGCCGTATTGAAATCCAGCAGCGCACCCACGAGTTGTTCGCCCAGCTTCGCCTCGACAACAAGCCGGCGTTGATCTTCGCCAGCCACATCGGCAACTGGGAGCTTCCGGCGTTGGCTGCCGTGGCGCACGGGCTCGATGCCGCCGTGTTGTTTCGCCGCCCCAACATCGCATCCGCCGATCGCGCCATCGAACAATTGCGTTCGGTCAACATGGGTACATTGATCCCGGGAGGCCGCGATGCGCCGTTCAAGCTGGCGCAGGCGCTGGAGAACGGTCAGCACGCCGCGATGCTGGTCGATCAGTATTTCACCAACGGCGTCGACGTGACTTTCTTCGGGCGCAAGACCAAAGCCAATCCGCTGTTGGCGCGGTTGCGCCGGCAGATCGATTGCCCGATCCACGGCGTGCGCATCATCCGCCTGCCCGACCATCGCTTCCGCGCCGAGTTGACCGAAGAAATCCCGCCGGTGCGCGACGCCAAGGGCGACATCGACATCCAGGGCACGATGCAGGCGATCACCACGGTGATCGAGGGCTGGATCCGCGAATATCCCGATCAATGGCTGTGGCTGCACCGCCGCTGGCGGTAGGCCATGATGAGTTTAAGGTCGTATAACGACTTCATCCTGAGAGCCGGACCGGCAATTGCTTTGTGCGCAGATTTGCACCCCGGAAATCGTCGTCCCCGCGCAGGCGGGGACGACATTGAGGTTGTTCGTCTTGCAGCCCTCACCGTCCCGTCTTCACCCGCGTCCACAGCCGATTGATGATGCGCTGTGTCGCCGGATCGCGCGCGGTGATGATGTAGAGGCGGCTCATGGTGGCCTCGTCCGGATATACCGTCTTGTCGTTGAGGACTTTCGGATCGATCAGCTTCTGGCTGGCGAGATTGCCGTTGGCGTAGGACAGGAAGCTGGAATTCTTCGCCGCAATCTCGGGCCGCAGCAGATAATCGATCAAGGCATAGGCTTCCGACACGTTCTTCGCATCGGCCGGGATCGCCAGATTGTCGAAGAACATCTGTGCGCCCTCCTTCGGGATCGCGTAACCGATCTCGACGCCATTGTTGGCCTCCGCCGCACGCTTCTGCGCCTGCTTGATGTCGCCGGACCAGCCGACCACCAGACAAATCTCGCCGGTCGCCAGAGCATTGAGATATTCCGACGAATGAAACTTGCGCACCGACGAGCGGACCTGCCCGATCAGCGCGGCCGCCTTCTCAAGATCGGCTTGCTTGGTGGAATTCGGATCGAGGCCGAGATAGTTCAGCGCCGCCGGCAGGATGTCGTCGGCGGAATCCAGCATCTGCACGCCGCAGTCCTTGAATTTGGCGAGACTGGCCGGATCGAACACGAGGCTCCACGACGTCACCTGCGCGTCCGCACCGAGAATTTTCTGCAATGCCTTGACGTTGTAGCCGATGCCGGTGGTGCCCCACATGTAATTCACCGCGTGGGCATTGTCGGGATCGTAGACCGCCAGCCGGCGCGTCACCTCCGGCCACATGTTGACGAGATTCGGCAGCTTCGACTTATCGAGTTTCTGGAAAATCCTCGCGCCGATCTGGCGCTGAAGGAAATAGGCGCTCGGCACCACCAGATCGTAACCGGACTTGCCGGCGAGAAGCCGCGCCTCGAGCGTCTCGTTGGCGTCGAACGTATCGTAGACGACCTTGATGCCGGTTTCCCTGGTGAAGTCGTCGAGCACGCCGGGCGCGACATAGTTCGACCAGTTGTAGAAGTGAACGGTTCGTGGTTCGGCTTGCGCAGCCGTCGTTCCGATTACCACGACCGCGAGTCCGGCCAGCCATTGCACCAGGTTTCGTGCCGCCAATCACACCTCCTTATCGATGTATCGCATCCGACAATCGTTCGAGCGCGGCGTCCAGCGTGGCGTCGTTCTTCGAGAAACAGAAGCGCACCACCGATGTCACCGCATTGACTTCATAAAAGGCCGACACCGGGATCGCCGCAACCTTGTGCTCGGTCACAATCCGGCGACAGAACGCCTCATCCGTCTCGTTGAGGCCGAGCACGGAAAGATCGACGGTGAGGAAATAAGTGCCCTGCGACGGTAGCACCGGAAATCCGAGGCTGGTCAGGCCCGCCGTGAGACGATCGCGGCTGCGCGCCAGTTCGCTGCGCATCCCGTGAAAGAAAGCGTCCGGCTTGCCGAGGCCGTAAGCCACCGCGATCTGAAGATTCGGCGCCGTGGTGAAGGTGAGAAACTGATGCACCTTGGCGGCGACGCGCAGCAGCGGCGGCGCGGCGCAGACGAAACCGATCTTCCATCCGGTGAGCCCGAAAATCTTGCCCGCCGAGCCGATCTTGAGCGTACGCTCGCGCATCCCTGGAATTGCGATCAGCGGAATGTGCTCGCGGCCGTCGAAGACGACATGCTCCCAGACTTCATCGCAGATCGCGATGGTGTCGAACTCCTGACAGAAACGCGCCAGCAGTTCGAGGTCTTCGCGCGGATAGACCACCGCTGCCGGGTTCAACGGATTGTTGAACACCACCGCCTTGGTCTTGTGATTGAAGACCTCGCGCAGAATTTCCTCGTTGAGCCGCCAGCCAGGTGGCTGCAAGCGGACCAGCCGCGGAATGCCGCCGGCCTGCCGGATGATCGGCAGATAGGAATCGTACATCGGCTGAAACAGCACGACCTCGTCGCCCGGCTCGATCACCGCCAGCAGCGAACTGGTCAGCGCCTCGGTGCCGCCCGATGTCACCATCACCTCGGTCATCGGATCGAGGTTGAGGCCGTGCCAGTGCGCGTAATGCGTGGCGACGGCCTGCCGCAATTCCGGAATGCCCATCATCGACGGGTACTGATTGTAGCCGTCCACCACCGCGTCGGCGGCGGCGCGGCGAATATCCTCCGGCCCCGGTGCGTCCGGAAATCCCTGACCGAGATTGATGGCGTTGTTGTCACGAGCCAGTTGCGACATGGCTTCGAAAACGGTGACCGGCAGCCCGGCAAAAACCTGGTTCATCACGATATTCAGCCGCCCGTCCGCACCGGCAGCCCCGCCGCCTTCCAGGCAATCATCCCGCCCGCCAGATGCTTGTCGTAGGGAAAGCCCGCGGCCTGGATTGCGTGCGATATTTTCGCCGAGCGGTTGCCGGAGCGGCAGGCAAACACCAGTTCCCGGCCCTGCAAGTCGGGAATGTCGGCAGGATCGAAGGTGGATAGCGGTAGCAGTACCGCGTCCGGATAGGCCTCGACGGCCACCTCATTGGGCTCGCGGACGTCAACCAGAAGATATCGCCCCTCCCCAAGTCCCCTGGCCACCTCCTCGGGCGCCAGATCCTGCACCGTAATATGTCGATCGGACACCTAACTCTCCTCGCCGCGTTGCTGCCGGGGGTCGCCGGCGGCGCCAAACTCGCGCCTTGTGCGTTGAAAATCAAGCGCCGACGCGCCATTCAGCCAGCCGGAAAACGCCGCCCTGCGGAAGATCAGATCGTGACCTGTGTGCCGACCTCGACGACGCGGCCGGTGGGAATCTGGAAGTAGTCGGTGGCGTCGTTCGCCGAGCGACTGAGCATGATGAAGAGGCGATCCTGCCAGCGCGGCATTTCGGATTTCACCGCCATCTTGAGCGAACGACGCGACACGAAAAACGACGTCGACATGATATCGAACTGCCAGCCGAGCTTGCGGGCGATGCCCAGCGCACGCGGCACGTTCGGAGATTCCATGAAACCGAAGCGCAGCCGCACCGTCGCGAATTTCTCGCTGATGCTCTCCATGTGAACGCGCTCCAGCGGATCGACCCGCGGCGTCTGCGCCGTCTCGATGGTGAGGATGACGTTATGCTCGTGCAGCACCTTGTTGTGCTTGAGGTTGTGGAGAAGCGCTGTCGGCACGAAATTTGGATCGCTGGTCAGGAACACCGCCGTGCCCTTCACGACATGAGGCGGGCGCTTTTCCAAGCTCCTGATGAGGTCCAGCAGCGGCACTTCGGTACGTCGCGTCTTCTCGATCAGCAGCGCGGCCCCGCGCCGCCATGTCCAGATCACCACCACCATCAGGATGCCGAACAGCATTGGCACCCAGGCGCCATCAAACAGCTTCAGAAGGTTGGCGCTGAAAAACGCGACGTCGACCACCACCAGGGGAAACACCAGCGCCGCGGCCGTCGCCGCGCGCCAATTCCACAATTTCCAGACAACCACAAAACCCATGATGCCGTCGGCGACCATGGTGGTGGACACGGCGATGCCGTAAGCCGAGGCCAATCCGCTTGATGTCCGGAATAACCCGACCAGCAGCAGCACGCCCACCAGCAGCAGCAGATTGACGCGCGGCAGATAGATCTGACCGGCATGGGTTTCGGAGGTGTAGCGCACCTCGAACCGCGGCAGGAGACCAAGCTGTACCGCCTGGCTGATCAGCGAATAAGCACCGGTGATTACGGCCTGGCTTGCGATCACCGTCGCCGCGGTCGCAAGCAGCACCAGCGGCAGGATCAGCGGTGCCGGCGCCAGACGATAGAACGTATTTTCGATCGCTTCCGGATGCGCGAGGATCAGCGCGCCTTGACCGAAGTAATTCAGCAACAACGCCGGCAGCACCAGATAGAACCACGCGGACTGGATCGGCTGGCGACCGAAATGGCCGAGATCGGCATAGAGTGCCTCGCCTCCCGTCACCGACAGAAAGACCAACCCCATGATGACGAGGCCGATCAGGCCGTGGTTGAGCAGGAAGTGGACCGCGTACCACGGATTGACAGCAAGCAGCACCGTCGGGTCTTCGTGGATGTGCAGAACGCCGAGAATTGCAATGGTCACGAACCACAGGGCCATCACGGGACCGAACGCCGAGGCAACCCGCGCCGTGCCACGGCTCTGCACCGAGAATAACAGAACAAGGATCACCAGCGTCAGCGGAACCACATAGTGGTCGAGCGCGGGCGCCGCGAGTTTCAAACCTTCGACCGCGGAGAGCACCGAGATCGCCGGCGTGATCATCGAGTCGCCGATGAACATCGACGCACCGATCACACCCAACGCCAGCAGGAACCAACTCCGCCGCCCGAGCGCGCGCTGCCCGAGCGCCATCAACGAGAGCGTCCCACCCTCACCGTTGTTGTCGGCTCGCAGCAACAGCAGGACGTATTTGGCTGTGACAACGATAAACAGCGACCAGAGGATCAACGACAGCACACCGAGCACTATGGCCGGCGTGACCACGCCCTTTTGCGCGGCATGGGCGACCGCCTCGCGGAATGCATAAAGCGGCGAAGTTCCGATATCGCCGAAAACTACCCCGATACTGCCGAGCGTCAGCGCCCAAAAACCGGTCGTGACCGGGGGCTCACCAGCAGCCTCGGGCGATGTTTCGCTCGCAGTCATGACAAAGGAAAACGCTCTATCGGGTTGGGGTCTGGGCTAATGAAGCACGCCGTGAGCGGCGTCAAGTAGCCTGCGACGATACGCTGAGTATCGACGATGGCGAGAGAATATCCCAAAGACGAACGCTAAAAAAGGAGTTGACACTCGCATAAGCGCCGCTGAAGCGAGACGCAAAAATCAGGGTTTCAAATTGGGCGGCAGCGGCGGATCTTCGCGCATCAGCGTAATCGTTACGCGGCGATTGGCAGCAAGCGAAGGGTCGTCCGGAAACAACGGTTGACTGTCGGCCTTGCCCGAGACCGCGAAAATGTGACTCGCGGGCAATCCCTCGCGCTCCAGAATCTGCCGCACCGCATTGGCCCGATCAGCCGACAGGTCGAAGGCGTCATAGTCTCCGCGCATCGGAATATAACCCGAGGCGGTGTGGCCGACGATCGACACCCGTAGCGGTGTCGCCTTCAACGGCGCCGCCAGACGTTGCAACAGCAATCGTGTCCGTTCGTAAGGTACTTTCGAGT
>JBARXT010000076.1:0-2216 GCA_049647485.1 Xanthobacteraceae bacterium
TGCGCTCGTTTCCGTCGAACCTGACGGCGATGATGTTCGGCTACAAGGAGAAGCCGAACTTCACCGTCGACAACGAGAAGGCGATCTCGACCGCGCCGAAGGTCGATTTCAACCCTGCGCCTGCACCTACGCCCGCACCCGCCAAATAAGCCGGTGGATCGCACATGACAGCGATCAAAACGGTCGCGGCGGCTCTGCTGGTATGGATGCTGTGCTGGGCCGTCGTTGCGGTTGCCGATGTGGCCGTTCCTCCGCTCACCGGCCGCGTCGTCGATCAGACCGGGACGCTGACATCGGAGCAGATCGCGGCCCTCGACGGCACGTTGCAAGCGTTCGAGCAACGCAAGGGCAGCCAGATCGCCGTTCTCATCGTTCCGACCACCGAGCCCGAGACGATCGAGCAGTTCTCGCTCCGGGTCGCGGAGGCGTGGAAGATCGGCCGCAAGAAGATCGACGACGGCGCAATCCTGGTGGTCGCCAAGGACGATCGGCGGCTGCGTATCGAGGTCGGCTACGGTCTCGAAGGCGCGCTGACCGACGTGACGTCGAAACGCATCATCGATGAGATCATCACACCGAAATTCCGCCAGGGTGATTTCGCCGGCGGCATTTCCGCAGGCCTCGACCGGATGATCGGCGTGATCGACGGCGAGCCGTTGCCGGAGCCGAAACGCCAGCAGCAAAGCACGAATATTTTTGATCATCTCGAATCCATCGGCCCGGTCGCATTCTTTGCGGTGCTGGTGTTCGGCGGAATCCTTCGCGCGGTGTTGGGCCGATTGCTGGGCTCCGTCGTCACCGGAGGCCTGGTCGGTCTGGTGATCTGGTTCCTGGTCGGAACGCTGGCGATGGCGGCGATCATCGGATTGATTGCATTTGTCTTTACTTTGATCGGCGATAGCGTTGTGTCCTCCGGAGGTGGCCGAGGCGGCAGGGGCGGTTGGTCGGGCGGCAGCGGCGGCGGATGGTCCGGCGGATCGAGCGGCGGCGGCTTCAGCGGCGGAGGTGGCAGCTTCGGTGGCGGCGGCGCATCGGGGAGATGGTGACGATGGGCATCGCACGAATCGGCAAGCATCTCCTCGCCAATCGTTCGCGGGTCAATCGTGCGTTTCCGAAGGCGTCTCTCGACGCAATCGAACTGGCCATCAAGTCGAGCGAGGCGACACACGCCGGGCAGATTCGATTTGTCGTCGAGGGCGCGCTGGATGGCCGTCCGCTGTTTCGCGACCAATCACCTCGTGAGCGGGCGCTGGATCTGTTTTCGCGCCTGCGCGTTTGGGACACTGCGCATAACAGCGGCGTGTTGATCTACGTTCTGCTGGCGGATCGCAATGTCGAGATCGTCGCCGATCGCGGCATCAACGCCGTGGTCGGCCATACCGTCTGGCAACAGATTTGCTCAGCGATGGAGGCCGAGTTCGGCAAAGGCCATTTCGAGCAGGGCGTCATCGCCGGTATTCAGGCGGTCACCCGGCATCTCGTGACGCATTTTCCGAAAAGCCGCGACGGCCGCAACGAACTGCCGGATACGCCGCTGGTGCTGTAGCTGTCCGCTGCTCGATCTTGCGCGGCATAGATCGCGCAAGATCGTATCGTGACGGCGTTACGCCTTGGTCGACGGCCGTTCGGCCACGCGCTTGAACCAAGCGGCGATATTGGTGTTGGCCTCGTCCAGCGGCTGGCCGACCTGCGCGCCGAAGTCGAGCCAGCAGTACAGCAGCATGTCGGCGAGGGTGAAGCGCGGACCGCAGACGTATTGCTTGCCTTGCATCTGTCCATCGAGCCAGCGGAGACGGTCGGCGGCGATCTTCTTCAATCCGGGCGCGGCTTCCGGCACGCAGACGATGCGGTTCTGGAACAGCTTCAGCCCCTCGCTGAAACGGAAGCCATTGGTGAGCGGTTCGCAGATGTTGAGGTCGATGCGCCGCGTCCACATCCGGCATTCGGCGCGCTCCTCGGCCGTGGTTCCGATCATCGCCGGCGCGGGATGTTTCTCCTCAAGGTACTCGCAGATCACGGTGACCTCGGCGAGATAGCCGACATTGTCGAGTTCGAGCGTCGGCACCTGGCCGTGCGGGTTGCGCGCGAGATGCGTCGGCTGGCGATTCTCGCCACCGCGCAGATCGACGGTCTGGGTCGGAATGCTCAGACCCTTCTCGGCAATGAACATGCGTACGAGGCGCGGATTTGGCCCGATGGAATCGTAGAGTTTCATG
>JBARXT010000077.1:0-5801 GCA_049647485.1 Xanthobacteraceae bacterium
CAAGTCGATGGTCAAGGCGGTGGAGAAAGCCATCGTCGATTCCAACCTCGGTCTCAACCCGGCCACCGAAGGCCAGGTGCTGCGGTTGCGTATTCCCGAACTCAATGAGGAGCGCCGCAAGGAACTGGTGAAAGTCGCGCACAAATACGCCGAAGCCGCCAAGGTCGCGGTGCGCCACGTTCGCCGCGACGGTCTCGACACCCTCAAGAAGCTTGAAAAGGGCAGCGAGATTTCCGAGGACGATGAGAAACGTTTCGCCGCCGACGTGCAGAAGGCGACCGACAGCGTGATCGCCGAGATCGACCAGATGCTCGCCGGCAAGGAAAAGGAAATCCTCACCGTCTAACGTCCACGGATTGCCGCCGCGCTTCCAGGAAACCAACTCATGTCGAACGTCGCAATGCCTCTGACCGATGGACCGGATCGCTCCGGTACGCCGGAGCATGTTGCGATCATCATGGATGGCAATGGACGGTGGGCTGCGGCGCGCGGACTGCCGCGTGCGGAGGGACATCGCCGCGGCGTCGAGGCCCTGCGGCGCGTGGTGCGCGCGGCGAGCGACCTGGGTATCCGCTATCTGACGATCTTTTCGTTCAGTTCCGAGAACTGGTCGCGGCCGGCAAGCGAGATCGGCGATCTGTTCGGTCTGCTGCGACGTTTCATTCGCAACGATCTCGCGACGTTGCATCGTGACGGCGTCCGTGTCCGCGTGATCGGCGAACGCGAAGGGCTGGAGCCGGATATCGTGGCGCTGCTCGACGAGGCCGAGGAACTGACGCGCGGCAACGTGCGGCTCGATCTCACGGTCGCGTTCAACTACGGCTCGCGTCAGGAAATCGCCAATGCCGCGCAACGGCTTGCGCGTGAAGTCGCCGAGGGCAAGCGCGATCCCTCCAGCATCGATATCGCCGCGATCTCCGGATATCTCGATACGTCGGACGTTCCGGACCCCGACCTGATCATTCGCACCTCGGGCGAACAGCGGCTGTCGAATTTCCTGATGTGGCAGGCGGCCTACAGCGAACTGGTGTTCGTGCCGGTGCATTGGCCCGACTTCGACAAGGCAGCGCTCGAGGAGGCGATTGCCGAATACGCCAAGCGCGAACGTCGTTTCGGGGGTCTTGCCGCCAAAACCGGATCGGGTCACGCGTGACGCCGGATCCGGTGCGCGCCGAAGATACCGTGCGCGAGTCCAGCAATCTGACACTACGGATAGTGGCGGGCGTCGTTCTGGCGCCACTGACCATCGCTGCCGCGTATTTCGGTGGCTGGCTGTGGGCTGCTCTCGCCACGGCCGCCACCGCGGGAATGTATGCCGAATGGCTGTTCGTGGTGCAGGCGATCCGGCCGCGCGTGGTGGCTGCCGGCATTGCGCCGCTGGTCGTCGCCGGTATTGCGCTCGCTCTCGGGCTGCCGGGAAAGGCGCTGCTGGCGATTGCGGTCGGGTTGATCGCCATCGCGCTCGTGGCCCGCGTCAACCGGGGATGGGCGCTTGCAGGATTGCTTTATGCCGCCGCGGCGCTGATCGGCGCGGTGCTGGTTCGCGCCGATCCGCAGTCCGGGTTCATCGCGCTGCTGTTCGTGCTTCTGATTGTCTGGGTCACCGATATCGGCGGCTATTTCGCCGGCCGGAGCATTGGGGGACCAAAACTCTGGGTTCGCATTAGCCCCAAGAAGACCTGGGCCGGCGCGCTCGGCGGCTTCGGGGGAAGCTTGGTCGTTGCCGCAGGTTTCGCCGCCTCCGGATTCGGCCGGATGCTGCCGCTGCTACTGTTGGCAGCTGCCTTGTCGGTGGTGTCGCAACTCGGCGACCTGTTCGAATCCGCCGTCAAGCGACGCTTCGGCGTCAAGGATTCCAGTAACGTCATTCCGGGCCATGGCGGGCTGCTCGACCGACTCGACGGCTTCGTCGCCGCCATTGTAATCGCTGCCGTGATCGGCGTAATTCGTGGCGGCTTCGATGGCGTCGGCCGTGGTCTTATGATTTGGTGATTGAATGAGTGCAGTGCCGCTAAGGAACGATCAGCCGGCCGTGAACGGTCCGCGCGCCATTACGGTACTCGGTGCGACCGGTTCGATCGGCGACAGCACCATGGACCTGCTGCGGCTTGCGCCGGAGCGTTATCGGGTCGAGGCGCTGACTGCGCATAGCAATGTGCAGGGCTTGGCCAAGCTGGCGCGCGAATTCAATGCGAGCTTCGCGGCGATTGCCGATCCCGCCCGTCTCGGCGAGTTGAAGGATGCACTGGCGGGTTCCGGCATCGCATGCGGCGCCGGCGAAAGCGCCATCATCGAAGCGGCATCGCGCCCGGCCGATTGGCTGATGGCGGCGGTGAGTGGTGCGGCAGGTCTGAAGCCGGCGCTGGCGGCGGTCGATCGTGGCACCACCATCGCACTGGCCAACAAGGAGTGCCTTGTCTGCGCCGGTGACCTCTTCATGCAGCGCGCGGTAGACGCGGGCGCGCGCATCCTGCCAGCCGATTCCGAGCACAACGCATTGTTTCAGGCGCTCAGTTCCGGCAATCGCGCCGAACTGACGCGCGTGATCATCACGGCGTCAGGCGGCCCGTTCCGGACATGGGCTGCGGCCGACATCGAACAGGCGACGCTGGAGCAGGCGTTGAAGCATCCGAACTGGAGCATGGGACAGAAGATCACCATCGACTCGGCCTCGATGATGAACAAGGGCCTCGAGGTGATCGAGGCGGCGTACCTGTTCGCTCTCAGCCCGGACCAGATCGATGTGCTGGTACATCCGCAATCGATCGTCCACGGCCTTGTCGAATTCTCCGACCGCTCGGTGGTGGCGCAACTCGGCTCGCCCGACATGCGCATTCCGATCGCGCATTGCCTTGGCTGGCCGGACCGCATTGTCGGCCCTTCGACGCGGCTCGACCTGGCCAAGATCGGCCAACTGACCTTCGAGACGCCCGACTTCGAACGGTTTCCCGGCTTGCGATTGGCCTTCGAGGCTTTGCGGACCGGGCAGGGCGCGACCACGGTTTTCAATGCCGCCAACGAGATCGCCGTGGCGGCTTTCATCGCGCAGAAGATCCGGTTCGGGGCGATCGCGCGGCTGGTCGAGGCGACGCTGGAGCAGTGGATCCGGTCAGGGAATCTCGCGCTGTTGACATCGGCCGACGACGCCATCGCCGTTGACCATAACGCGAGAAAACTCGCCGCCTCCCTCTTGCCTCAAATTGCCGCAAAGGCATCCTAGGAACTTCGTGACAAGGTCGGGCGGGGTTGCGCGCTACTGCCGGCCTTGGATGAGGGAATACGAATGTCTGAGTTTTTTCTGCATGGTTTCAGTACGCTAAGCCATGGCGTGATCGGTTACATCGTTCCCTTCCTGTTCGTTCTGACTATCGTTGTTTTCTTTCACGAACTGGGGCACTTCCTGGTCGCCCGTTGGGCCGGCGTCAGGGTTCTGACGTTTTCCCTCGGCTTCGGCCCCGAACTGGCCGGGTTCAACGACCGGCACGGCACGCGCTGGAAGCTGTCGGCGATCCCGCTTGGCGGCTACGTGCGCTTTTTTGGCGACGAAAGCGAAGCCAGCACGCCGGACAATGCGAAACTCTCGACCATGACGGACGAGGAGCGCAAAGGCAGCTTCCACCACAAGAAGCTTGGTCCCCGTGCCGCCATCGTCGCCGCCGGGCCGATTGCCAATTTCATTCTGGCGATCGTGATTTTCGCCAGCCTGTTCACGTTTTTCGGCCGGCCGAACGCCACCGCACGCGTCGACAAGGTGATGGAGGGTAGCGCCGCCGCCGTCGCCGGCTTCCAGTCCGGTGACCTCGTGACCGCGATCGACGGTACCACCATCGGCAATTTCTCGGAGATGCAGCGGATCGTCAGCACCGAGGCGGGCCGTCAGCTCAGTTTCACCGTGAAGCGGGGCGATGCCTCGCTGACGCTCCAGGCCACGCCGGAACTCAAGGAAATCAAGGACAATTTCGGCAACGTCCATAAACTAGGCGTGCTCGGTATTACCCGCTCCAACGCGCCGGGCGACGTCCTGACCGAACGGGTCGATCCCGCGACCGCGGTGTGGCTCGGCGCCAAGGAAACCTGGTTCGTGATCGACCGGACGCTGGCCTATGTCGGCGGCGTCTTCGTCGGCCGCGAGGCCGCCGATCAGGTCGGTGGACCGCTGCGGATCGCCCAGATCTCGGGACAGGTGGCGACCATCGGCCTCGCGGCGCTGATCCACCTGACGGCGGTACTGTCGGTATCGATCGGGCTGCTCAACCTGTTTCCGGTGCCATTGCTCGATGGTGGCCACCTTTTGTTCTATGCCGTCGAGGCGATACGGGGCCGCCCGCTGTCCGAACGAGCCCAGGAAATGGGATTCCGGATCGGATTGGGCCTTGTGTTGATGCTGATGGTGTTCGCGACTTACAATGACATTCTGCACTTCGCCACGTCGTGATGTTCCCGATGGCGTGACTATTGGGCAACGTCTTGGATTGAAATTGAAATTGCGTTGCGAAAGAGCGTTTGCCAGGTGGGTAAAATTGGCTACAAGCAGGGCAACACGAGAGAATCTGCCGGTGTTCCGGGGGATGGGACTGGGCACTGGAAATGAAGAATAAGGGCGCGTGGCGCATGAAGTTCGGAATGCGAGTTCTACGGGGCGGTTTCCTGGCTGCCTTGGTCATGATGGCCATGCCGGTTGCGGCGACGATGGGGACCGTTCTGGTTTCGTCGGCGGCGACGGCACAGACGGCGGCCTCCATTGCGGTTCAGGGCAACCAGCGCGTCGAAGCGGCGACCGTCCGCTCCTATTTTAGGGCGGGCCCGAGCGGCCGCCTGGATCAGGCTGCCATCGATGACGGTCTTAAGGCGCTGATCGAAACCGGCTTGTTCCAGGACGTGAAGATCAACCATGCCGGCGGCCGGCTCGTCGTATCGGTCGTTGAAAATCCGGTCATCAACCGCGTCGCCTTCGAAGGCAACAAGAAGGTCAAGGACGAACAACTCGCGGCCGAGGTGCAGAGCAAGTCGCGCGGCACGCTGTCTCGCCCGATGGTGCAGGCCGACGCGTTGCGGATTACCGAAATCTACCGCCGCTCCGGCCGCTACGACGTTCGCGTCGATCCGGAGATGATCCAGCAGCCGAACAACCGCGTCGATCTGATCTTCGTGATCACCGAGGGCGAAAAGACTGGCGTGAAGTCGGTCGAGTTCATCGGCAATCATGCCTTCTCGTCCTATCGCCTGAAGGACGTCATCAAAACCCATGAGTCGAACTGGCTGAGTTTCCTGTCGTCGGGCGACGTGTACGATCCGGATCGCGTCGAAGCCGACCGCGACCTGATTCGCCGCTTCTATTTGAAGAATGGCTATGCCGACGTGCAGGTGGTTGCCGCGCTGACGGAATACGATCCGGCCAAGAAGGGCTTCCTGGTCACCTTCAAGATCGAGGAAGGGCAGCAGTATCGCGTCGGTTCGGTCAACTTCCAGTCGACGATCGCGACGCTGAATGGCGATTCGCTGCGAAGTTGGTCCCACGTCAACGTCGGCGGTGTCTACAACGCCGAGGCGCTGGAGAAGTCGGTCGAGGAGATGCAGGTCGAGACGTCGCGTCGCGGCTATGCCTTTGCGGTGGTCCGGCCGCGCGGCGAACGCAATTTCGAGGCGCATACGGTGGCGATCACCTTCGCCATCGACGAAGGCCCGCGCACTTACATCGAGCGCATCGACGTGCGCGGCAATACGCGGACCCGCGACTATGTCATTCGGCGCGAGTTCGATATCTCCGAGGGCGATGCCTACAATCGCGCCCTGGTTGACCG
>JBARXT010000078.1:0-7400 GCA_049647485.1 Xanthobacteraceae bacterium
GTGGTGCCCGGCTGCGTCATCGTGCGATTGAGAGGTTGCGCCGCCTTGGGCGCGGTTGTGGTGGCGGCAGGCGCCGAGAAGGTTCGCGAGCCGCGCGAGCCCGAACTGAAGCCGCGGCCGGCACGCGCATCGGCCGCCGAAATTGCAATTATCATCAAGGGAAACGCCAACGCGACGGCAAGGGCCAGCGTCTGGACGATACCACGAGGGCGTCGAAGAAATGTCATCGGTTGTTTCCTCACTCCCCGGAATCGGGGCAGTTCTGCATAAAGTGGGGAACGGCAGGGAAAAGAGAAGTCCCCATGGCGTCGCAACCGTGCGGCGCTCGGTCGCGGCAGGCGGCCGGTTGTCGACAATCTGCCGCGGGCCGGATCACTGCCCGGCCATGGTTTCCTTGACGGCGGCGACCAGCTGGCTGAGCGAGAATGGCTTCGGCAGAAACGCGAACTGCTGGTTCTCCGGCAGGCTCTTGGCGAACGCATCCTCGGCATAACCGGACACGAAGATCACCCTGATATCGGGATCGCGGCTGCGCATCGAGGTCAGCAAGGTCGGCCCGTCCATCTCCGGCATCACCACATCGGACACCACGAGATCGACACCGCCCTCGTTCTCCTCGAGTGCCTCCAGTGCCTCGATGCCGTTGGCAGCCTCGATCACATTGTAGCCGCGCGAACGCAGGCCCCGCGCATTCAATCCGCGAAGCCCCTCCTCGTCCTCCACCAGCAGAATGGTGCCCTGCCCGGTCATATCCTGCGCGGCCGACCTGGCGTCGGCGGGCGACGACTGCGGCTTCGCGGCGTCGGAAGCCACAGCCGACGTCTCCGGAACCACGTCCTTCTCGGGATAATGACGCGGCAGGAAGATCAGGAACGAGGTTCCCTTGCCGAGTTCGGACGCGACATAGACGAAACCCCCGGTCTGCTTGACGATGCCATAGACCGTCGAGAGGCCGAGGCCGGTGCCCTTGCCGACCTCCTTGGTGGAGAAGAACGGCTCGAAAATCTTGTCGACGAGATCGGCCGAAATACCGGTGCCGGTGTCGGCGACCTCAATCTTCACGTAGTCCGCCGCCGGCATCCCCTTGTAGGACAGCCGCTCCACATCCTGCGTCGACACGTTGGCGGTGCGCACAGTGAGCTTGCCGCCGTCGGGCATGGCGTCGCGCGCGTTGACCGCTAGATTGACGATCACCTGCTCGAATTGCGAGACATCGACCTTCACCGGCCACAGGTCGCGGCCGTGCACGAGATCGAGTTTCACCTTCTCGCCGATCAGGCGACGCAGCAGCATCGTCAGATCAGACAGCGAGTCGCCGAGATGCAGCACCTGTGGCCGCAGCGTCTGCCGCCGCGAGAACGCCAGCAACTGCCGCACCAGGGTCGCGGCGCGAGTGGCGTTCTGTTTGATCTGCATGATGTCCTGGAACGACGGATCGGTCGGCTTGTGCGCGTTCAGCAGGAAATCGTTGGCCATCATGATGGCGGAGAGCACGTTGTTGAAATCGTGCGCGATGCCGCCGGCAAGCTGCCCCACTGCCTGCATCTTCTGCGACTGCGCGAACTGGTTCTCCAGCGACCGCTTCGCGGTGGTTTCCAGCAGATAGACGATGGCCGCTTCGGCATCGCCCGGCTCGCTGACGCCGGTAACGAAGAACTCGCCCCAGCGCTCCTGCGCGCTGTCGAGCGCCGCTTCCACCGGCGCGATATCGCCGTGGCCTTCCGCCGCCATGGCGATCGCGGCGGCCAGCGCCGGACGATCGCGCTCGTTGACGGCGTCGAGGATCGAGGCGCTGCTGGCCGAACCGGGCTTCAACCCCTGCGCCAGCTTGGCGAAGCGCGCGTTGGCGCGCACGATAGCGCCGGCCTTGTCCACCGTGGCGATGGCCATCGGCGTGTGATCGAAGAAGCGCATGAAGCGCACGTCTGCGTTGCGCTGCGGATCGGAGCGCTCGTTGCGCGCCAGACTGATCACCAGCGTGCGCGACGCGCCCGGTGTGCCGTCGGAGCCGAAGGCAAGCTTATGATAAAGCCGCGCCGGCATGGTACGGCCGTTGCGCATCCGCAGATCGACGTCGAAAACCTCGGTCTTGACCTCACCGGGAGCCGGCACGATCGAGTTCAGCAATGCGGCGCCGTCGCCCGAGACGATATCGCTCAGCTTCAATCCGCCGGAGCCGATCTCCGCCAGATCGTGATCGAGCCAGTTCGCCAGCGTGGCGTTGACGTAAACCAGTTCGCCTCTGGGATCGACCGAGAAGAAACCGCACGGCGCATGATCGAGATATTCGATGGCATGCTGCAGTTCCTGGAACACGTCTTCCTGCCGCTCGCGGTCGCGCGTGATGTCGGCAATCGACCAGACCGACAATTTTGCGTTGCGCTTGCTGTCGTCGAGCGGACGCACGCGCATTCGCAACCAGCGACCGGGACCGCCATCGGTGCCGGCGACGCGCACCTCCTCCTGCAACCGCTTGCCTTCGCGCGAGGCCTTGAGCAAGCGGAACACCGCCTCGGAGACATCGGGATTGCCGATGAACACCCGCTCCACCGGCCGAACGTCGTGTGCCGACGTTGCCCCTGTCAACGCACGATAAGCCAGATTGGAATAGACCACGTAGCCGCGGGAATCGGTCACCGCGAGGCCGTCGAAAGCGTGATCCGCGATCGGCCGCATGATCGGATTGTCGACGGCGCGATCGGCGATCTTGATCAATCCCGCCGCGAAGGCGAACAGGCCGAACAGGCCGAACATCGCCAGTATCGCCAGCAGGCCGAGGATATAAGGCTGCGCCTGACTCTTGCCGAGCACCATGAAGCCCACCGCCGCCGCGACGATCGCACCCGCCACCAACAGCACCAGCACGATGCTGCCGCTGCGCCCAACCGGCTCCCGATCCACCCCCTGGGCCGGCGTGGGATTGGGCAACGGCGAATGGTCCGATGTGGAGGTCATGAAACGGCGCGCAACCTGTGCGTTGGGATCGTAAGCGCGAAAGCCGAACCTGAGTGCCCGAATCGGGCCTCCGCGCGCAAGCGCATCATACAGCTATCCCCGTGATTGCGCGCGGTTCCCGCCTGCCGCCGTTCCTGCCCGATCACGTCCGCCGCCCTGACAGACCGCGTTTCAGGCCCATGACGTAGCCGATGATCTCCGCCACCGCGTGGTAGTGCTCCACCGGAATCTCGTCGTCGATTTCGACGGTGGCGTAGAGCGCACGCGCCAGCGGCACGTTCTCGACGATGGGAATGTCGTGTTCCTTCGCCACTTCCCTGATCCTGAACGCCACCGCATCGACGCCCTTGGCCACACAGATCGGCGCCGCCATGCCGCGATCGTATTGCAGCGCGATCGAATAGTGGGTCGGGTTGGTGATGATCACCGATGCCTTGGGAACGGCGGCCATCATCCGCTTTTTCATCCGGGCGTGGCGCAACTGGCGAATGCGTCCCTTGACGTGCGGATCACCTTCCGACTGCTTGAACTCCTCCTTCATCTCCTGCAGCGACATCTTCTGCTTTTCGAACCACTGCCGGTACTGGAAGAAGTAATCGCCGATGGCGACCAGCGCCAGCATCGCCACCGTCGCGGTGAGAAGATGCTGCGTCAGCGCTGTCGTCGTGCCGATGATGGTCGCGGGGTCGGAACGCACCATGCCGTCGAGACGAAAACGATCCGGCCACAACACCATGGTCATCACCGCGCCGAGCGCGATCACCTTGAACAGTCCTTTGGCGAAATTCGCCGCCGCCTGCTTGCCGAAGATGCGTTTGGCGCCCGCCAGCGGCGACAGCTTGCTGAGTTTGGGTTTAAGTGATTCCCCCGACCACACCAGCCGGTGCTGCACCATGTTGCCGGCGATCGCCGCCAGCGCCAGCAGCAGCAGCGGCACGCCGAGCGCGACGATCAGCACGTATTCGAGATCGCGCACGAGCGCGAGCAGGCTGGGCCCGTCGGTGCGGATCATCCAGGAATTGGCGATCAGATTTCGCAACGGATTCTGCAATCCGCTGCCGATGGACCCCGAAAACGCCGTCAGCACCAGCGCCGCCCCCGCGATCATGAACCAGGTGTTGACCTCCTGACTCTTGGCAACGTCGCCGCGTTCAAGCGCATCGTCCAACCGTTTTTGGGTCGGGTCTTCTGTTTTCTCTGCGCCGTCATTCTCGTCGGACACGTCAGATCATCTCCGGGGGGTCAGGTCGTGCATGATGCCGGTGAAGTAATCGAGGAACACGCCCATCATCGCGGCAATCACGATGAGCAGGATCAGAAGCCCGAACATGATGGAGAGCGGCACACCGACGAAATAGACCTGCATCTGCGGCATCAGCCGCGCCAGGATGCCAAGCCCGATATTGAACACCAGTCCGAATATCAGGAACGGCGCGGCAAGCTGCACGCCGACCTTGAAGGCGCCCGCGAAAGCGCGCACCGCAAGCGCTGCGACGTCGCCGCTCGGCATCAGCGCGCCCGGTGCGAAGATGTTGTAGCTCTCGCTGAGCGCGGCGATCACCAGGTAATGACTGTCGGTCGCGAACAGGAACGTCACACCGAGCAGCGCCAGAAAATTGCCGATCAACACGCCCTGCTGGCCCTGGGTCGGATCCACGGCGGTGACGAATCCAAGCCCCAGTTGTTGCGCGATGATAAAGCCTGCCACCTGCAGCGCCGACACCGTCACCCGTGCGGTCGCGCCGAGCACGATGCCGATGAAGATTTCCTGCACCAACAGCACAGCCATTGGCGCCATCGACTGCATGTCGACGTGAAACGCCGCGCGATGCAGCGGCAGGACGATGACGGTCAGCAACAGCGCTATCCCGAGTTTGATCCGCACCGGGATGTTCACTTCGCCCAACGTCGGCAGCAGCATCACCATGGCGCCGATGCGGGCGAACACCAGCATGAAGGCGGCGGCATAAGCGGGCAGAAACGAGAGATCGACGCGCATGCGCGCAACATGACCTACCCTCCGATGATTCGCGACGAAATCCGCATCATCTCGGCGTGCAAAGCATCCGCCATGAACGGCAGCGCCAGCACCAGGGTCACCAGCATGGCGATAATCTTCGGCACGAACACCAGCGTCTGTTCCTGGATTTGCGTCAGCGCCTGCACCAGCGAAATCGCGACGCCGACCAGCAGGCCGACCACCAGCAGTGGCGCCGAGACGATGACGATGGTCCAGATCGCATCGCGCGCGACATCGAGGGTTTCAGCTCCGGTCATGTGCGTTCCCGTGTTGTTGCATCGACTAAACCCGCCATCCTGAGGAGCGGCGGAAGCCGCGTCTCGAAGGGTGACGGGTTGGATGTCATCCTTCGAGGCTCGCCGCTTTAGCGGCTCGCACCTCAGGATGACGGAATTCATCAGATCGGCATCCGCATGATGTCTTCGTAGGACTGGATCACCCGGTCGCGCACCGACACCAGCGTCGAGACGGCGACGTCGGTTTCGGCCACCGCCGTTACCACGTCCATGACGTTGGCCTTGCCGTTGGCCATCGCCACCGTCTGCGCGTCGGATTTGCGCCCGGCATCCATCACGCTGCCGATGGCGTCCTTCAGCAACGCGCCGAACGAAGGGCCGTTTGCGTCCGAACCCTTGGCGGTGCCGGACGCGCCCTCGGACATCATTTTGGCGAGACTGGCATAGGCGTTAGCGGCAGTGGTCGGCGATGCCATGGCGATGGCTCCTTGAGAGATCAGGCTTTAAGGATGTCGAGGGTGCGTTGGATCATCCGCCGCGTGGCGCTGATGATGTTCAGATTGGCTTCGTAGGACCGCTGCGCATCACGCATGTCGGTCATTTCGATTACCGGATTGACGTTGGGATACTTCACGTTGCCGCTGGCATCGGCCGCCGGATTGCCGGGCTCGTGCTTGACGCGGAAACTTGAATTGTCCGGGCGAATGCGGCCGAGCGACACCACGCGCGCATCGAGCGAGCGATCGAGCGTCGATGAAAACGTCGGCACCTTGCGACGATAGGGATCGCCGCCCGCCGTCTGCGCGGTGGAGTCGGCGTTGGCGATGTTTTCCGAGATTACCCGCATGCGGCCGGCCTGTGCGCGCAACCCGGAGGTCGCGATGCTCATCGACCGGATGAAATCCATTCCCTCGTCTGCCATGACATGATGTCCTTAAGGCTGCGGCCGCGATCAACGCTTGCCGATCGCGGTCTTCAACAGGTTGAGGCTGCGGCTGTAGAGCGTGGTGACCGCGGCATAATCCATCTGGTTGGCCGAGACCTTCAGCATCTGGTCTTCCAGATTGACGGCGTTACCGGCGGGGCGGGTCTCGTAGCCGCCCTTGCGATCCTGCGGGAAGCTTGGTCCTCCACCAACGGCGGCCATGTGCGCGGTGCTGGTGAGCGCCATCGGCAGGGTGCCCATGGGCGCGCCCGGCGGACGCAGGCCGTTGGCATCGAATTTTGGCTCCACCAGATCACGCGGCTGGAAATTCGGTGTGTCTGAATTGGCGATATTCTCGGCCAGCACGCGCTGCCGCTCCTGGTGCCACTGCATCTTGGCCCGCAATGCTGAGAGCATCGGAAGATCGTTGATGGCCATCGTTCTGGTCCTCGCCCTGCGATCGCAGGTAGGCAGAATTTGCCGCGCCATGGTTAACGACGGGTTAACGTCACGCCCGAAATCACTAACGACTTTTAACCAAGGGTTGTCAGGCCCTTCCCCGTCGCGGACGCCGCCAACGATAAAAATGCGGACGTCGCCGATCGACCTTCGGCGGAACGGATGCCTTCGAAACCCGTTTTGGTTGGCGTTATCTTGGGTTAAGAGGGTTGCGGGCGGGCAATTGTTGCCCGGGGACATTAACCGATAGCGACCGACTCACGCCCCGTTCGCTATTTGTTGTATCGTGGGGCTTCAGCAGACGGCGATTCTGAGGAACCGCCGGTTGCGCCGGGGATCGATCAATGCAGACACCGCTGACATTCTTTATCGCATTCGTGGCCGTCCTGGTGCTGATCGGCTTGGTGGCCTGGCTGGTGCGCCGGTTTGCCGGCAATCGGCTTGGTGGCGGCGCTGGCCGGGGCCGGATGCCGCGACTGGCGGTGATCGACGCCGCCGCCGTCGACGGACGCCGGCGGCTGGTGCTGGTTCGCCGCGATAATGTCGAGCATCTTCTGATGATCGGCGGCCCGAGCGATGTCGTGGTCGAACAGAATATTCTCCGGGCGACGCCAGCCCGCGATCAGGCCGCGCCGCGCGCCGACACGTCTCCCCGCCTCAGTCCGTTCCCGGAGGATGACGCCGGCCACGACCGGATGGAGCCGGTCGAACCGTCGCTGCCGGAGCCCCCTTCGCGCCCGGCCCGGCCATCTTTCGCGGATGAGTTGCGCCGACCCGCCGCGCCACCGCCACCCCCGCCGCTTCC
>JBARXT010000079.1:0-24217 GCA_049647485.1 Xanthobacteraceae bacterium
TCCTTGTGGAGAAATCTCTTTTTCTTACAGCAAGTTAGATCGAAAAAAAGACCGTCAGAGATGCTCGCACGCTTGACGGTATCGGACAAAATTGGATTTCGCAATAGGGAGGCGCACCGTCAGAGAGTCCGTCAGCCGCGATCTCTGCCGGCCGATAGTCCTCGAACGCCGATGTGCATATTTATTTGTGATATCAGAGTATTACGTCGTATTCTGGCGTACTTCCGGATACTCCCGGCAGGGCTTGAATCATTCCCACTCGATCGTCCCCGGCGGCTTGCTCGTCACATCGTAGACGACGCGGTTGACGCCCTTGACCTCGTTGATGATGCGGGTCGCGGTTTCGCCGAGGAATTTCATGTCGAACGGATAGAAGTCCGCGGTCATGCCATCGGTCGAGGTCACCGCACGCAGGCCGACGACGTACTCATAAGTGCGGCCGTCGCCCATCACGCCCACCGTCTTTACCGGCAACAGCACCGCAAACGCCTGCCAGATGGTGTCGTAGAGTCGCGCCTCGCGGATCTGGTCGATGTAGATCGCATCCGCCTCGCGCAAAATGTCGAGCTTTTCGCGGGTGATTTCGCCGGGACAGCGGATCGCGAGCCCCGGTCCGGGGAACGGATGGCGGCCGACGAAAATATCCGGCAGGCCGAGTTCGCGGCCGAGCGCGCGCACCTCGTCCTTGAACAGTTCGCGCAGCGGTTCGACCAGTTTCATGTTCATGCGCGCCGGCAGGCCGCCGACGTTGTGGTGCGACTTGATCGTCACCGACGGGCCGCCGGTGAACGACACGCTTTCGATCACGTCGGGATAGAGCGTGCCCTGCGCGAGAAAATCCGCTCCGCCGATCCGCTTCGCTTCCGCCTCGAACACATCGATGAACAGCCGGCCGATGGTCTTGCGCTTCACTTCCGGATCGGTGACGCCGTCGAGTTCGCCGAGGAACTGTTTCGATGCGTCCACATGCACCAGCGGAATGTTGTAGTGATGCCGGAACAGGTCGACGACGCTTTTCGCCTCAGCCTTGCGCAGCATGCCGTGATCGACGAACACACAGGTGAGCTGGTCGCCGATGGCCTCGTGAATCAGGATCGCCGCGACGGATGAATCGACGCCGCCGGACAGGCCGCAGATCACCTTGCCCTTTCCAACCTGCGTGCGGATTTTCTCAACGGCTTCCTCACGGAAGGCGCGCATCGTCCAGTCGCCCTTAAGGCCGACCACCTTGCGCACGAAGTTGCGCAACAGCTTCGCGCCGTCCGGCGTATGCACCACCTCGGGGTGAAACTGCATCGCGTAGAATTTGCGCTTGTCGTCGGCGATCACCGAGATCGGCGAACCGGCCGCTTTCGCCACCGCGCGGAAACCATCCGGCAGCTTGGTGACGCGGTCGCCGTGGCTCATCCAGACGTCGTATTTGCCGCCCTTCTGCCAGACGCCGTCGAACAGCGCGCAGTCGTCGATCACCTCGATAGCGGCGCGGCCGAATTCGCGATGGTGGCCGGCCTCGACAGTGCCGCCGAGTTGCTGCGCCATGGTCTGTTCGCCATAGCAGATGCCGAGCACCGGCACGCCGGCGGTGAGTACCGACAGCGGCGCGGACGGCGCGTCCTTGTCGAGAACGGAGGCGGGACCGCCGGACAGGATCACGCCCTTGGGCTTCATCTCGCGGAAGGCGGCTTCGGCTTTCTGGAACGGCACGATCTCGGAATAGACGCCCTCCTCGCGCACCCGCCGCGCGATCAGTTGCGTTACCTGCGATCCGAAATCGATGATGAGAATCTTGTCGTGCGCGGCCGCGATGTCCGTGGCCGCCGGGCTCGTCTGGCTGTGTGCTGTCATGAGGGTGGAAATACGCGACCGGCGGCGGGCTCGCAATGCCGCAAGACGGTTATCGGCGGGATTTTCAGCCCAGGATTTTCAGCCTGCCGCCCGGGTCAGCACCGAGACGAAGAAGCCGTCGGTGCCGGTGCGGCGTGGCGTCATCAAGAGCCCCTCCGGGCTTTGCAGGGTGGCGGCGAGGAAATCCTCGGCCTTGTCCCACAACGGGCCCGCGACCTGCGTCGGCGGCACCACCGCAAACCCCGGCTGGCGGGCGAGAAAGCCGCGGATTTGCGCGTTGTTCTCGGCCGGCAGCACAGAGCAGGTGATGTAAACGATGCGCCCGCCCGGCTTCACCAGCGGCGCGGCGTTATCCAGCACCTCAGCCTGCGCCTTGAGGCGGACGTCCAGCGCGCCGGGGCGGATGCGCCACTTGGCGTCCGGGTTGCGCCGCCACGTCCCAGTGCCGGTACAGGGCGCGTCGATCAGCACCAGATCGGCGGAAGTGCGGATGTCGGCCAGCGGGTCGGCATCGCCCTTGGGCGCGCGCACCTCGGCATTGTGGACGCCGGCGCGTGACAGCCGCTCGTGGATCGGCGCGAGTTGCCGCTTGTCATTGTCAGTGGCGATCAGCCTGCCCTTGCCCTGCATCATCGCCGCCAGCGCCAAAGTCTTGCCGCCCGCACCGGCGCAGAGGTCGATCACCTGCTCGCCGGGCTTCGCGGCCGAGAACAGCGCGGCGAGTTGCGAGCCCTCGTCCTGAACCTCGACGCCGCCTTTGAGGAAATCCTCCTCGGCATGGATGCCGGGATTGCGGGCGTCGGCGCCGAGCGCGATGCGCAGGCCCCACGGCGACCATTTTGTCGGCTTTGCGCCGAGATGGGCGAGCGAAGCCGCCGCCTTCTCGCGCTTGGCCTTCAGCGTGTTGACGCGTAGGTCGAGCGGCGCGCGCCGCGCCATCACGGTTGCTTCCGCTACGCGGTCGTCGCCGAACGCCTCGGCCAGATGCGCGTCCATCCATTCCGGATAATCGCCCGCGATCGCTGCCGGCGCGCCGTCGACGGTGCGCACCGTCAGCGCATGGCGCTCGGCCGGAGACAGCGTATCCGGTGCGAAACGCGAGCCATCGCACAGCGCAGCGAGCGCGTCGGCGGTCAAACCGCGCTCCAGTTTCATCATGCCGAACACCCGCGCGCGCGGCGTGTCGTCGTCCATGATCCAGGCGCTGGAGGCTTTTCGGCGCAGGACGTCGAATACCAGCCCGGAGATCGCCGCGCGATCGCCGGAGCCGGCGAAGCGATGCGCCGTGCCCCACTCCTTCAGCGCCTTGGCCGCCGGCACCCGCTGCGTATCGATGGCGGAAATGACTTCAATGGCTGCCGCGAGCCTTGCGCCCGGTGTCATGACAATCCTCAGTGCGTTCGCGAGCCGCTAGATCAGGAGCAAAAGCCGTAGCGCGACGTACAGCCACATCGCCATCAGCACAAGGACGCCGGCGAACCAGGCCAGCGAGCGCTGTCGCACGTCGTTGCTGGTGACGAAGATGCCGGCGTGGGCGAAGCGGGTGACGACGAACACCCACGACAGCAGCACGAACACCAGATCGGCGCGGCGCAGCGGCAACGCGATGGCGACCAGCACATAGAACAGCAGCGGCAACTGGAACTGGTTGTTGAAACAGTTGCCTATCTGCGCGGCGCGATCCGGCCAGTTGCGGCCGAGCGCGATGTCCTTGAACTTTACCTCGCCCGAGGTCAGCGCCCGCGTTCGCACCGTCGCCATCATCAGCAGCAGCGCGAAGGTGAGCCCCACGAGCACGAACACCGGCAGCAACACCATCTGGACCGACATCGCGGGTCTCCGTTCAATCGCCGCCGCGCGGGGCCATCCCGACTAGGCCTTGTCGGGGCCGACGCGGACCAGCTGCTTGCCGAAGTTGGCGCCCTTGAGCAGACCCATGAACGCCTGCGGCGCGCTCTCCAGCCCTTCGGTGACGAACTCCTTGTGCTTGATCTTGCCCTCGCGCAGCCACTGCGACATGTCGCGGATGAAGTCCGGATACATCGCGGCGAAATCGCGGACGATGAAGCCGCGGAAGTTGAGGCGCTTGACCAGGATCTGTCGCATGATGGTGTTGGCCCAGGGCGGCGTCGGCGTGTCCTTGCCGAAGATGGTGTTGTAGTCGGCGATCAGGCCGCACACCGGAATGCGCGCGAAGTCGTTGAAGCGCGGCAGCACCGCGTCGAACACCTTGCCGCCGACGTTCTCGAAATACACATCGATGCCCTTCGGGCAGGCTTCCTTCACCTTCGCCCGCAGGTCCGGATCGCGGTGGTCGAGGCACTCGTCGAAGCCGAGTTCGTTCTTGACATAGGCGCACTTCTCCTTGCCGCCGGCGATGCCGACCGCCTGCGCGCCTTTGATCTTCGCAATCTGCCCGACCGCCGAGCCGACCGCGCCCGAGGCCGCGGCGACCACCACGGTTTCGCCCGGCTGCGGATTGCCGATGGCGAGCAATCCCGTGTAAGCGGTCATGCCCGGCATGCCGAGGATGCCCACCGCCGTCGAGATCGGCGCGATGGCCGGATCGATCTTGCGCAGGCCCTTGCCGTTGGACAGTGCGTATTGTTGCCAGCCGCCATGGGCCAGCACGATATCGCCCTTCGCAAATCCCGGATTGTTGGAAGCCGCCACTTCGCAGACCGAGCCGCCTTCCATCACGCCGTCGATCGGCACCGGCGCGGAATAGGACGGGCCGTCATCCATGCGGCCGCGCATGTAGGGATCGAGCGACAGCCAGATCGTCCGCAGCAGCACCTCGCCCTCGCCCGGCGTCGGCACGGCGTAATCCTCGAAGCGGAAATTGGCCGGGGTCGGTTCGCCCACCGGGCGGGAAGCCAGAACGATACGCTTGGCGGACTGGGACATAGTGTTTCCTCTGACGGGGGGTTATGGAGGACGGCGCGAGCCGGAAAGATAGCGGTCAGGCCGTGATCTTGGCCAGCGCGGTGTCGAATGCCGCGGCGGCGGCATCGAGGTCCTTGAAGGCAAGGCCGGTGTCGGCGGGCTGCTTCTGCTTCTCGGTGGCGGTGGGGCGGATTTCCGCGACAGGCTTTCCGCCCGTCAGCAACGCGGCTGGCGCGAGCACGTGAAATTCGTGGGTGTCGAGCGGTGCATCCTTAAGCAGGAACACGCCGAGATAGACGGTGTCATTGCCGCGCCGGTACGAAATGTAACGCTCGATCGCCACCGAGCCGTCGCGCTGCATCCCGCCAAGCTTGGCGGAGCCCTTGGAGTCGAGCAGCTTGTGGGCACGGAAGCCCTTGACGTCCGCCGACCGTGCCTTTGCCGTCTCCTCGGACAGATCGTACTTCGCAGCCATCTCCTTGCCGACAGCAGCGATCTGGTCGGCAACGGTGTGCTCGAGTTCTTTCAGTTCAGTGCGCGGCTTGGCGATACGGTTCGGCTTCAGCGCGTTGCGCGCTTCCAGCACCGCCTTGCATTTGGCGGCCAGATCCTCGGCGGATTTGCGCTCCGCATTGCCCAGCAGGTTCTTCAACTCGGGCGTGGAGAGAGCTTCGAGCCGTTCGTCCGTCCATTCGTACATGACAACCGCGTTTCCATGATTCTGACACGGAACGACGCTGTCCCGCCCGGTAATCCTACCGCGTTTTACCGCCAAGGGGAAACCGGAATAAATATTGAAAAAATTTCGCTACGACAAAGTGTTATGGCGTCATTTTCATGTGCAACGGCAACTGTCGTTACACCCCGCCCGGATAATTCGGACTTTCGCGGGTGATGGTGACATCGTGGACGTGGCTCTCGCGCAGGCCCGCGCTGGTGATGCGGACGAATTGCGCCTTGTCGTGGAATTCGGAAATGGTCTTGGCCCCGACGTAACCCATCGCCGCGCGCAGGCCGCCGGCGAGTTGATGCATCACGTTGCCGACCGGCCCCTTGTAGGCCACCTGCCCCTCGATGCCTTCCGGCACCAGCTTGAGCGTGTCCTTGATGTCCTGCTGGAAGTAGCGGTCGGCCGAGCCGCGCGCCATCGCGCCGACCGAGCCCATGCCGCGATAGGCCTTGTAGGAGCGGCCCTGCCACAGGAACACCTCGCCGGGCGTCTCATCGGTGCCGGCGAGCAGCGACCCCACCATGACGACGTCGGCGCCCGCCGCGATCGCCTTGGCGAGATCGCCGGAGAACTTGATGCCCCCGTCGGCGATCACCGGGATGTCGGCCTTCTTCGCCGCTTCCACCGCGTCCATGATGGCGGTGAGCTGCGGCACACCGACGCCGGCGACGATGCGGGTGGTGCAGATCGAGCCCGGCCCGATACCGACCTTGACGCAATCCGCGCCGGCATCGATCAGCGCCTGCGTGCCGTCGGTGGTGGCGACGTTGCCGGCGATCACCTGCACGGAGTTGGAGCGCTTCTTGATGCGGTTCACAGCTTCAAGAACACGCGAGGAATGGCCATGCGCGGTATCGACCACGATCAGGTCGACGCCGGCATCGATCAGCCGCTCGGTGCGCTCAAAACCGCCCTCGCCCACCGTGGTCGCCGCCGCCACGCGCAGACGGCCCTGTGCATCCTTGCAGGCGAGCGGATGGGTGACGGCCTTTTCCATGTCCTTCACGGTGATCAGGCCGACGCAACGATATTGATCGTCGACCACCAGCAGCTTCTCGATGCGGTGCTTGTGCAGCATCCGCTTGGCTTCCTCCTGGCTGACGCCCTCGCGAACCGTCACCAGGTTCTCGTGTGTCATCAGTTCCGACACCTTCTGGTGCGGATCGGTGGCGAAGCGAACGTCGCGATTGGTGAGGATGCCGACCAGTTTGCCGGGAACGCCGTGGCCGCCGCCGGTGACCACCGGAATGCCGGAGAATCCGTGATCCTTCATCAATAGCAGCGCATCGGCGAGTTGGGCATCGGGACCGATGGTGAGCGGGTTCACCACCATGCCGGATTCGTATTTCTTCACCTGCCGGACTTGCGCGGCCTGCCCTTCGGGATCGAAATTGCGATGGATGACGCCGATGCCGCCGGCCTGCGCCATGGCGATGGCCATCTTGGCTTCGGTGACGGTGTCCATCGCGGAGGCGAGGATCGGGATGTTGACGGAGATCGATTTGGTGACGCGGGAGCGGATGTCGGCTTCGGATGGCAAGATGTCGGACAGGCCGGGCTTCAACAGCACGTCGTCGAACGTATAGCCTTCCTGAAACCGATCAGATCCTCGAAAACGCGTCATTGCCAACTCCATTCACGGCCCTTTGCCGTCGGCTTACCCGGAATGAGCGTCCGTTCGGTGACGCAAAGGCGGCGCGTCGCCGTGGAATCGGGAACCCATTACGAGGGATTGGCGGTGGTCGATAGCACGGCGGCCCCGCCTTTCAAAGGATTTTACCGCAATGCAGGGCCGCTTATCCCGCGCCATTGCGCCCCGTGCGGCGGGTCGGCGGCATCTCCGTCGGGGTTGCCGCCCGGCGGCGGCCGAACCGGGTGGCGCCGGTCAGGTAAATCAGGATCAGCGCATGAACCGGCCCCGCCAGCAGCGGCGCGAACATCGTCAGCGTCAACGCGTAATAGGCGCTGACGCCACAAATCATCATGTTGAGTCCCGCAGAAATCCGCTGCCCGTCGATCCACAACGCCACCGACGGCAGCAGGATCGCCAGTGCATAGATCATGCTCGCAGCCTCCGGACGCGGAGGATATGGCTAACGCGTCCGGGCGGCGCTGCCGATCCCCCGTTAGCGGGGGTAGCCCGGCGGCGGGCCGTGCTGGCGAATGGCCTCGACCACCTCGCGATGCTTTCGATCCTCGCGCTTCATGTAGACGGCCAGGATGGCGTGGGCGGACGGCACCAGCAGCAGGATGTGGAACACCAGCCCGAAAATCAGGCAGACCACGAGCAGCAGCACGTTGAAGATCGCCGAAAACGGCTGGCCGTTGAACAACAGGCCGACCGGCGGCAACAAGGCGGCGAGGACATAGATCATCGTCGGGTCTCCATCACAGAGGCCTGCCCGCGACATGCGGTGTACCTTCCACGCCCGCATCTAGGACGTATTCCGGATTGTGCAATAGTCGCCGCACCCGGAGGATGCTAAAGGCCCGGCTCTCTCACGTCTCTCATCTCCGCAAGGCGCAATGAACAAAGAACGCGTGATCCCGCTGATCGTGGCGACCGCCCTGTTCATGGAGAACATGGACTCGACGGTGATCGCCACCTCGCTGCCGGCGATTGCGTCCGATATCGGCACCAGCCCGCTGACGCTGAAGCTCGCCATCACCTCCTATCTGCTATCGCTCGCGGTGTTCATTCCGGCCTCGGGCTGGACCGCTGACCGCTTCGGCGCGCGCAAGGTGTTCAGCGCCGCGATTGCGGTGTTCATGATCGGCTCGATCGGCTGCGCCATCGCTTCCTCGATCAACGACTTCGTCATCGCACGCGTGGTGCAAGGCTTGGGCGGCGCGATGATGACGCCGGTGGGGCGGCTGGTGCTGCTGCGCTCCATCGACAAGAGCGCGCTGGTCAACGCCATGGCATGGGTGACGGTGCCGGCGCTGATCGGGCCGGTGATCGGTCCGCCGCTCGGCGGCTTCATCACCACCTATTTCTCGTGGCACTGGATCTTCCTGATCAACATTCCGATCGGCGTCGTCGGCATCGTGATGGCGCAACGCTACATCGATCCGATCCGCAGCGAGAACCCCGACCGCTTCGACCTCGTCGGCATGGTGCTGTCCGGCCTCGGGCTCGGCGGCCTCGCCTTCGGCCTCTCGGTCGCGGGCCTCGGGCTGATGCCGTGGCCGGCGCTGGCGGGGCTGATCGGCGGCGGCGTGCTGTTCACCGTGCTCTACGTTCGCCACGCCAAGCGCACCGACAGCCCGGTGCTGGATTTCAGCCTGATGCGGCATCCGACGATGTATGCCAGCGTCATGGGCGGCTTCCTGTTCCGGCTCGGCATCGGCGCGCTGCCGTTCCTGCTGCCGCTGTTGATGCAACTCGGCTTCGGGCTGTCGCCGTTCAAGTCGGGCCTCGTGACATTCACCTCGGCGGTCGGCTCGATGGGCATGAAGGCGCTGGCCGCGCGCGTCATCCGCGCCTTTGGCTTCCGCAACATCATGTCGGTGAATGCGCTGATCAGCGCCGTCTTCCTGGCCGCCTGCGCGCTGTTCACCGTCTCGACGCCATTGCTCTTGATCGTCATCATCCTGATCGTCGGCGGCTTCTTCCGCTCGTTGCAGTTCACCGCGCTCAACACGCTGGCCTATGCCGATATCGAGCCCGAGAAGATGAGCCGCGCCACCACGCTGGTCAGCGTCGCGCAGCAACTGTCGGTGTCGGCGGGCGTCGCCATCGGCGCGTTTTCGGTGGAAGCGACCATGGCGTGGAGCCATGCCAGCGAACTCACCGCCAAGGAGTTCGGCCCGGCCTTCGTGGTCGTCGGCATTTTCGCCGCACTGTCGGGCTGGTTCTTCTTCCGGATGCCGGTCGACGCCGGTCACCAGATCTCAGGCCGCCAGGTCGTCGTCGTCACCCCGCCGCGCGAAGCGGAAGCGGAGGAAGCCGCCGCCACGGAAACCGCGACCGCCCGCGACCAGAAACTGGGTTGATCCGGAAGGAACGCCGGATGACGATTGCGGCGCTGTGCGGCGCGTGATTTGCTGTATCCTGCACTGGCTCAATCGGAACCACGCCATGCGCCGACTGTGGTGGATCGCAGCCCTCCTGACGACGCTGCTCGTGCCTGTCGCGGGCCACGCCGCCGAGCGACCGCCGGCGAGCCAGTGCCTCGCCATGGCGCAAATGCTGCCTCGCGTTATTTACGCCAGCATCCGCACCGCCGCGCGCGCGGATGAAGTCACCATCCGCTACGCCGGACATTCGACCTACGTGATCGAGACGCCCGACGGCGTGCGCATCGCCACCGACTATACCGGCACCTACGACACCGGCGGCCTGCCGGACATCGTCACCATGAACCGGGCGCATTCGACCCACTACACGCTCAATCCCGACCCGCGCATCAAATACGTACTGCACGGCTGGGGCGACAACGGTGAAGCCGCCAAGCACGCGCTCACGCTGCGCGACGTCTTCATCCGTAACGTGCCGACCGATATCCGTCGTTCGATCTACGAAGACGGCGCGAACGTCGCGATGATTCCCAATGGCAACTCGATCTTTATCTTCGAGGTGGCGGGCCTGTGTATCGGCCATCTCGGCCATCTGCATCATCCGCTCGACGACAGCCATATCGCCGCCATCGGCCGGCTCGATATCCTCATGGTGCCGATCGACGGCACCTATACGATGTCGCTCGACGGCATGTCGGAGATCGTGCGGCGGCTGCGCGCGTCGGTCGTGTTGCCGATGCATCGTTTCGGTACGCCGCTTGCCGACCTGCTCAACCGCCTGCGTGGCCAGTTCGCCATCGACCGCCGCACCGATCCGTCGTTCACCATCTCCGCAGGCACGTTGCCGAAAACGCCGACGGTGATCGTGCTCAGCGGGGTTTAACATTTGATGCGGACCGGAGCCGTCACTCTGAGGTGCGCGCTCTTGCGGGCCTCGAAGGGCGACGGCGATCCTTCGAGGCTCGGGCTATGCCCTCGCACCTCAGGATGACGCCACCGCACAAACCTCACCTCATCCCTGCACCGGGATATTTACACGCCGCCGCGAAAACCAGTCGCAAGCAGATAGCGTTCCGATGAATCCTGACGGCTTGCCGCCGGCTTGACGTGGCGCACGGTGGCGAAGTCACGCTTCACCTGCGCCAGCAACTCTGAATCCGCGCCGCTCTGGAACACTTTTGCGATGAAAGTCCCGCCGGGCTTCAGCACTTCGGCGGCGAAGGTGGCGGCGGCTTCCACCAATCCGACGATGCGCAATTGATCGGTCTTGCGATGGCCCGTGGTGTTGGCGGCCATGTCCGACATCACCACGTCGGCGCCGCCGCCGATCATCTCGCGCAGTATGTCCGGCGCGCGGTCGTCCATGAAATCGAGTTGCGTGAAGGTGACGCCGGGAATCTCCGGCATCTCCAAGAGATCGATCGCCACCACGTTGCCCTTGCCTTCGAGCGAGCCGACCTTGCGCGCGGCGACCTGGCTCCAGCCGCCGGGGGCGGCGCCGAGATCGACCACCACCTGCCCTGGCTTCAACAGCCGGTACTTGTCGTCCATCTCGATCAGCTTGTAGGCGGCGCGCGAGCGCCAGCCGTCGCGCCTCGCCTGCGCGACATACGGATCGTTGAGTTGCCGCTCCAGCCAGAGTTTCGACGACAGCTTGCGTTTGCCGGCGCTCTTGACGGTGACGTGCAGGCGCCCGGTGGTGTCCTTTGCCATGCCGCCTGCTTATCTTGAAAGACGCCTCGTGTCTTTCACCGTTTTACGCCGCGCCGATGGCGCCGTCCTCGCGCATCATTTCCACCAGCATGCCCTCGCGCAGGCCGCGATCGGCGACGCGAAGGCGCGGCAGCGGAAATGCAGTGCGGATCGCGTCGAGGATTGCGCAGCCCGCCAGCACCAGATCGGCGCGCTCGAAGCCGATGCAGTTGTTGTCGGCACGCTCCTGATAGCTCATGCCGAGCAAGGTCGAGATCGCGGACGTGATCTCGCCGTTGTCCATCCAGAGCCCGTCGACGCGGCGGCGATCGTAGCGCGGCAGCCTGAGATGGATGCCGGCCAGCGTGGTCACGGTTCCCGAAGTGCCGAGCAGATGCATCGTTTCGAGGTTGCCGCCGTGCTTCGCCCCGAAGGGCGCGACGTGGCGAGAGACTTCCTGCACCATCCGCGCATAGACGTCGGCGCTGACGTCCTTGCCGCCGAAACGCTCCGCCAGCGTGACGACGCCGAGCGGAATCGACATCCAGCCCTCGACGCGCGGCGCGCCGCCGTTGCGATCGATCCGCACCAGTTCGCTAGAGCCACCGCCGATATCGAACAGGATCGCGCCGGTGCCCTGCGGGTCGACCAGCGGCGAGCAGCCGACCACGGCCAACGAAGCCTCGGTTTCGCGATTGATGACTTCGAGCGCGATGCCGGTCTGGGTGGCGACGCGGTCGCGGAAGGCGTCGGCATTGGAGGCGGCGCGGCAGGCTTCCGTCGCGATCAGGCGCAACCGCTGCGCGTTGCGGTGGCGCATCTTGTCGCGACAGACGCTGAGCGCCGAGATCGCGCGGCCGATCGCCGCCTCGCTGATGCGGCCGGTGGAGGAAATGCCTTCGCCCAGACGAATGATCCGTGAAAACGAGTCGATGACGCGGAAGCCCTCGCCTTCCGGGCAAGCGATCAAGAGGCGACAATTGTTGGTGCCGAGGTCGAGCGCGGCGTAAACACCCGCGCTTGCCAGCGCGGCGTGGCCGTTGACGCGCTGATGCGATCGAGGTGGCTCCGGGCCGTCGCCGCGCCGGGCGTCGTTATTCATGCAAACCTGTCTCTCGCGGCCGGACCGGCCGACTGGAATAATGTTTCACGGAAAGTTTAGAGCATGATCCCCGAAAGTGGAAACCGGTTTTCGGAAAAGATCGTGCTCAAACAAAAAGACCAGCGCGAGGGCGCAACCACCACACGCAGCGGCCATGCCCAATCCGGCGTTGCCGGTACCCCGTGCTTACGTTATTTCGGTCAGGACGCGATCAAGCGCATGTGGCGCGAAACGCCCGGGAATCGATGGTTTCATGGATAGCAAGACGCCCCGACCGACCGCCAGCCTCGCCCGCGACAACGCCATTGCACTGCAAAAGCACGCGGTCGGGCAGCCCGTCCGCCGTAAGGAGGATGATACCCTCGTGCGCGGCAAGGGCCGCTACACCGACGACTTCAGCCTGCCCGGTCAGGCCTATGCCTGGATGGTCCGCAGTTCCCACGCTCATGGTGTGATCCGTGCCATCGACACCGACGCGGCGCGGCAGATGCCGGGCGTGCTCGGCATCTATGTCGGCAAGGATCTGGTGGAGGCCGGCTACACGCCGATCCATTGCACCCTGCCGATGAAGAACGCCGACGGCTCGCCGCTGTTGCAGTCCAATCGCATGGCGCTGGCCATCGACAAGGTGCGCTTCGTCGGCGATCCGGTCGCCTGCGTCGTCGCGGAGACAGCAGCACAGGCGCGCGATGCCGCCGAAGCGGTGATTGTCGACATCGGCCCGCTGCCGTCGGTGACGGCATCCGAGGATGCGGTCAAGCCCGGCGCCCCGCTGCTCTACGATCACATCCCCAACAACATCGCACTCGATTATTACTCCGGCGACCGCGAGGCGACGGCGGCGGCGTTCGCCAAGGCCGCGCACGTCACCTCGCTCGATATCGTCAACACCCGCGTCGCCGTGGTGCCGATGGAGCCGCGCGCCGCGCTTACCGCCTACGACAAGGCGAGCGATCGCTTCACGATCCACCTGCCGACACAGGGCGTCTCCGGCAACCTGACGGCGTTGGCGAAACTGATGAACGTGCCGCGTGAAAAAATCCGGCTGCTGACCTACAACGTCGGCGGCTCGTTCGGCATGAAGAATTCGGGTTACCCGGAATATATCTGCCTGCTGCACGCATCGCGGCTGCTCGGCCGCCCGGTCAAATGGCTCGAGGAGCGCTCATCGAGTTTCCTCTCCGACAACCACGGCCGCGCGCAGGACGTGCGCGCCGAACTGGCGCTCGACGCCAAGGGCGTCATCCTCGGCGTTCGCGTCACCGGCTTCGGCAACCTCGGGGCCTATGTCGCCGGCGTCGGGCCGCTGCCGCTGTCGCTCAACATCGCCAAGAACATCGCCAGCGTCTATCGCACGCCGCTGATCGAAGTCGATATCAAGTGCGTGGTGACCAACACCACCTTCATGGGTGCCTATCGCGGCGCGGGCCGTCCCGAAGCCAATTACTTCATGGAGCGCCTGCTCGACTGCGCAGCGGCCGAGATGGGCATCGACCGCCTCACCCTGCGCCGCCGCAACCTGATCAAGCCGGCGCAGATTCCGTTCGCCGCCGCCAACGGCATGACCTACGACTCCGGCAACTTTCCCGCTGTGCTCGACAAGGCGCTGGAACTGGCCGACTACGCCGGCTTCGCCAAGCGAAAACGCGAGGCGCGCAAGCGCGGCAAGCTGCGCGGCATCGCGGTCGGCTGCTATCTCGAAGTAACGGCCGGCTTCGCCGAACTCGGCAAGATCGATTTCGAGCCGGACGGCACGGTGCTTCTGACCACCGGCACGCTCGATTACGGCCAGGGCCATGCCACCCCGTTCGCGCAGGTGCTGGCTGCCAAGCTCGGCGTGCCGTTCGACTCCATCCGACTGATGCAGAACGACAGCGATGTGGTCCATTCCGGCGGCGGCACCGGAGGCTCGCGCTCGATCATGGCGAGCGGCACCGCCATTGTCGAAGCCAGCGATCTGGTGATCGCCAAGGGCAAGACGGCCGCCGCCAACAGGCTGGAAGCCGCCGAGAGCGATATCGAATTCGCCGACGGCCGTTTCACCATCGCCGGCACCGACCGCTCCATCGGTCTGCTCGAACTTGCCAGCGCGTTGCGCACGTCGCCGCCCACGGACGGACAGCCCACGTCGCTCGACGTCGATCATGCCTCGCCGGGCGTGCCGTCGACGTTTCCGAACGGCTGTCACATCAGCGAAGTCGAGATCGATCCCGACACCGGCGTCACGAAGGTTGTGAAATACACCGGCGTCAACGATTTCGGCGTGGTCATCAATCCGATGATCGTCGCCGGCCAGTTGCATGGCGGCGTGGTGCAAGGCATCGGTCAGGTGCTGATGGAGCAAGTCAGCTACGACGACAACGGCCAGCCGATCACCGGCTCGTTCATGGACTACGCCATCCCCCGCGCCAGCGACGTGCCGGCGATGACGATCGACGAACAGCCATCGCCCGCGACCAGTAATCCACTCGGCGTCAAGGGTTGCGGCGAAGCCGGCTGCGCCGGCAGCCTCGCCACGCTGGTCAATGCCGCCATCAACGCGATGGCGGACGAAGGCGTGACGCAGATCGAAATGCCACTGACGCCGGAACGGGTGTGGCGCGCGTTACGCGACGCGCGGCAAAGCTCCGCAACTCACGCGTAGTCGCTCTGGATCGTCATCCTGAGGTGCGAGGCATTCTTCATGCCGAGCCTCGAAGGGTGACGATCACAGGATGATACCTCACGCCGCCGCCTGCACGCGCGGCTTGTAGATCGCGATGTGGTGGCAATGCGCGACCGGCGTGCGGTCGTTGGCAACCACCAGCGCGTCGAGTTCGACGAAGCGGTGGCCCTTCTTCTCGTAATTCGCCGTTACCTTGGCGCGCGCCGCTAACTCATCATGCGGATGCGCCGACGACAACAATTGCATCGCGCTGCCGACGTGAATCCACGGACCGAGAATGGCGTTCTGCACCAGCACCTGATTCATGATGCGCTGGAAGACGCCGGGATGCAGCGCGCCGGCGTCACGATAGATCTGGTCGGTGGCGCGCACGTCGTCGAGATACTCGGTGAACTCCTTGTTACTCCAGCTGCGCGGCGCAGTGCCGAGCCAGGCGCCGAGCTTGTAGGAATTGTCGTCCACCGGAAGGCGCTCTGTGACCGGCGCCGTCTCGGGATAGTCGCTCAGCACGATCCGTTCGGTCCGGTTCGGCAGCGACGCCTGTCCGGTGGCGCAAAGCTGACCCTTGCTCTCGACCCGCAACGTCAACCCTTGTGCATCTTCGTCGGCAAGGACATCCGCCATCTCACCGTCATAGACCGGCTTGACGAACCGCCCCTCGATCCGCCCGCGCTCCAGAAAGGTGCGGCCCCAACGCGCGATCGGCGCGTGCATCATGTAGGCCAGCACCTCGACGCCGGGAACCAGCCCGCCGCTGAAGCCGTATTGCCGCGCCACCGCGTCGTCGTGAATCTTGTTTTCGGACTGTTTCGCGGTGTTATACGCCTCGACGCGATAAGGCTGCATGCTGGACATCGATCTTTCACTCTCAATTGGCGACAATTGCGCCAATGCTACGCGCCCAGCCGGTGATGGCAAGGCCACCCTTTGCAACGCTCGCATTTTGCCGCCCGATCGCGTAGGAAACGGGCCGCACATTCCGCCGACAGGAAATTCGCTTTTGACCACGCCGCGTATCTATATCGACGCCGATGCCTGCCCGGTGAAGGACGAGGTCTATCGCGTCGCTACGCGCCACAACCTGCCGGTGAGCGTTGTCGCGGGCAAATTCATCCGCGTGCCACAGGATCCGTTGATCGAGCGCATCGCCGCCGGCAGCAACATGGATGCCGCCGACGACTGGATCGCGGAACGCGCCGGCAAGCATGACATCGTCATCACCGCGGATATCCCGCTCGCCAGCCGCTGCGTCAAGGCCGGCGCCACCGTGATCGCGCCGACCGGCAAGCCGTTCACCGAAGAGTCGATCGGGATGACCCTGGCGGTGCGCAACCTGATGACCGACCTGCGCTCCAGCGGCGAAGTCACCGGCGGCCCATCGGCGTTCTCGCCGCGTCATCGCTCCGCCTTTCTCTCGGCGCTCGATCAGGCGATCCGGCGTATCCAGCGCGCGCTGGCCAGCGACACCTGACAATCACCCGAATTTCGTTCCAGTTGAAAGCGACATGGCGCCTCCTCTCATCCAGTTGAAAGATATCGGCCTGACTTTCGGCGGCACGCCGCTGTTGTCCGGCGTCGAATTGTCGGTGTCCGCGGAAGAACGCGTCTGCCTGATCGGCCGCAACGGCTCCGGCAAATCGACGCTGTTGAAGATCGCGGCCGGTCTGGTCGAGGCCGACAGCGGCTCGCGGTTCGTGCAGCCCGGCGCGACGGTGCGCTATCTGCCGCAGGAGCCGGACTTCGACGGCTTCACGACGACGCTGGCTTACGTCGAAGCCGGGCTTGGCCCCGGCGACGATCCCTATCCGGCGCAATACCTGCTCGAACAACTCGGGCTGCACGGCGACGAGAACCCGGCGCAACTTTCCGGCGGCGAAGCGCGGCGCACGGCGCTGGCCCGCGTGCTGGCGCCCTCGCCCGATATCCTGCTGCTGGACGAGCCGACCAACCACCTCGATCTCACCACCATCGAATGGCTCGAGGGCGAACTCGACTCACGCCGTAGCGCACTGGTCTTGATCAGCCATGACCGGCGCTTCCTCTCCAACCTGTCGCGCAGCACGGCGTGGCTCGACCGCGGACATATCCGCCGCATCGAGCGCGGCTTCAGTGCATTCGAGGAATGGCGCGACGAGGTGCTGGCGGAAGAAGAACGCGACCAGCACAAGCTCGACCGCAAGATCGTCGCGGAAGAACACTGGCTGCGCTACGGCGTCTCCGGGCGTCGCAAGCGCAACGTCAAGCGCCTCGGCAATCTTCATGCCTTGCGCGCCGAGCGCCGCAACTATCGCGGCACGACCGGCAACGCCAGTCTCGCCGCCGCCGAGGGCGACAAATCCGGCAAGCTGGTGATCGAGGCCAAGGGCATCGGCAAGGCTTACGACGACCGCGCCATCGTCGACAATTTCTCCATCCGCATCCAGCGCGGCGACCGCATCGGCATCGTCGGCCCCAATGGGGCCGGCAAGACCACGCTGATCAACATGCTGACTGGCGCCAACGAGCCGGATAGCGGCAGCATCCGCTTCGGCGCCAATATCGAGATGGCGACGCTGGACCAGCACCGCGAAAGCCTTGATCCGAAATCGACGCTGACGGATGCACTGACCGGCGGACGCAGCGACCACGTCATGGTCGGCGGCAAGCCGAAGCATGTCGTCAGCTATATGAAGGACTTCCTGTTCACGCAGGAGCAGGCGCGGACGCCGCTGGAAGTGCTGTCCGGCGGCGAGCGCGGCCGCCTGATGCTGGCGCGCGCGCTGGCGAAGCCGTCCAATCTGCTGGTACTGGACGAGCCGACCAACGATCTCGATCTCGAAACCCTCGATGTGCTCGAGGAGATGCTCGGCGACTATCAGGGCACAGTGATCCTCATCAGCCATGACCGCGATTTTCTTGACCGCGTCGTGACTTCGGTGATCGCGCCGGAGGGCAAGGGCCGCTGGATCGAATATGCCGGTGGCTATTCCGACATGCTGGCGCAGCGCGGCGCGGATTTGCAGCGCGCGGCGGTCAAGCAACCGGCGAGTGCCGCGCAAGTCACCGCGCCGAAGGAAGCAAAGGCCGCGCCGCAAGCCAAGCGCCGCCTCAGCTTCAACGAGAAGCACGCGCTGGCGACGCTGCCGAAGACCATCGAGACCTTGCAGGCCGAGATCGCGAAACATCAGAAGCAGCTCGACGATCCAAACCTTTACAGCAAGGATCGCAAGAAATTCGACCAGGCCTCGCAGGCGATCGCGACCGCGCACGACAAGCTGTCGGAAGCCGAGACCAAATGGCTCGAACTCGAAATGTTGCGCGAGGACATCGAGCAGAACTGAAACATCTTAGGTCTGGGATAGTCATTGCCGGGCTTGACCCGGCAATCCATCCTTCCCAAGAATGATGGATGCGCGGATCAGCCCGCGCATGACGACACGCCTTCAACAAATGCCAAACGGCTTTTGAGGATTCTCTGATGACAACCGCCCTCGCCGCGAAAATCGCTCGCGAATTCGGAACGCCCGCCGCGGTGATCGACATGGATCGCGTCGAGCGCAACATCGCCCGCGTGCAGGCGGCGTGTGACGCGGCCGGGGTCGCCAACCGGCCGCATATCAAGACGCACAAGTCGCCGGAACTGGCGAAACTTCAGATCAAGGCCGGCGCGCGCGGCATCACCTGCCAAAAGCTGGGCGAAGCCGAAGTGATGGCGGATGCCGGCATCGACGACATCCTCATCAGCTACAACTTGCTGGGCGACGAGAAGATGGCGCGGCTCGGCGCGCTGCGTTCGCGCGTCAACGTCACCGTCGCCGCCGATAATCCGATCGTGGTTGCCGATCTCACCAAGGCCGCGACCGCCGCTGGACGTGCGCTGCCGGTGGTGGTGGAATGCGACACCGGACGCAAGCGCGCCGGCGTCGAGACGTCTGCCGAGGCCATCGAGCTCGCGCGCGTGATTTCAACGTCACCGGGCCTGAGCTTCGCGGGATTCATGCTGTACCCAACCGAGAGCGGCTGGCCTGACGCGCAGAGATTTTGCGATGAGGCGTTGGCCGGCGTCCGCGCGCTGGGGCTGGAGCCCGCCATCGTCTCCACCGGCGGCTCGCCGAACCTGAAGAACCTTGGGCAACTGCACGGCGCGACCGAACACCGCCCCGGCACCTACATCTACAACGACCGCATGCAGATGGCGGCAGGCGTTGCCACGCTCGACGATTGCGCGCTGCATATCTATTCGACAGTGGTGAGCCGCGCCGCGCCCGAGCGCGGCATTCTCGATGCGGGCTCCAAGACGCTGACCGCCGACAGCGGCGGGCTCGACGGGTTCGGCCTGATCCTCGAACACACGGAAGCGAAGATCGCGCGCTTCGCCGAGGAACACGGCTTTCTCGATCTCGCGCGCAGCAACACGCGCCCGAACATCGGTGACGTGGTGCGCATCGTGCCGAACCATGTCTGTGTCGTGGTCAACATGCTGGACGAAGTGGTGATGGTGCGGGGCGACGACATCGTCGGCGTGCTTCCCGTCGCCGCGCGCGGGAAGCTGCGCTGAACTATTTGCCGAGAAACGCGAGCGCGCCTCTCCCTGCCGCTGCGCCGGTGGCGAACGACGCCTGCAACAGATAGCCGCCGGTTGGCGCTTCCCAGTCGAGCATTTCTCCGGCGGCGAACACACCGGGCAAGCGTCGAAGCATGAAAGCGTCGTCGAGTTCATCGAATGCGATTCCGCCCGCCGTCGAGATGGCGCGGTCGAGGCCAGTGGTGCCGGTCAGACTGATTTGGACGTCGTTGATGCGCTCGGCGAGATCGGCCGGCGCCAAGCGTGGCAGATCGATTTTTGCGGCCAACGCGGATTCATGCAGCAACCCGATTGCTACGGGGGCGAGCCCTGCGGCCTTGCGCAGGTATGTCGCGAAGGATTGCTTGCCGCGCGACTTTGACAAACGTTCGATCAGTCGTCGGCGATCCAGATCGGGCCGCAATGCGAGACGCAATGTGGCCTTCCCCACGCGAGCAATTTCCTCACGCAATACGGAAGCGAGTGTGTAAATCGCACCGCCCTCGATACCGGCGCGACTTATCATCGCTTCGCCGCGCACGGCCTGCGATTCAGAACGCAGTTCGACATTCTTCAGCGGCTGACCCGCGAAGCGTTCACTGAACCGTTCGGACCACTCCACGACAAATCCGCAATTGGCCGGCCGCAACGGCGCAATGTTTACGCCGCGTTGCGTCAGCAGATCGACCCAATGCCCATCGGAGCCGAGACGCGGCCAGCTTGCGCCGCCGAGCGTTAGCACGGTGGCAGCCGCTTTCACCGTCACCTGCCCTTGTGATGTCTCGAACGAAAGATGGCCATCGTTGTCCCATCCGCTCCAGCGATGGCGCAGCGCCAGTCGTACGCCGCTGGCATCGAGCCGCCGCAGCCACGCGCGCAACAGCGGCGACGCCTTGAAGGCTTGCGGGAAGACTCGCCCGCTGGAGCCGATGAAGGTCGGCTGCTCCAGCGCTTCGCTCCATGCTCGTAAGGAATCTGGCGGGAATGCGTCGACGGCCGGCGCCAGACGCGACCGCGCATCGCCATAACGCGCCATGAACTGCGGCAGCGGTTCGCTGTGCGTCAGGTTGAGGCCGCCACGCCCGGCCATCAACAGCTTGCGCCCGGCCGACGGCATCGCGTCGTAGACGGTGACCGACGCGCCGCCATTGGCCAGCACCTCGGCCGCCATCAGGCCGGCAGGCCCCGCCCCGATCACCGCAACGTCTGATTTCGGAGCGGTGGCCATGGCGATGCCGTCTACTTCTCCAGCTTGATGCCGGCGGCAGCCGCCGCCTGCGCGACGTATTTCTGCGTCTGCTGGAACGCGCCTTCGAGCGCTTTCGCCTTCGACATGTCGGCGATCTCGCTGAAGTGCGCGGCGATGACGTCCGGTGTCCACTCGTTCTGCGGCAGGTTGATGCCTTCGGATTCCAGCACCTTGATCACCGCGAAGGAGCCTGCGCCCGCACCCATGATGGTGCGCGTTGGTGCGTTCTCGCCGAGCAAAAACAGCACGGCGGGCGTGATCGCATCCGGCCGCATCAGGTCGAGCGCCTGCTTCGGCAGCAGTTCCTCGGTCATGCGGGTCGCCGCCGTCGGCGAGATGATGTTGACCCGGATGTCGGTCTTGCGGCCTTCTTCCGCCAGCACATTCATCAACCCGACCATGCCGGATTTCGCCGCGCCGTAGTTGGCCTGGCCGAAGTTACCGTAGAGACCGGATGACGAGGTGGTGAGCACGATGCGGCCGTAGTTGCGGGCGCGCATGCCTTCCCACACCGCCTTGCAGCAATAGAACGTGCCGGTGAGATGCACGTTGAGCACCTTGGCGAAGTCCGCCACTTCCATCTTGCCGAACGACTTGTCGCGCAGGATGCCGGCATTGGCGCACATGATGTCGACGCTGCCCCACGTCTCGGTTGCCTTCGCAACCATCGCGGTGACCTGCTCGAAATCGGAAACGTCGGCGCCGTCGGCCATCGCCTCGCCGCCGGCCTTGCGGATTTCCTCGACCACCGCTTCGGCCGCGGTCATCGAGCCGCCGGTGCCGTCGCGTGCGCCGCCGAAATCGTTGACGACGACCTTGGCGCCGTAGCGCGCCAGTCCCAGCGCATGCGCGCGCCCGAGCCCATTGCCCGCGCCGGTCACGATGGCGACGCGTCCGTCAAATCTGATTGTCATGCTTCTCTTCCTACGTTCAGGCAAAATACAGGAGGCCGAGCCAGTCGGCGGCCAGCGCCGGCTTGGCTTCGCCGTCGATCTCGACGCTGACGCTGGTGCGCGACAGCAGTTCATTCGGTCCGCGCATCTTCGCTTCGGTCAGCGTGAAGCGACCGCGCACGCGCGAGCCGGCGCGAACCGGCGAAACGAAGCGTAGCTTGTCGAAGCCGTAGTTGACGCCCATGGTCGCGCCTTCGATCTTCGGCAGCGCTTCATAGGAGAACACGCTGAGCAGTGACAGCGTCAGGAACCCGTGCGCCACCGTTGCGCCGAACGGCGTTTCACGCGCCGCCCGTTCGGGATCGATGTGGATGAATTGGTGATCCTCCGTGACGTCGGCGAAGGCATCGATCCGGTTCTGATCGACGGTGTGCCAGGCGGAGATCCCGATTTCCTTGCCAACGAGGGCGAAATAGGCGTCGCGCGTGATGCTCAAGCTCATTCTGGTCCTGCTGTAGAAATGTTCGGCAGCAGTTTTCACAGAAAGGTTCAACGGCCAAGCGAAATATGTGGAAATTTTCGCTTGATCTTAACGCCTATCCCGGCTTCGGCGTCGGAGGCTGATCGAAAATTCGTTGTGCGGGCGGATTTGCAGCACGAAAAGCGTCGTCCCTGCCTCCGCAGGGACGACGCCGAGCATGTTGATCGGACGAAAGACAATCCGAGTCAGACTTTGACTCTCAGGCTCCCGACGCACCCGCCGCGCGCGCCGCCTGCAATTCGGGGAACTCCTCTTCGCGGAATTCAGTGCCGCGCAGGGTATCGTTGCGGTCGTCATCATGCTCGAGGCGGCGCAACTGGACACGGCGGATCTTGCCGGAGATGGTCTTCGGCAATTCGGTTACCAGTTCGAGGCGGCGGATGCGCTTGAACGGTGCCAGACGTTCCTGCAGGAAGCGGAAGATGGACAGCGCGGTTGTGGCGGAGCGCTCGGTATCGCCGACCAGCAGGATGTAGGCCTTCGGCACCGCAAGCCGAATCGGATCCGGGCTCGGGATCACCGCCGCTTCCGCTACGAGATCGTGCTCCAGCAGCACGCTCTCCAGTTCGAACGGGCTGATGCGATAGTCGGACGACTTGAACACGTCATCGGCGCGGCCGACGAAAGTGAGGTAGCCGTCGTCATCGACGAATACCACGTCGCCGCTGCGATAGACCTCACCTTCCGCGCCCGCGAGCTTGCCGTCATCGGTCTGATAGCCCTGCATTAGGCCCGCCGGGCGTTGATCGCCGAGCACCAGCGCAACCTCGCCTTCCGAGGCCGGGTTGCCGTCGGCATCGACGACGCGAATATGATAGCCCGGCATCGGCCGACCCATTGATCCGACCTTCAACGGCTGCTCCGGCGAATTGCCGACCATCGCGGTGGTTTCGGTCTGGCCGTAGCCGTCGCGAATGGTGAGACCCCATGCGCCCTTCACCTGATCGATGATCTCGGGATTGAGCGGCTCGCCCGCGCCGCAGACTTCGCGCAGCGAGACCTTGAAGTCGGCAAGCTCCTCCTGAATGAACATGCGCCACACTGTCGGCGGCGCGCACAGGGTGGTGACGCCGCAGCGGCCGATGGTGGCGAGCAGATTCTTGGCGTCGAAACGCGGCTGGTTGACGACGAACACCGCAGCACCCGCATTCCACGGCGCGAAGAAGCAGCTCCAGGCGTGCTTAGCCCAGCCGGGCGAGGAGATGTTCAGATGAATGTCGCCGGGCTTCAGCCCGATCCAGTACATGGTCGAGAGATGGCCGACCGGATAGCTGCGCTGGCTGTGCCGCACCAGCTTCGGCTTCGCGGTGGTGCCGGAGGTGAAATACAGCAGCATCGGATCGTCGGCGCGCGTGATGCCGTCCGGCGTGAAGGCCTCGGAGAACTCGGAGGCTTTGTCAAACGACAGCCAGCCGTCGCTGCCCGGTCCGACGACGATGCGCTTGAGATCGCCGCTCTTGAGCGCGGCGAATTTCGTCACCTGATCCTGCGCGGCCACCACTGCCTTGGCGCGGCCGCGATCGAGCCGGTCCTGCAATTCATCCGGCGTCAACAGCGTGGTGGCGGGAATGATGACCACACCCAGCTTGATGCAGGCCAGCATCGTCTCCCACAGCGGCACCACGTTGCCGAGCAGCAGCAGCAGATGATCGCCACGTTTCAAGCCTTGCCCACGCAGAAAATTCGCCACGCAGTTGGAGCGAAGCGACAGTTCGGCGAAGGTGAGTTTGGTTTCGGTGTTGGTCGCGGCCTCGACGATCCACAGCGCCGGGCGATCCTTACTTTGCGGATCGCGCGCAAGGTCCGCGTCGAACCAGTCGAGCGCCCAGTTGAACTCGGTCTGGTCGGGCCATTTGAAGCCGGCCACAGCGCCGGCATAGTCGGTGCGGCGGTCGAGAAGGAACTGGCGGGCCTCTTGGAATGTCGTCATCGTCGCAACCTCGATTATGGCTGTTTTCGGGGACAGGATGTCACCGCGCAACGCGGCAGGGCAATCCGCCTTTTGCGTTAGTGTGGTGGTTCAGAAGTTCGCTTCAGCGTCATGGCGAACC
>JBARXT010000080.1:0-2132 GCA_049647485.1 Xanthobacteraceae bacterium
CCGACCGACGCGCCCTCCTTCGCTCCATCTTCGATGCTGCCGTCGCCGCCGCGCATCCGGACTCGATCCTGGCGCAGCACCTCCCGCCACCGCCAAAAGGCCGCGTGATCGTCATGGCCGCCGGCAAGGGCGCCGCCGCGATGGCCGCCGCCGCCGAGCGGCATTATCTTGACGACAGGAACCTCGCGCCGGAACGCCTTACCGGCATCGCGACCACGCGGCACGGCCATGGCGTGCCGACCCGCCGCATCAAGGTCATAGAAGCGGGTCATCCGGTGCCGGACGAAGCCGGCCTCAAGGCCGCGGATGAAACGCTGGCGCTTGCCGCCACCGCCACAGCCGACGATCTGTTGCTGGTGCTGATCTCCGGCGGCGGCTCCGCCAACTGGATCGCACCGGTGGAGGGCGTCACGTTCGCGCAGAAGCAGCAGGTCAATCGCGCGCTGCTGCGCTCCGGCACACCGATCGGCGAGATCAACACGGTCCGCAAGCATCTGTCGCGGATCAAGGGCGGCCGCCTCGCTGCCGCCGGACGCAACGCGCAACGCGTGACGCTGGCGATATCCGACGTGCCACGCGACGATCCTGCCGCCATCGCCTCCGGGCCGACGGTGCCGGACCCGACCACGCTGGCCGATGCCCGCGCCATCGTCGCCCGCTACGATCTCGCGCTCGACGACGCCGTGCGCCGCGCGCTCGACGATCCGCGCAACGAAAGCCGCAAGCCGGGTGACGATGCTTTCGCCCACGCACGGTTCGCATTGATCGCGCGGCCGCGCAACTCGCTCGATGCCGCGGTGAAGGTCGCGCGCGATTCGGGCTATGAGGTGATCGATCTCGGCGCCGACCTCGAAGGCGAAGCACGCGACGTCGCGGCTTCGCATGCAGCGATGGCCAAGAAAGCCCGCGCTGAGGGCAAGCGCATCGCCATCGTCTCCGGTGGCGAACTCACCGTCACCGTGCGCGGCAAGGGACACGGCGGACCCAACCAGGAATATGCGCTGGCGCTGGCACAACAGCTTGCCGATATGCAGGGCGTTTCAGCGCTCGCGGCGGATACCGACGGCGCCGATGGTGGCGCCGGCAGCGCCACCGATCCGGCCGGAGCGATGATCGATGCGCGCACCTTCGCGGCGATGAAAACGCGCGGGCTCGACCCCGACACCTATCTCGCCAATAACGACGCAACAGCGTTCTTCGAGACCACCGGCGATCTGTTGATCACCGGGCCGACGCTCACCAACGTCAACGACGTGCGCGTAATCTTGATCGATTGAGAAAGCGGCGGGTGCTCAAAAATCCCGCGCGAGGGTCGCCAGCATCTCCAGCAACGCCGCGCGGTTCGCGGGGCCGAGCACCTCGTTGAGGCGCGCCTCGTGCTTGGTCTCCACAAGTTTCTTGGCGCGCGCCAGAATGCTGCGGCCCTTGTCGGTCAGCATCAGGATATGCGAGCGGCGGTCGTTGGCGGAACGAACGCGAGCGCACAATTCGCGCCCTTCCAGGCCGTCGAGCATCGCGACAAAGTTTGGCCGCAGGATTCCCAGCGTGTTGGCGATCTCGGTCTGGTTGCGGCCGGGGTTGCGGTCGATCAGGAGCAGCACCGAAAATTGCGCCGGCGTCAGGTTCAGCGACGACACGCAGCGGAGGAAATCCTCGAACACCCGAAGCTGGGCACGCTTCAGCGAATAGCCCAGCAGTTCGGACAGTTCGCCCATCTTGATCTGGCTGGCCTCGGCCCCCGGATCCTCGGTCACTTCGCGTACGGCCTTGGCCGACTTCAAGGCATTCAATGGAGCCGTTCTCGACGCAGTCATGGCTTTGCTCGCTCCGGCGATCCAACGGGAAAATTCCGAAAACCGTCCCGCGCTCTTGAGATTATAATTGATAATCGTTATTGATCATACCAAATAGTCACGGCAGATTTCAACTGCCGCTGCCGCTTGCCGGTGGACCGAATCCACGGCAATGCGGTGCTGGAGGGGGAGCCCGGCCTTGAACACGACGATTCTGCTGTTCCTGCTTCAGGACGGCATCACCAACGGCGCGGTCTATGCGCTGCTGGGGCTGGCCATGGTGCTGGTCTTCGCAGTCACCCGCGTCATCCTGATCCCGCAAGGCGAATTTGTGGCGTA
>JBARXT010000081.1:0-3496 GCA_049647485.1 Xanthobacteraceae bacterium
TCCTTGTCGAGCCCGGCGAAGGCATCGAGCAAACGCCGATGCGTCACGGCATCGACCAGCGCCCGCTCGTCGTGCTGGCCGTGAATCTCCACCAGCGCGGCGCCGACTGCCTTGAGGGTCTGCACACTGACCGGCTGATCGTTGATGAAGGCGCGGCTGCGGCCGTCGGCCAGTTGCACGCGGCGCAGAATCATCTCGCCGGTGTCATCAAGATCGTTGTCGTTGAGAATGTCCGATGCTGGATGACCCTTCGGCACGTCGAAGGTGGCGGTCACCTGCCCCTGCTCGGCGCCGTTGCGCACCAGCCCGGCGTCGCCGCGCCCGCCCAGCGCCAATGCGAAGGCGTCCAGCAGAATCGATTTACCGGCGCCGGTTTCGCCGGTCAGCACCGCGAGGCCTTGCGCGAATTCGATGTCGAGCCGTTCGATCAGGACGATGTCACGGATCGAAAGACGGGCCAGCATGAGGTGGTCCTACAATGGAGCTAGCCGAGACCCATCTTCTTGAAGGCCCGGCTCATCCAGGACCCCTTGTTCTCGCTCGGCTCAAGACCGCCGGACTTTACTAGATTGTACGCGTCTTGGTACCAGCGGCTGTCAGGAAAATTGTGGCCAAGAATGGCCGCCGCGGTCTGCGCCTCGCTGACGATGCCGATCGACATATAGGCTTCGGTCAGGCGCGCCAGCGCTTCCTCGACGTGGCGCGTGGTCTGATAGCGCGTCACCACCGTTTTGTAGCGGTTGATCGCCGCGCTGAAATCGCGCTTCTCCATGTAATAGCGGCCGATGCTCATTTCCTTGGCGGCGAGCTGGTCGCGCGCGCCTTCCAGCTTCTTCTTGGCATTGGCGGCATATTCCGAGGTCGGATACTTGCGAACGACTTCCTCGAGCGCTGCGATGGCCTTTTCGGTGCGGCCCTGATCGCGCGAGACGTCGGGAATCTGGTCATACTGGGAACTGGCGATGAGATACTGCGCATAGGCCGCATCCGGACTGCCGGGGTGCAGCGTCACGTAGCGCGTTGCCGCGCCGATGCAATTGTCGTAGTCGCCGGCGTTGTAATAGGCGTAGGCGGACATCAGCAGCGATTTGCGCGCGAGATCCGAATAAGGATGCTGCCGATCCACTTCCTCGAATTTCTTCGAGGCGGACCTGGGATCGTTCTCGTGATTCATCATGTACAAGCCCTCGTTGTAGAGCTTGTCCGCCGGTTCATCGACGAAGCTGTCGTCCTTGGCTTTGAACTTGTCCCACATGTCGCCCATGCTGCTGCAACCGCCGAGGCCGGCGGCGAACGCCATCATGCATGCGGCGAGCAAAATGCGGCTGCGCAATCCGTGTCGCAACAAAGATCCGCGCGTTTCAAACGTCGAACGTGGTGCCGCCATCAAATAAGACCCTGACGCCTGAAAAGCCGTTGCTGAGAAGTTGCGACTGCGCCTCTGTATCCGAAAAAAGGCGCGTGACCAATCGGATACGGAGCTATTTCGCCCGGATTAAGGCGAATTGTCGGGATGCGGCAAGTACGATGCTGGCAGAAAATGATTGCGGATCAGGAAACGTCGGGGCCATAGGCCGGAGCGACGAGGCCCCCGACCATGCCGCCCACCGCATCGGTGACCGGACGGGACCGGCGCGCCCGCTCGCCTTCCACCACACGCCATGCGCTGCGATCGGCCAGCAGCGCCGTCAGCACGGCGTGATTCAGTTTGTGGCCACCGCGCACCGAGCGGTAGGCGCCCAGCAGCGGCAGGCCGGCGAGCGCCAGATCGCCGATCACATCGAGCACCTTGTGACGGGCGCATTCGTTGGCGAACCGCAGACCCTCGGCGTTCAGCAGGCTGGTTTCATCGAACACGAGGGAGTTTTCGAACGACGCGCCACGTGCGAAGCCGGCTTCCAGCAGCTTGGCGACATCGCTCATGCAGCCGAAAGTGCGCGCGCGGCTGATCTCGCGGCGGAAGCTTTCGGGATCGAGATCGAGCGAGAAGGTCTGCTTGCCGATCACCGGATTGGCGAAGTCGATTTCGACATCGGCGCGGAACCCGTTTGCGTAAGGGCGCAATTCCGCAACGCTTTCGCCGATCTTGACCTGGATCGGCTTCAAAACCTGAAGGAAACGGCGCGGAGCCGCCTGCTCGACCACGCCGGCCTGATCGATGGCGGCGACGAACGCGGCTGCGCTGCCGTCCATGATCGGAACTTCCGGGCCATCGACCTCGATGGTGGCGTTATCGACGCCCATGCCGCGCAGTGCGGCCAGAACGTGCTCGGCGGTTGAAACCACCGGTCCCTCGCGGTCGCCCAGCACGGTTGCGAATGCCGTGGCGGTCACAGCCTTGGCGGACGCCCGCACTTCGCGCTCGGTCCCGTCCGGAGCGACGCGGACAAAAACAAAGCCCGCATCGACCGGCGCGGGCCCTAACGTCAGTTGAACTGCGGCACCTGAATGGACACCGACACCCGTCACGGTAGCTTGCGACCGAAGCGTGGTCTGTCGGCTGAATTTCATGCGTAAAGTGCCCAAACTTAACACCGGAAGATCGTCATTGACCGAAGGCAGCGAGACTCGATCCGGATATCCCCAAAGACGTGCAAACCATACTGGTTGCCACAAAGCCCGCCAACTCACGCTTTTTTACGTATTGTTACCCCATTTCGCCGTATTGGCGCCGCGCGTTAACCATAGTCCGGCCCGGCTCACGCACAAGGACCATGTCCGCCTCCTCGGTCGGATAAAGCTACATTTAAAATCAAATACTTAAACGATGATCCGCCATGTCGTTCACCAAACGAAAACCCCGGCGCAAGACGCCGGGGTTTGCCAATCGTTTACTTTAGTCACAATTCGTCAGTTCGACTGCCGCCGCAAAAATGCGGGGATATCAAGATGATCGTCGCCCTGTGGCGCCGGCGCAACAGGTGCCGGACGACCATGGTGGTCGAGACCCTGCGGCGCGGGACGCCGCGCATACTCCGACACCGGCTCATGTGCGGCCATCTGCTGGGCGACGCTGCGTTGCGACTTGCGCTCCGGCAGCGGTGGCATCTGCTCCATGGCCGGGCCGGACGCGCGGGCGGCGATCGGCGGCTCGGTCTCCTCGTCGCGCCGTCCCAGACCGACATTGGCGAGACGCTGCAACAGCGACAGCCGAACCTTCTGCGGCTGGTCCTGATCGACCTCGCCGCGCGCCTGACGGATCTCGTTCTGGGCGGGCATCGGCAAGTCGTCGAACTTCGGCATCCGCGGCGTCCGCATCGGCATTCGCTCGGCGGCCTTCGGAATGAAGGCGTCCGGCGGCGGCGGTTCATGCATCTCGGCCCGCGGCGCCTCGTGGCCCGGGAACAGCGACGGCTTCTGCGCGATCGGGCGCACCGTCACGTCGCCGTAAGAGGCGGACTGGATCGGAGCCGGTGCCGGGGCCGGCATCGGTTCGGCGGCCACGGCAGCCTCGATCGCGGCCAGCGTCGCACGCTCGTGGTTCGGAGCCTGCGCG
>JBARXT010000082.1:0-6314 GCA_049647485.1 Xanthobacteraceae bacterium
GTTCGAGATAAATGCGGTAGGCGTTGCCGCGGTTGTTGCTGGCGAAGGCCGGCATGTCCTTGTATTTCGACCAGTCGGTTTGCGCGTAGGCCGCGTCGAAATCGGTCCAGTTCTGCACCGCCTTGGCCATCGCTTCGCGAACATATTGAATGTAATCGCGGGTGAAGGCGATCGCTTCCGTCGCTTTCGTCGAAGCCTTGCCGTGGCCCGGGATGATGAATTTTGGTTGCAGCTTCTCCACCTCGTTCAGCGCGGCGAGCCAGTGCGTGGTGGAAACGTCGTCGCTGTTCATGAAGGGGATGCGGCTGTTCTGCACGATGTCGCCGGCAAACAGCACGCCGTCCGGCTCCACCATCATCATCATGTCGCTGGAGGAATGCGCGGGACCGGCGAACAGCAGCGTCAGGCGGCGGTCGCCGAGCGTGATCGTCATGCGCTCCTTGAAGGCGATGTCCGGCGGCACCACGCGGGTCTTCTCATCGACCCACGGGTAGAGCGCACCGCGCCGCTGGTCGAGCCGCTGCTCGGCGCGCTCGTCGGCGGTTTCCTCGTTGACCTTGTAGTCGCCTGCCTGCTCCTGCGCGACGATCAGCGCCTGCGTGTGATCCCTGAACGCCTGCAAGCCGTAGATGTGATCGGCGTGATAGTGGCTGGCGATGACGTAGCGCACCGGTTTGTCGGTGGCCTTCTTGATCTCTTGCAACAACGCCCAGCCGAGGCTCGGCGTGCCGAGCGCATCGAACACCGCGACGCCGTCTGAGGTGACGACGAAGCCGGCGTTCGAGGTATTGCCTTCGTTATCCTTGCCGGGAATGCCGGGGTTGCCGATGCTGTACCAGATCGGCGCGTTCGGCACCTGCTCGATATGCAACGGGATCGTCAGCGGCGCATAGGGTGCGTCAGCGGCCTGAGCGAGCCCCACTTGCGCGAGACTTCCGAGTAGCATCGCCAGCGCGGCAAGGCAGCGAATCATTTGAGGTCTCCGCAGTAGATTTGCTTCAGCACCTTGAGCACCTTCAATGCGCGTGGATCGGCGACGCGATAATGCAGCGTCTGCGCCGTGCGCCGATACGTCACCAGTCCATCACCGCGCAGTTTCGCCAGATGTTGCGACAGCGCAGACGGACTGAGATTGATCATGTTCAGCATGTCGCCCACGGTCATCTCGCCGCGCACGGCGAGATAGCAAAGTATCAGCAAACGCTTTTCGTTGCCTAAAAGTTTCAACAATTGCGCGGCGTCGCCGGCCTGCCGCGCCAGCCGCTTCATGTCGGCGGCGGCGGTCTCTCGTTTCTTTCGCGCGGATGATTTCGCGAGGGGCATGATGATACCCAAATCTGGATGGAACAGTCAGGTTCCATCCTATCGCATCAGGAGTAATTTAGCATTGACTGAATTAGCGTGCGACGATAGGTCTTGAACAACAATACTGGAGGCGGTCGCAAGCCGCCAATGGAAAAGCGGCTGTGCGCCGCAAAGCGAGGAAACGTGCGGCCCACCTTCTGGCGCGGCAAGCCCGGACGATCCAAGCTCATCGACCCCGATGGTGTGGGGCTCAACCGTCGGGCCATGCTCGGTCTCGGCGCGGCGCTCACCGGCACCCTCGCGCTCGATCGCAATGCGGCACTGGCGCAGAGCGAGGGCGCGTCGCCGCCGGCGGATGCGCCGTGGTCGCAATCGCTCGGCGCCGGGGTGGTGGATCGACCCTATGGCAGCCCGGCGGAATTCGAGGCCGGCGTCATTCGCCGCAATGTGCCGTGGCTCACCGCGGGCACCGAATCCTCCATCAGTTTCTCGCCGCTGCAACACCTCAACGGCATCATCACGCCGAACGGATTGTTCTTCGAGCGCTATCACGCCGGCCGTCCCGACGTCGATCCGAAGCAACACAGATTGATGATCCATGGCCTCGTCGAGCGACCGCTACTGCTGACGATGGAGGATATCGTCCGCTTTCCGTCGGTGTCGCGCATTCATTTCATCGAATGTCCGGCCAATGGCGGCATGGAGTGGCGCGCCGCGCAACTCAACTCGTTGCAATTCAATCACGGCATGATCAGTTGCGCAGAATGGACCGGCGTGAAGCTCTCTACCTTGCTTGAGGAAGTCGGCCTCAAGAAAGAAGCGAAGTGGGTGTTGGTGGAAGGCGCCGACGGCGCCCATATGAACCGCAGTCTGCCGTTGGAGAAATGTCTCGACGATTGCCTCGTGGTCTATGCGCAGAACGGCGAGGCGTTGCGGCCGGAGCAGGGTTATCCGCTGCGTCTCGTGGTGCCGGGGTGGGAAGGCAATGTCAGCATCAAATGGCTGCGCCGCATCAAGATAGGCGACAAGCCGTGGCATTCGCGCGAGGAAACCTCGAAATACACCGACCTGATGCCGGACGGCACCTCGCGCGGCTTCACCTGGCTGATCGACGCCAAGTCGGTGATCACCTTCCCCTGTCCGGAGAAGCCGCTGCACAGTCCGGGCCTCTATGAAATTCGCGGGCTGGCATGGACCGGCCACGGCAAGGTCAAGCGCGTCGATGTCTCGGTGGACGGTGGCGTCAACTGGCAGACCGCGCAACTGCACGAGCCGATCTTGTCGAAGGCGCTGACGCGGTTTTCGCTGCCGTGGCGCTGGGACGGCAAGCCGGCGCTGCTCGAATCCCGTGTCATCGATGAGACCGGTTACGTGCAGCCGACCATCGTGCAGCTGCGTGAAAAGCGCGGCACCAATTCGGTCTACCACAACAACGCGATACAAACGTGGCAGGTGAAAGCGGACGGGAGCGTGTTTGATGTCCAGCTTTCGTGATCGTTTGCGATTTTTTCTTGCTGATGCCGTCACCCGGAGGTGCTATCGCGCAGCGATAGCCTCGAAGGGCGACGGCGGAGAGTACATTCGTCCTGGTCGGTCATCCTTCGAGGCTCGCCGCTTGCGTGGCTCGCACCTCAGAATGACCGTCGCGGCGGTTGCTTTTCTCTCGACGGGTGTCGGTGCAGCATCTGCCGCTGAGCCCGGTCATTTCGGTTACGGCACCTCGCCGAGCGCCGAGCAGATCGCCGGCTGGGACATCGACGCGCGCGGCGAGGATGGCGCAGGGCTTCCGCCCGGCAAGGGCGATGTGGCCACCGGTGAGAACGTCTATGCCGAGCAATGCGCCGCCTGCCACGGCACCTTCGGCGAGGGCGAGGGGCGCTTCCCCAAGCTCGCGGGCGGGCAGGGCACCCTGAAGGACGACCGCCCGGAACTGACGGTCGGCAGTTACTGGCCCTATGCGCCGACGCTGTGGGATTACATTAACCGCGCGATGCCGATGCCGATGCCGCATACACTTTCGTCGGATGACGTTTATGCATTGACGGCCTATATCCTGAACCTGAATAATATCGTCCCGAATGAATTCGTCGCCGATCGCGACAGCCTGCCGAAAGTCAGGATGCCCAATCGCGATAACTTCATCTGGACCGATCCGAGGCCGGATACCGCCGCAGAGCCGTGCATGAGCGCGTGTCGCGATCCCGCCGCCGTCAGCATTTCCTCGACGGCGGAAGGGCGCGATCTGACGCCGCGAACCACCGGTCCGCTCGACGATATGCAGCCGAAGTGAAGATGCCAAATGGATTTGCTCCAATCTGACCGCGCAACAACATGAAACCGATGCAGGATTGAACTCCGTGAGAATGGTTTTCCTGACCGGCCAGAGCCGGCTTCGAACGATGGCGTGTGTCATGTTGCTTGGCATTGCCGGCGCGCCGGCGATGGCGCAGGCGCAATCGCCCAATGTGGCCGAGGGGCAGAAGCTGGCGTTTGATCGCAGCAAGGGCAATTGTCTGACCTGCCATGAGATCAAGGGCGGCAATCTCGCCGGCTCCATTGGCCCCGCGCTGGTCGACATCAAATCGAAGTATCCCGATCGCAACGAACTGGTGGCGATCGTCAGCGACGAAACCAAACGCAACCCGACCACCGTGATGCCGCCGTTCGGCCGCAACCACATCCTGACCGAACAGGAGATCAGCGCGGTAGTGGATTTTCTGCAGACGTTGTGACGGCCGGCCACGCGACCCGGGCCGCAATATGGAGATCAAGATGAGCAATTCGATCTGGAATGACGCCACGGCGAGCCGGCGTGCGGTGCTGCACGGCATCGCCGCGGTCGCGGTGGTTGGCTTCGCCGGCATCCGTTTCGGCATGACCGAGGTGTTCGCCGCCGTCAACGACAAGTATCCCGAGGATGCCTTTAAGCAGAAGAGCGAGGCCGACGCCATCAAGTCGCTCTACGGCAAGACCGCGGAGAAATCCGACAAGGTGAAGCTCGACGCGCCGGAGATCGCGGAAAACGGCGCGGTGGTGCCGATCTCGGTGTCCACGTCGATGCCCGATGTCACCTCGATCGCGATCCTGGTGACGGAGAATCCGAACACGCTTGCGGCGGCCTATCGCATCCTGCCGGGCACGACCGCTATGGTCTCCAGCCGGCTCAAGATGGCGAAGACAAGCAATGTCATCGCTATCGTGGAAGCCGACGGCAAGCTCTACAGCGCCACCAAGGAAGTGAAAGTCACCGTCGGCGGCTGCGGCGGCTGATATCAGGAACAGGAAGTATCATCATGGCATCGACCATTCGCGTTCGCGCCACCGCCAGCGGCGACACTACCGAGGTGCAGGCGCTGATCCAGCACCCGATGGATTCCGGCTTCGTCAAGAATGCCAAGGGCGAACTGATTCCGCCGCATTACATCCAGCAGGTGACCATCGAGCACGGCGGCAAGCCGGTGTTCGTCGCCGACTGGGGCCCGGCGGTATCGAAGGATCCGTATCTGAAGTTCGCCTTCAAGGGCGGCAAGAAGGGCGACGACCTCAAGGTCAGTTGGACTGACAACAAGGGCGCCAGCGATACGCTCACCGCCAAGATTCAATAAGGGTTCGCGGCAAGGGCGGAGAGGGAGGATGACGATGCGACGACTTTCCGGGGTGGCGATGGCCGGGCTGGCGATCGCGGTGGCGTTGTTGAGCGCGCCGCCGGCGGCGATGGCCGCCGACACGCCCAATCCTCCCGCCGACCTCAAGGCCTTCCAGAAGTTCTTCAAGGACAAGTTCCCGAAGGTGAAGTTCGAGGACTTCGTCAACGGTCCCTACTCGATGGACGAGGGGCTCTATAAGCAGTGGAAGGAGAAGGAGGAGTTTCCGCCTTACGAGTTCGCGCTCGATCTCGGCAAGGAGTTGATGGCGAAGCCGTTCAAGAACGGCAAGACGCTGGCCGACTGCTTTCCCAACAAGGGCATCGGAATCCGTCAGGATTATCCGCACTTCGACGCCAAGCAGGGCAAGGTGATCACGCTCGAACTGGCGGTGAACCAGTGCCTCGAAGCCAACGGCGAGCAGCCCTATTCCTACGTCAAGGATGAGATGGCGGCGGTGACCGCCTACATGGCGTACACGTCGCGCGGAAAAGTGTTCGACGTGAAGATTCCCGACGATCCTCGCGCGCTCGCGGCCTACGAGAACGGCAAGCGCTATTTCTATACGCGGCGCGGCCAACTGAATTTCTCCTGCGCCACCTGCCATGTGCAAAGCCCCGGCGAGCGGATTCGCGCCGAGGTGCTGGCGCCGGCGCTCGGCATTCTCAACGCGATGCCGATTTATCGCTCCGAGTGGTCGGGCATGGGCACCACCAGCCGCCGTTTCACCTCGTGCAACAGTCAGGTGCGCGGCGTGCCGCTGAAGCCGCAGGACGAGGAGTATCGCGACCTCGAATATTATCTCTCCTATGTCAGCAACGGGCTGCCGATCTCCGGCCCCGGTGCGCGGCCGTGATGCGAATGGAGGTTCTGATGCGTCGATCGATCTCCGCACTTGCCGTCGCGGTACTGCTGAGCGGCTTCGCTGTGTCCGCGCACGCGGCCAGCACCGAAGCCGATTACAAGGCTGCCTATGCGGCGGCGGAATCCGCCAACGCGGAGGCCAACAAACTGCGCAATCAGTGGACCACCGCGGTCTCCGCGCTCAAGGCGTCGAAGGCGGCCGCGGAGGCCGGCGACTTCGACAAGGCGACCGTTGAGGCGAAGAAATCCGAGCAGCTGTCGAAGGCCGCGATCTTCCAGACCAACGAACAGAAGGAAAACTGGAAGCTGATGGATATCCGTTGAGCGGACGAGTTGAGAGGGAGCGTCATTGCGAACGAAGGCCTTAACAACCTCGACGTCGTTCCCGCCAACGGGTCGGCGCTAAGCGCCGCCCGATGACAGGCTCCGGCGGTAACCCATGTGCCGTGTCACTTATGAAGCGGACAGCGATCGTGATCCTGGTTGGACAGTCTCGTAGAC
>JBARXT010000083.1:0-6564 GCA_049647485.1 Xanthobacteraceae bacterium
CTTTCTACCAGCGCATCTGGCGCGGGATCGAACGCTCGCTCGGTGGCCCCGAACCGACCGGCGACACCGGATTGCTGACCACGATCGGCGAGGGCATCCGCCTTGTCGTCCTCGGCATCCTGGTGGCACTGCTCACCCTCGTCATCGGATTCATCCCCGTCGTGGGTGGGGTGCTCGCGTCGGTCATCGGCGTGATCCTTTCCGGTCGTCTGGTCGCACGCGAACTCACCGGCCGAGCCTTCGACGCTCGCGGACTGACCGCCTATTCACGCTCGGCACTGCTGCGTTCCGGCCGAGCGCGAGTCATCGGCTTCGGCGTCGCGACGCAACTGTGCTTCCTGATTCCGTTCGGCGCGATCATCACGATGCCGGCCGCGGTCGCAGGGTCCACGATCCTCGCGCGATCACTCACCGAGCGACGCGCCGCCGCCCGCGATGGTCGAGCCTCGGCCCGCCCCCGATATCGGCTGGGTGGCCTGGCTTGGCGCCGCCGTCAGCCCTGACACCGCGCCGGCGCGGCCCTATTACCTGCGCGCGCCGGACGCGAAGCCGGCCGCCGGACTTCAACCCGCCACTCCATGAAAAACCCCCTCGCTGCGTGGTGGAACTCTGCCCCTCCCGTGGTGGAACCCGCCACCCGGCACGACCTCGCCGCGCTGGCGCAACTGCACGCCGCCGCGTTCCACCGCGGCTGGGGCGAAGCCGAATTCGACGCCATGCTGCGGGAACCCAACACCCTGGTGCACCGGCTGCGGCGTGGCGGCAAGGTGATCGGCTTCGCGGTATCCCGGATGGCCGCCGACGAGGCGGAAATCCTCTCGATCGCGGTAGCGGCGAAGGAGCGCGGTCGCGGCCTGTCGCGCGACCTGCTTGCGACCCATCTCGGACACCTTGCCGGGCGTGGGGTTCGAACCGTATTCCTCGAAGTCGAGGAAAATAATCAGCCGGCGACACGGCTTTACGCCAAAGCTGGTTTTGCCGTGGTCGGTCGCCGCGAGCGCTACTACCGCGAGGCCGGCGGCGAGGAACGAAACGCGTTGGTGATGCGTCGCGACTTGTCGTAGCCGCGTTGCGGTGGCAAGACAGGGCCATCGTGGAGCACGAGGACCATGACCGCTTTGAAATCCGCACCGACGTCGAAATCGGCCAGCATCGAGGCGCGCTGCGCCGCCACCGGGATGCGCATGACCGAGCAGCGCCGCGTCATCGCGCGCGTGCTGGCGGACGCGGTCGATCATCCCGACGTCGAGGAACTGTATCGGCGTTGCGCGGCGGTGGACGACAAGATTTCGATCTCCACCGTCTATCGCACCGTGAAACTGTTCGAGGACGCCGGCATCATCGAACGCCATGATTTCCGCGAGGGCCGCGCCCGTTACGAGACCATGCGGGACAACCACCACGATCATCTGATCAATCTGCGCGACGGCACCGTGGTCGAGTTCACTTCCGAGGAAATCGAGATCCTGCAAAAGGAGATTGCCCGCAAGCTCGGCTATACGCTGGTCGATCACCGGCTCGAACTCTATTGCGTGCCGATCGACGAGAAGAAGGGCTGAACTGATCGCGATAAAACCGTCATCCTGAGGTGCGAGCCGCGCAACGGCGAGCCTCGAAGGATGACAACGTATGCGAGGTCACCCTTCGAGGGTTCGCGCAGGAGCGGCCACCTCAGGGTGACGAAAGAAAGCGCTCCTTGCCCTTCGACCTGATCATCTTCGATTGCGACGGCGTGCTGGTGGACAGCGAGGTGATCTCCTGCCGCGTCCATGCCGAGGTGTTGACGCGGCACGGCTATCCCATCACCGCCGAGCAAGTATTCGCCCGCTTCCTCGGCCGCTCGGCGCTCGCCGCCAGCCGCGAGGTCGAAACCGAACTCGGGCGCGCGCTGCCGGAGGATTTCGACGCACAGCTCATGGCGGCGCTGTTCGAAGAATTCGCGGTGTCGCTGCAAGCGGTGCCCCACGTCGCAGACACGCTCGCCGCCATCGCCACACCGATCTGCATCGCCTCCAGCGGCACGCCGGACAAGATCCGCACCAGCCTGACCCACACCGGCCTGCTGCCGCATCTCGCACCGCACATCTTCTCAGCCACGCAAGTGGCGCACGGAAAGCCGGCGCCGGACCTGTTCCTGTTCGCCGCCAAGCGAATGAGCGCGGCACCAAGCCGCTGTTTGGTGATCGAGGACAGCGTTCCGGGCATCACCGCGGCGCGGGCGGCGGGGATGACGGCGTTCGGCTTTGCCGGCGGCAGCCACTGCCGGACCGGGCACGCCGAGACCCTGATCGCAGCCGGCGCCGAGGCCAGTTTCGACGACATGCGCCAACTGCCTGAAATGATCCGGAAATTCGCCCCGACCATACCAGCGGCGTCATAGAACCGATTGTCGCGCCTCAGCTTTTTGATCGCGATAAGCTGGATTTTCCGCGTCCAAGCCTATAATTGAGCAGCGCGCGCCGGGCGCGCTTTGTCCCCGATCACCAAGGTTCCATGTCCTCGCCGCGCAAGCTGCACATCAAGTCATATGGCTGTCAGATGAATGTCTACGATGCGCAACGCATGGTGGACACGCTCGCGCCCGAAGGATTCGTCGAGACCGAAAGTGTCGGCGATGCCGACCTGGTGATCCTCAACACCTGCCACATCCGCGAGAAGGCGTCCGAAAAGGTCTATTCCGAACTCGGCCGGCTGCGCGTCGCCCGCGAGGAAGCGGCCACCCAGGGCCGCGACATGAACATCGTCGTCGCCGGTTGCGTGGCGCAGGCGGAAGGCGACGAGATCATCCGTCGCGCGCCAGTGGTCGATGTCGTGGTCGGCCCGCAGAGCTATCACAACCTGCCGCAACTTCTGGCGCGTGCGCGCAAGGACGGCCGCGCCATCGACACCGAATTTCCGGTCGAGGACAAATTCACGCTGTTGCCGCAGCCGAAGCCGGAAACGATTCGCGCGCGCGGCGTATCCGCCTTCGTCACCGTGCAGGAAGGCTGCGATAAATTCTGCACCTTCTGCGTGGTGCCCTATACGCGCGGTGCAGAAGTCTCGCGGCCGGTGGCACGCATTCTCGACGACGTGCAGCGCCTCGCGGACAACGGCGTCCGCGAGATCACGCTGATCGGCCAGAACGTCAACGCCTATCACGGCGACGGTCCCGACGGACAACCGTGGACACTCGGCAGACTGCTCTATCGTCTTGCCGACATGCCCGGCATCGCACGCATCCGCTATTCCACCAGCCACCCGCGCGACGTCGACGACGAATTGATCGCGGCGCATCGCGATTTGCCCGAACTCATGCCCTTCGTGCATCTGCCGGTACAGTCCGGCTCGGACCGCATTCTCGCAGCGATGAACCGCAAGCACACCGCCGACGATTACCGCCGCGTGATCGAACGATTCCGAACGGCCCGCCAACACATTGCCTTTTCATCGGATTTTATCGTCGGCTTTCCCGGCGAAACCGAGGAAGATTTCGCCGCGACCCTCGCGCTGGTGGCGCAAATCGGTTACGCTGGGGCATACTCGTTCAAGTATTCGCCGCGACCGGGCACGCCCGCCGCGGACATGCAGGAGATGGTTGCACCGGCCACAATGGACGAACGCTTGGCACTGCTTCAGGAATTGATCGACAGCCAGCAGCACGCCTTCAACCGGGCGGCGATCGGCACCACGGTCGACGTGCTGTTCGAACGCGCCGCGCGCAACCAGGGCCAGATCGTCGGCCGCACCGCTTACCTGCAACCGGCGCATGTGATGGCCTCCGAAGACATCATCGGCCAGGTGCTGCCGGTCACCATCGACAGCCTCGAGCGCTACAGCCTGCTTGGCACGCTTGCCGGGGCAGCGCCGCTTGCGCACGCATCCTTCGCATCCGCCACCACCGGAGCCTGAAACCCTTGCCCAAAAGCGCATCGGATTCGCCAACGCTCGTTCCCCGCCGCAAGTTTGATCGCGACATGCAGACCCCGCCGGATACCCGGATCGAAGCGGACTACGACGACAACCGCGCGGCCTCGGCTCTGGTCGGGCCTTACGGCCAGAACCTCGCGCTGATCGAACGCCGACTCAACGTCGTGGTGGACTCGCGTGGCAATCATATTTCCATCGCCGGTACCCGCGATGCCTGCGCCGCCGCCCATCGCGTGCTCGACGCGCTATATGCGCTGGCGCTGCAAGGCCACGATCTGGCGCAGGGCGATGTCGAGGGCGCGATCCGCTCGGTGATGGCGCAGGGCTCGCTGTTCGACATCGACGCCAAGACGCCTGCCTCGGCGTTCGAGGCAATCAATCTGCGCAAGCGTCCGGTGCGCGCCCGCACCGCCGCGCAGGATGCCTACATTCGCGCACTGAAGCACCACGAGCTGACGTTCGGCATCGGCCCCGCCGGCACCGGTAAGACCTGGCTCGCGGTGGCGCAGGCGGCGCAACTGTTCGAACGCAAGGAAGTCGACCGCATCATCCTGACGCGCCCCGCCGTCGAAGCCGGCGAACGGCTCGGCTTCCTGCCCGGCGACCTGCGCGAGAAGGTCGATCCCTATCTGCGTCCGATTTACGACGCGCTTTACGACCTGATGGATTCGCGCATCGTCGAGCGCGCGTTGCAGACCGGCGAGATCGAGATCGCGCCGCTCGCTTTCATGCGCGGGCGCACGCTGACCAACGCGGCGATCATTCTCGACGAGGCGCAGAACACCACGTCGATGCAGATGAAGATGTTCCTGACCCGTCTTGGCGAGAACAGCCGCATGATCGTCACCGGCGACCCGAGCCAGATCGACCTGCCCAACGGCCAGACCTCCGGCCTGATCGAGGCGGTGCGGCTGCTCGACGGCGTCGACGGCATCGCGCAGGTGCATTTCAAGGCCGAGGACGTCATCCGTCACGAACTGGTGGCGCGCATCGTCGCCGCCTATGAGGGATTGCCGCAGCGACCGGCAACCCGCCGTTCGTAATGACCCAAGCTGTTCCCGATACCGACGTGCTGACCGTCGCGACCTGCTGGGACGCGGAGCCCGAATCCGAAGCGGTGATCCGCCGCGCCATCGAGACGGCATCCGCCTCGGTCACCGCCGATATCGCCGACGCCGAACTCGCGGTGATGCTGACCGACGACGCCGGCATCCGCACGCTGAACCGCAACTGGCGCAAGATCGACAAGCCGACCAACGTTCTGTCGTTTCCGGCGTTGCGAGCGGAGGGCGCACGCAATCCAGACGATCCGCCGCCGATGTTGGGCGATATCGCCATTGCCTTTGAAACGACACGTCGCGAGGCCGACGACGAGGGCAAGCCGTTCGACCATCATCTCTCGCATCTCGCGGTGCACGGCTTCCTGCATCTGATCGGCTACGACCACGAGACCGAGGCGGAAGCCGAAGAGATGGAAGCTCTCGAACGTCAAATTCTGGCGCAGCTCGGAATTCCCGATCCCTATGCGGATCGGGAGCGCGTGACCTGACATGCCGGACTCCGATCCCGTTCAGGACAATCCGCGCGACACCCGCAACCTGCCGGTGCCGATGCGCGACGGCGACGTATTGCGGCCCGCCGCCGACAACTGGCTGATGCGCGCGATCCGCACGCTGTTCGGCTGGAAGGCCGGCTCGGTGCGCGACGATCTGCAAGTGGTGCTCGACGCCAGCGCGCCGGACGACGCCGGCTTCTCCGCCGTCGAGCGCACCATGCTGCGCAATCTGCTCAATCTGCACGACCAACGCATCGCCGACGTGATGATCCATCGCGCCGACATCGTCGCGGTGAAGCAGGATATTCCGCTCGGCGAACTGATGGCGCTGTTCGAGAGCGCGGCGCATTCGCGCTTCGTGGTCTACAACGAAACGCTCGACGATCCAGTCGGCATGGTCCACATCCGCGACCTGCTGGCCTTCATGACGGCGAAGGCGAAGGTCCCCGAGCCGCCCAAGACGCGCCGCAAGAAGCCGCTCACCGCCGGGCTGGATCTGCGCGCGCTCGATCTGGCGCTGCCGCTCACCGAGGCCGGCATCATCCGCAACCTGCTCTACGTGCCGCCGTCGATGCGCGCCATCGACCTGCTCGCGCAGATGCAGGCGTCGCGGCTGCACCTTGCGCTGGTGGTGGACGAATACGGCGGCACCGACGGCCTCGTGTCGATCGAGGACATCGTCGAGCAGATCGTCGGCGAGATCGACGACGAGCACGACAGCACCGAGCCGCCGTCGATCGTGCGGCAGGGCGAGAACACCTTCATCGCCGACGCGCGCGCCAGTCTTGAGGACGTCCGCGAGATGATCGGCGACGCCTTCGACACCGGTGAAGCCGGCGAGGAGGTGGAGACGCTCGGCGGCTTCATCGTCACCCATGTCGGCCGCCTGCCGGTGCGCGGCGAGATCATTTCCGGCCCCGGCGATTTCGAAATCGAGGTGCTCGACGCCGACCCGCGCCGTGTCAAGCGGCTGCGCATCGGCCCGCGCAAGGAGCGACCGGCGCTGCGCACCCGCGAACAACGTCGTCGCGACGCCACCCCCGATACAAACCCGCCCCCGAACGAACGGCCGGCCTCGCCAGGCGGAAGCGACGGCACAT
>JBARXT010000084.1:0-9920 GCA_049647485.1 Xanthobacteraceae bacterium
CGCTCAGCCGGATCTCCCACAGGCCCGGTTGGCGCGTCGGCAGTTCGTCGGCGTGCGCGGCCGAGAAGGCTCCGGTCAGGCCCGCCAGCATTGCCATGGCGATGAGCCGCGCGGCGCGAGGGGACAGGATTGTCGACGGCAAGTGCTGGTCCGTCGGTTGCTGGTCCATCGGTCACGCTCCCTGCCGACCCCGGACGTCCGGGTGGTTCCTCAGTAACGGACGCGCAACGGCCGCTGATAGCTGCCATAGGGCGTCCAGCGGCAGGCAAAGGAACTGTAGCTGCCGTAAGTCCGCTGAATCGACAGCCATTTGACGACCTTGCCGTATTGCGCGCAATGGCTGGCCGCCAACGCCCGGATATCGGTCTGGCCGATCAGGCTCGCGGAAACGATACCGCCGGTGTCGTTGCCCTTGAACGGCGGTACAGTATCGGCGCTGGCGCTTCCGCAGGCCAGAATTGCCGTCACCGCCGCGATGGCCGCCATCCCGATCGTTCGCATGGTCATCTCCGATTCACTTTGGCCCAATCTAGGCGACCAAAAGCGCCAAGAAAAGGACCGGGTAACAGGCGGCAGTTGTCCCGCCGGTGTGGCCGCCCGGCACTTGACCTCGCGAAGCGATCGCGGCACCGTCCCCGCCACAATCATGCGATGGATGATGCGATGACCGGCCTTGTCATGCCTTTCGGGAAACGTGGTGCCTTCGCCGTGCTGGGCGCGCTGCTGGGCGTGATGGCGCTTTCGCCCGCCGCACATGCCGCCAATCCGCTGGAAATGAATTTCGGGCTGTTCGGCCCGCGTTACGATGGGGCCGTGCCGTCCTGCGAATCGGCACTCCGCACCATCTCCTCGCAGTTCGCCGAGAAGGAAGGCACCTTCTGGAATTCGGCGTTGCAGATCACCGGTTACGACCGCGTGCGCGAGACCGCCTTCCGGCCCTGGACCTCGGACAATATTCCGCGCCGCTATTGCAGCGCCCGCGCCATGCTCAACGACGGCAAGCCGCGCACGGTGGACTATTCGATCAGCGAGGATGGCGGTTTGGCCGGTTACGGCCCCGGCGTCGAGTGGTGCGTGACCGGGCTCGACCGCAACTGGGCCTACAACCCGCGCTGCAAGGCGGCGCGCCGCTGAGGCGCATCGTCATGGTTCAAGCCTCGCTGCTTTCGCGCTTCCACAGTTTGTTGACGTTGCCGCTCGTTGCGGCCGCGCTCCTGTTCGCGGCCATGCCGGCGTCGGCGCAGGATCGGCGCCAGAATGCGCCGGGACAGTTCGATTTCTACGTGCTGTCGCTGTCGTGGTCGCCGTCGTTCTGCGAGGCGGCGCGCGAACGCGGCAACACCAGCCGCTCGCAGCAGATGCAATGCGGTGGCCGGCCATTTTCCTTCGTGGTGCACGGCCTCTGGCCGCAATATGAACGCGGCTTCCCGGACTATTGCGAACGACCGTCGCCACGGCTGCCGCGCAACATCATGACGTCGATGCTCGACCTCATGCCGGCGCCGGGACTGATCTACAACGAATGGGACAAGCACGGCACCTGCTCCGGCCTCGGCCCGCGCGGCTATTTCGAAGCCATCCGCAAGGCCCGCGCCGTGGTGAAAATTCCGCCGGAGTATCTGGAACTGACGCGGACCAAGATGGTTGCGCCCGGTGCCGTCGAGGCCGCGTTCATCAAGGCCAATCCGGGCCTGAGCGAGGCGGCCATCGCCGTCACTTGCGACCGTACCCGGTTGAGCGAGGTGCGGATCTGCATGACCAAGAGCCTGCAATTCCGCGCGTGCGACGAAATCGATCGTCGCGCCTGCCGTCGCGGCACCGTGTCGATGCCGCCGGTGCGCGGCGGCTGATTTTCAACGGTCCCTTCATTCTGGCGGAGATGCGCCGCCGGAACCGTCGGCGCGCCCATGCGTTGCGAGTCAATCCGCAACAACATGGACGACGATCATGCCACGCGGCGACAAGTCGACGTACACCGACAAGCAGAAGCGCAAGGCCGAACATATCGAGGAAGGCTACGAACACCGCGGCGTCAAGAAGAAGGAAGCCGAGCGGCGCGCCTGGGCCACCGTGAACAAGGAAAGCGGCGGCGGCAACAAGAGCGGCTCCGGTCGCGGCGTGGAAGACACCAAGGTCGCGGCGAAGAAAGGCGGCCGCATCGGCGGTCCGCGTGGCAGCAAGGCGGTCGCGCGACGCCCGGCTGCGGCGCGATCAGCCTCTGCCAAGAAAGCGGCGGCAACCCGCAAGCGTCATACGGCGACGCGTTCCACGGCAGCGAAGAAGGCTGCGGCGACCCGCAAGCGCAATGCTGCGGCGCGCACCAGAACGGCGACCAAACGGTCGACCGCGCGGCGCGCCGCAAAGCGTTAGAACGCGGTCGCACGTCGAAAGAAAAGCCGGCGTGTTTCACAGCTTCCCTGAAATGTGAAACACGCCGGCGGTGCGTCGAGAAGATACGAAACGATATTACTTCGTCTGGTCGTCGACCTCCGCGCCGGGCGCGTTCTTCTTGATCGATTCGATGGCGCTCAGCGCCGATGCCTTCTGCGCGTAGCCCTCCGACCCGAACATGTTCTCGCCGTTTGAGGCCTTGAAACGAAAGCGAAACTCGCCTGCCTTGTCCTTATAGACCTCGAATTTGTACGCCATTCTTGCCTCCCAAAGCTCAGGTATAGATACTATTCCGATAGCCTCAGGGGTACTGGAACCCGTGTCAAGGCGTCGCCCGTCATTGTCCCCGATTCGTCGGTCATGAGAGTGTCGCGCAATACCGCCGCAGCGGCATCGCAAACTGAATGAGTGCGATGCCGCTGCTGCGAGAATGCTTACTTGATCAGCGGGCAGCCGCCGTCCTTCATCGGGCGGAAGACCTGGTCGCCGGGGACCTCGGCGAGAATCTTGTAGTAATCCCACGGATATTTCGACTCTTCCGGCTTCTTCACTTCCAAGAGCAGCATGCTGTGCACCATGCGGCCGTCCTCGCGCAGATAGCCGTTGTCGGTGAAGGCGTCGCGCACCGGCGTTTCGCGCATCTTGGCCAGCACCGCCTTGGTGTCGCGGGTGCCGGCGGCCTTCACGGCCTTGAGATAATGCAAGGTCGCGCTGTATGTGGCGGCCTGATTCATCGTCGGCATCCGCTTCATGCGCTCGAAGAACGTCTTGCCGAAGGCGCGGGTGCGGTCGTTCTGGTCCCAGTAGTAGGCTTCGGTGATGATCAGCCCTTGCGCCATCTTCAGGCCGAGGCTGTGGATGTCGGAGATGAACATCACGATGCCGGCGAGTTTCTGGCCGCCGGCGACGATGCCGAATTCCGCGGCTTGCTTGATGGTGTTGATGGTGTCGCCGCCGCCATTGGCGAGGCCGACGATCTTGGCCTTGGACGCCTGCGCCTGCAGCAGGAACGACGAGAAGTCGGCGTTGTTGAGCGGATGCCGCGCGCTGCCGAGGATCTTGCCGCCGGCAGCTTTCACCACCGCGCTGACGTCGCGTTCGATGGAGTGGCCGAACAGATAATCGGCGGTGATGAAGAACCAGCTATCCCCGCCCTGCTTGACGATGGCGCTGCCGACGGTCTGTGCGTTGCCGTAGGTATCGTAGGTCCAGTGCGCGGTGTAGGGCGAGCAGGCCTTTCCGGTGATGTCGGAACTGGCCGCGTCGGTGATGATCATGATCCTTTCGAACTGCTTCGACATTTCCATCGCCGCCAGCGCGGTCGCGGACGTCGGAAGGTCGATGATCATGTCGACGTTGTCGTTGCCATACCATTTGCGCGCCAGCGCGGCGGCGACGTCCGGCTTGTTCTGGGCGTCCGCCGAGATCATCTCGATCGGCTTGCCGAACATCGAACCGCCGAATTCCTCGATGGCGATCTTGGTCGCTTCGACGTTGCCCTGACCGCCGATGTCGGAATAGACCGACGAAAAGTCCGCGAGCACGCCGATCTTCAACGGCGCGTCGGATGACTGCGCCAGCGCGGCGCCGCCCATCGTCAATGAAAGTGCAACCGTCGCGGCCGCGACCGTGCGGTGGGAAAATCGCATTCGTTCCTCCAGTTTCTTTCTTGTTTGAACTCAGGCGGACAGCATGGATGGCCGATCCAATTATGACAAGGTCTTTACCGGATGCGTATCGCCGCACGGATGTGCAAAAGTCGCCCGCCGTCCCGGTGACGATCCGGCCATTGCGCGCGCGAAAATATCCGCTTCAACGAAGGCGCGGACTGCCTTGTCCCGTTTTCCATCGCGAGAATGGAGCGCCGGGAGGCGCCAGGGTGCTTGCGAGGCACCCACGATGACGAACCCTTGCGAGGGGTTCATCCGCGTGCCGCGACGAGAACGGATTGCGAGTCCGTCTCGCGAGGCGCGCGCGCCCTGCAGCGACGGGGTTGCGAAGCCCATCGCGCCGACGCAGCGCCTCCCGGCGCTCCACCTCCGCCCCGGTGCACGCGGGGGAGGGGTTATCGTCCCTCCCCGTCATGAGCGGGGAGGGATGAAAGCGACATAGGAATATATTCATGAGATGGTAAAGTCAAGATCGGTAAATGTTTCGTCATGGCCGGATAAATCCGGCCATGACGAAAATCGGTCAGCTGTCCACCTTGAGCGCGGCAATAAAAGCTTCCTGCGGGATGTCGACCTTGCCGAACTGCCGCATCTTCTTCTTGCCTTCCTTCTGCTTCTCCAGAAGTTTGCGCTTGCGGGTGATGTCGCCGCCATAGCACTTCGCGGTGACGTCCTTGCGCAGCGCGCGCACGGTTTCGCGCGCGATCACCTTGCCGCCGATCGCCGCCTGAATCGGGATCTGGAACATGTGCGGCGGGATCAGCTCCTTCATCTTCTCGACCATGGCGCGGCCGCGGCCTTCGGCGCGCGTCCGATGCACCAGCATCGACAGCGCGTCCACCGGCTCGTTGTTGACGAGGATCTGCATCTTGACGAGGTCGGCGGCGCGATAGTCGGTCAGGTGATAGTCGAACGAGGCGTAGCCCTTCGACACCGACTTCAGCCGGTCGTAGAAATCGAACACCACTTCGTTGAGCGGCAGTTCGTATTTCACCATCGCGCGGGTGCCGACGTAGGTAAGTTCCTTCTGCACGCCCCGCCGCTCCTGGCACAGCTTCAGCACGCTGCCGAGATACTCGTCGGGCGTGAGGATGGTGGCTTCGATCCACGGCTCCTCGATCTCGGCGATCTTCACCACGTCCGGCATGTCGATCGGATTGTGAATCTCGATCTCCTGCCCGTCGGTGAGGTGCATCTTGTAGATGACGCTGGGCGCGGTCGCGATCAGGTTGAGGTCGAATTCGCGCGACAAGCGTTCCTGAATGATTTCGAGATGCAGCAGCCCGAGGAAGCCGCAGCGGAAGCCGAAGCCGAGCGCGGCGGAGGTTTCCATCTCGAACGAGAAGCTGGCGTCGTTGAGGCGCAGCTTGCCCATCGCCGCGCGCAGCGTTTCGAAATCGTCGGCATCGACCGGGAACAGGCCGCAGAACACCACCGGGATCGCCGGTTTGAAGCCGGGTAGCATGTCGGTCACCGGCTTGCGGTCGTCGGTGATGGTGTCGCCGACGCGAGTGTCAGCGACTTCCTTGATCGCGGCGGTGATGAATCCGATCTCGCCGGGACCGAGTTCGTCGACATTGACCATCTTCGGCGTGAAGAAGCCGACGCGCTCGACATCGTATGCGGCGTTGGTGCCCATCATGCGGATGCGCGAATTCTTCTTCATCACGCCGTCGACGATGCGCACCAGCACCACCACGCCGAGATAGACGTCGTACCAGCTATCGACCAGGAGTGCCTTCAAGGTCGCGTCGCGGTCGCCCTGCGGCGGCGGCAGCCGGGTGACGATGGCTTCCAGCACGTCGGGAATACCAAGGCCGGTCTTGGCCGAGATCATCACCGCGTCGGAGGCGTCGATGCCGATGACGTCCTCGATCTGCTGCTTGACCTGTTCGGGCTCGGCGGCCGGCAGGTCCACCTTGTTGAGCACCGGAACGATCTCGTGGTTGTTGTCGAGCGCCTGATAGACGTTGGCGAGCGTCTGCGCCTCGACGCCCTGTGAGGCGTCCACCACCAGCAGCGAGCCCTCGCAGGCGGCGAGCGAGCGCGACACCTCGTAGGCGAAGTCGACGTGGCCGGGCGTGTCCATCAGGTTGAAGATGTAGTCCTTGCCGTCCTTGGCGCGGTAATTGAGGCGGACGGTCTGGGCTTTGATGGTGATGCCCCGCTCGCGCTCGATATCCATCGAATCGAGCACCTGTTCCTTCATCTCGCGGTCCTGCAACCCGCCGGTGGTCTGGATCAGGCGGTCGGCCAGCGTCGATTTGCCATGGTCGATATGGGCGACGATGGAAAAATTGCGGATGTTGGAAATCGCGGTTTTGGTCATCGGCGCGAGATAGCATTGGGATTCGGGGTCAGCAACTGTCTTGGAACCTCTCCAACTCACGGTGGGCTGATTTGCCTTCTTCCGGCGCCGAATTTAGTAGATTGGGCCTAATCGGGTTCCAAGTCCGGTTGGCCTGTTACCTCTTCGTGCGTCATGTCGGGTGCTTCCGGCACGGCTGCAGCGAGCCCCGTCACTTCCAGGAACCATGAATGCCTGTTGAGTCGAAACCTGTTCGTCCGCGCCGCCGTTCCGGCTTGCGGCGGATGGCCGCGTGGGTCCCGGCCTGTGCCGTCGATCCGGCGACGAGCCGGGCGCTGGTGGTCGGCTTCATCCTGCTCCATGTGGCGCTGTGGAGCCGAACCCTCACCCTGCTGAAGCACGGGCAGGACATCCATTTCGATATCGCCGAGGCCTACGCGTGGGGACAGCAGTTCCTGCTCGGCTACGGCAAGCATCCGCCACTGTCGGGCTGGGTCGCCGGCGTCTGGTTCAGGCTGTTTCCGGCGACGGACTGGGCGGCCTATACACTGGCGATGGCGGTGGCCGGGTTCGGCCTCTGGGTGTGCTGGCTGATCGCGTTCAGGGTGGTGGACCGCCGCCGCGCCTTTCTCGTCGTCGCGCTGCTGGCGATCTATCCGATCTTCAACGTCAAGGGCTTCAAGTTCAACGCCGACCTGATCCAGCTTGCCACCATGCCATTGCTGGTGCTGGCCTATCTGCATGCGTTCGAGAAACGCACGACGCTCTCGGGCGTCTGGCTTGGCGTTGCGGGCGCTTTGGCGCTGCTGGCGAAATACTGGGCGCTGACCATGATCGGCGCCATCGGCATCGCCGCGTTGTTGCATCCGCAGCGGCTGGCGTTCCTGCGTTCGCCCGCGCCATGGGTTGCGATCGCGGTCATGTTCGCGGCGCTGGCGCCGCATCTTTGGTGGTTGTGGCAACATGATTTCGAGCCGGTCACTTATGCCGGCGGCGTTTATGAAATCTCCAACCGCATGCAGAGCGTGCAACTGGCGGTGGGTTATGTCGAACATAACATCGCGCTGCTGTTGCTGCCGATCGTGCTGGCAGCGCTGGCGCTGATCTTCCCGTCGTGGCGCTCGTTCGCCCTGTTGCGAAATTTCTCGAAGGTGGCGCGGCTGAACTGGTCGCGCGAACCTCGTCCGGCGGTGCGGACGTCGCAGGCCATCAATGTCTGGATCGTCCAGATCGTGGTCGCGGTCGGGCCGCCGCTCGGCGCCATCGCCTTCGCAATCTACATGAAGACGGACTGGGGCATTCCGCTGTTCTTTCTGGTGCCGCTGGCGCTGTTGGCGATCCCGGTGCTGCGTGTTCCCCGGATTGCGCTGTTCCGCATCGTCGCGATCTGGCTGATCGCCAGCCTGATCGTGCTGGCGGCTGCGCCGGAGATCGCCAGCCGCACCACGCCGATCGCCAACAGCCGCGAAGGCGTCGGCAACGAGGCGCTCGACGGGCGCTCGGAACTGGCGCGCGATCTCACGCAACAGTGGCGGCTGCGTTTCAATACGCGATGGCCGGCGGTGGTCGGATCGACCCGCGTCTCCAACCTGATGACATTCTACAGCCCCGACCATCCGACGCCGCTGCCGCCGGAGGAACCGCCGTCCGGTCTCATCACCGCGGCCGATGCACAGCGCTCGGGCTTCATCGGCATCTGCGATGCGGGCGGCCCGTTCCATCGCCAGTGTGACGCCTGGATGAAAGCTCATGCGCAAAATGCCGAGCGCCTTATCATCACCACGCGGCGCTTCTTCCACGGTAAGCCGGGACCTGCGGTGAACTGGGAAATCCATTTCGTGCCGCCGCAGACGGCATCCGCCGATGCACCGGGCGTGCCGCAACGCTGACGCCTATTGCTTGGGCGAATAGATTGGTTTCATTCTATTCTTGCTTTCCTGCCGCACCGGTTGCGTGTTCCGAATGCTATCCTGAGGGATCAAAGAACCGGTGCCACGCACCGGGCAGCGGCAGAACATGACGGAAGGTCGAAGGATGAAGTGTGTGAATGCCGCAAGCCATGCTGTGCACATCGCGAGAGTCACGATCGGCCTTGCCGCACTGACGATCACCGCGATGCCGGCGATGGCGCAGCAAGACGATTCGCAGGGCGCGCCTGCTGCCGCGACGTCCATGCACGCGATGCTGCCGCAGGATCTGTCGCCGTGGTCGATGTTCATGAACGCCGATATTGTCGTCAAGGCGGTGATGGTGGGACTGGCGTTTGCGTCGCTGGTGACGTGGACGGTGTGGCTCGTCAAGGCGCTGGAACTGCTCGCCGCCAAACGACGTGCGCGCAGCGCCACGCGGAAACTGGCGCGCGCCGACAATCTCGCGCAAGCGCGTAGCGAAATCGAAGATGGCTGGACCAAACAGGGCGCGGTGGCGGAATTGCTGCAGGCAGCGACGCGCGAAACCGGACGCTCCGGCGATCTCGCGGCGGAAGGCATCAAGGAACGGCTGGCGATCGCGCTATCGCGCATCGAGGCGCGTGCGGGCCGCGACATGGCGCGCGGCACCGGGCTGCTTGCCACCATCGGTGCCACCGCGCCGTTCGTCGGCCTGTTCGGCACGGTGTGGGGCATCATGAATGCCTTCATCGGCATTTCGCATTCCAAAACCACCAATCTCGCGGTGGTGGCGCCGGGCATCGCCGAGGCATTGCTGGCGACGGCGCTGGGATTGATCGCGGCGATTCCTGCGGTGATCATCTACAACGTGTTCGCGCGTGCCATCGCCGGCTATCGCGCGCTGTTGTCGGATGCCTCGGGCGAAATCCTGCAACATCTGTCGCGCGATCTGGAACGGCAGGAACGGCATGCCACTGCGGCGATGCCGCGCGTGGCGGGTGGCGAGGCGAATGTTCGCGCCGGCCATTTGCGATCGGCGGAGTGATGCCATGGCGGTGACGCTGAAAGACGCCCACGACGGCGACCTCACCGAAGTCTCGGACATCAACGTGACGCCGTTCATCGACGTGATCCTGGTGCTGCTGATCATCTTCATGGTGGCGGCGCCGCTCTCCACCGTTGACGTCGCCGTCGATCTGCCGGTGTCGAATGCGCAGCCGCAGCCGCGTCCCGACAAGCTGGTGTTCCTTACCGTGAAGCCGGATCTCACGCTGGCGCTCGGCAACGACGACGTGCCGCGCGTTGCGTTGCAGACGACGCTCGATCAGCAAACCAGTCACGATCGCGAGCAGCGGATTTTCCTGCGCGCGGATGGTGCGGTGTCCTACAGCGAACTGATGAAGGTGATGAACCTGTTGCGCGATGCCGGCTATCTCAAGATCGCGCTGGTCGGCCTTGAAGACACCGGGCAGGGCGGCACAGCCCCTGCGGCCTTCCCGGTCTCGAAGTCGGCCGCCGACAAAGCGCGATGATCGATTGGCGCGATCCCGACGGTCGCGGGCTCACGGCTCTCCCGCCGCGCATGCTGGCGCGCTGGGCGGCGGCGATGGTCGTGGTCGTTACCGCCCACGGCGCAGCCGTGTGGCTGGCGATGCATTGGCG
>JBARXT010000085.1:0-27456 GCA_049647485.1 Xanthobacteraceae bacterium
CACCTGGATCCACGGCCTGCCGCTGAAGATGCGCTTCAAGCGCTCGAAGATCTATCTGTCGGTGATCCCGGTCAACCTCATCGGCCTCATGATCGGCTTCCTCGGCGCCATCATGGGCGTCGGCGGCAGCTTCATCCTGATCCCGATCCTGATCTACGTGCTGCGCATCCCCACCAGCACGGTGATCGGCACCTCGATGGCACTGACACTGGTGACCATGGTGATCGCCACCATCCTGCACGCGGTAACCAATCACCAGGTCGACGCGGTGCTGGCACTGATCCTGATGATCGGCGGCGTCACCGGTGCGCAGTTCGGCGCGCAGGCCGGGCATCGCATCCGCAGCGAACATCTGCGGCTGCTGCTGGGCCTCCTGATTCTCGCCGTCGGCGTCCGCTTCGCCATCGAACTCGGGATCAAGCCCGACGAGATCTACACCATCCGCGCATCGGGAGGCGACGCATGACCCGCCTTCGCCGGATCACAGCAACATTTCTCGCATTTGCCGTTTGCGGCACTTTCGGCCTCGCGCCGGCGCAGGCGGAGAAGCTGATCGTCTCGATCTCGAACCATCGCGTCACCGTGACCTCGAGCTATTCCGGCGAGGAACTGGTGCTGTTCGGCTCGGTCGAACGTGACGCCGCCATACCGGAACGACACGGCGGCTACGACATGGTGGTGACGGTGGCGGGTCCGCGCGCCGACATGGTGACGCGCCGCAAGGAGCGCAAATTCGGCATCTGGGTCAACGCCGATTCACGCCAGTTCCTCAACGTGCCCGCCTATCTCGCGGTGTCCTCAAACCGGACGATCGACACCATCGCGCCCGCCGACGTGCGGCGGCGCCAGCAACTCGGCATCGACAATGTCCTGCTGACCCAGCGCGTCGGTACCGACTATGCCGACGTGGTGGCGAGCGATCCGTTCCGCCGCGCTTTCGTGCGGCTGCGCAGCGAGCACGGGCTGTATCGCGAAGCCGCCAACGGTGTCACCTTCCTGACGCCGACGCTGTTCCGCGCCGGCATCGCGCTGCCGGCCGAAGTTCCGACCGGGACCTACGACGTCAGCATCAAACTGTTCGCCGACGGCGTACTTGTCGGCGACACCCAGACCGCGTTCGAGATCGTCAAGGTCGGCTTCGAGCAGTTCATCGCCACCGCCGCGCACCAGCACGGTCTCGCCTATGGCCTCGCCACCGCGCTGATGGCCCTGATGACCGGGTGGATGGCCTCCATCGTCTTCCGAAGGGACTGAGATTCAGGCCGACACAGACGCCGCCATGCCCAGCACGCTGGCGATCACGATTCCGGTCGCCAGCCAGCCCAGCCAGTTCAGCGGCCCCTCGACCACGAAACGGTCCATCACGTCGGCACGACGAACCATGATCATCAGCAGCACCATCACCGGCACCGCCAGAATGCCGTTGATCACGGCGCTCCAGTACAGCGCGGCGATCGGATCGACCGGCGAGAAATTCAGAACGATGCCGAAAATCGCGGCGAGCGACAGCACCGCGTAGAAGGCCCGCGCCTCTTTCGGCTTGCGCGCAAGCCCGACCGGCCAGCGCCGCCCTTCCCCGATCGCGTAAGCCGCCGAACCGGCCAGAACCGGCACAGCGAGCAGCCCGGTGCCGACGATGCCGAGCGCAAAAATAAACTCCGCGAACGCACCGGCGACCGGACGCAACGCCTCCGCCGCCTGCGCCGAGGTTTCGATGTCGGTCTTGCCGGTGCCGACCACCGTGTCGGCGCGAATGCGCATGAACTCCCACGTTGCGTCACGCGGCGTGTCGATCAATGGCTCCTTGTCGGGATCGATCCGCTCGTCTTCCGCCTCCTGCGAGGCCTGCCAGAAAAACAGGTAAGGCGGGTGATCAGACCGGGACCCAACGTACGGACGAAGCCGCGCAAGCCCTTCTTGCTCGCCGGTTCGATTTCGCTTGTCTCGACGGATTGCGTCACGCCTGCGTCTCCCCGTCTCAGCGTGGGCTTCAACGCGGTCGCAGCCGATCGGGTTCCATATGAACCGTGATCGGCTGCTAGTTACTCAGGATGTCTACGAATGTCTCACCGTGCGGGCCGCGTCACCAGATAGACGCCGAGCGCCACCGGCACGATGCCGAGCAGATCGCGCATCTCCAGATGTTCGCCCAACACGAGGTAAGCGAACAGCATGCCGAGCGGCGGCATCACGAAGTGATAGGCGCTGGCCGCCGTCGCGCCGCAGGTCCGCAGCATGTGAAACCACAACTGATAGGCAACAATCGAACCGCCGAGCACGAGGAAGGCGAAGGCGCCGAGCAATTGCACGTTCGGCACAATATCGGCGGGCGACGCGAACGCCGCGGCGAACGGAATCGTTGCAAGACCCGCTGCCAAATTCTGTACGCCGTTGCCGACCCACAGGCTGCCCGACGGCGACAGCACCTTGAACAGAATGGTGCCGGCGACCAATGAGGCGAGCGACGCCAGCGTGAACAGGATGCCGTGCAGGCTATCGGTGCCGACGACGATGCGGTGCCAGACGATCATCGCGACGCCGACGATGCCGAGCAGCAGGCCCACGACCTTGCGCCAGGTGAGCGATTCACCCAGCAACAGCGCCGCCAGCATCGCGGTGAAGATCGGGTTGGCGCTGACGATCAGCCCGCCGAGCCCGGCCGACACGGTTTGCAACCCGGTGTAGCCGAGCCCGAGGTACAGCGCGTTGTTGGCGATGCCGAGCACGGCGAACACGGCGACATCGCGCCATGACAGCGTCCAGGTTTCACGCCGCAACGCCGCGAAGCCGAGGATCAGCACGCCGGCAAGAGTGAAGCGCGCCGCCAGCAGGATCAGCGGCGGGCAGTAGGTGACGCCAGTCTTGCCGGCGACGAAGGCAAAGCTCCACAGCACGCAGAACAGCGCGATGGCGAGCGGCAGGAGGTTGAACGAGGGACGCGACAGGCTGGCCGAAGGGGCGAGGGACATGATTGATCTCCTTGCCGATCGATTTAGGCGCGCCCCTTCTCATTTGGAAATTAAATGATAAAATCCATTCCAGTGGAAAATCGAATGGATTGTCCGTGTTCGATCTCGAATTGCTCCGCAGTTTCGTCTCCGTGGTGGATTCCGGCGGCTTCACCCGTGCCGGCGAGCGCGTCCACAAGACCCAATCCACCGTCAGCCAGCAGATCAAGCGCCTCGAAGACGATATCGGTCGTCCGCTGCTGATCCGCACCGGGCGCACCGTGACGCTGACCGAGGACGGCGAACGGCTGCTCTCCTATGCAAGGCGGATGTTGGCGCTGGCGGAAGAAGCCCGCGACGTGATGGCGCGACCGGCGGCCGAGGGTGCGGTGCGGCTCGGCATTCCGGAAGATTTCGCGGCCTATCGCCTCACCGAATTGCTGGCGAATTTCACCCGCGCGCGGCCGGGGTTGCGGCTCGACGTCCAGGCCGACCAGAGCACCAACCTGCGCCGTGCTTTGGAACGCGGCGATCTCGACCTCGCGCTGCTGAAGCGCGCCGCCGGCGAGAAGGGCGGCATCGCTGTGTGGCCGGAGCGCGTGCATTGGGTGACCAGCAAGGCGCATCCGGTCGACCTCGCCTGCCATTCCGTGCCGCTGATCGGCTTTCCCGCCGGCTGCCTCTATCGCGCCGGCGCGATTCACGCCATCGAGGCGGCGGGCCGCAACTGGCACATGGCCTATTCGAGTTCGAGCCTTTCCGGAATTCAGGCCGCGGTCGCGGCAGGTCTTGGCTTAAGCATTCTCTCCGAAATGGCGATCCAGCCCGGCCATCGCATCCTGACGGCCAAAGACGGTTTCGCCCCGATCGACAAGACCGAGATGGCGCTGGTCGCCGCGCCCGAAGCCAGCCCCGCAACGCTGCGGCTCGCCGATACGCTGGCCGATTTCTGCAACACCGTGCAGGCGAAGGCCGCTTGAGAACTCAAGAACACCGTGCCGCGGCGATGGCGTGCATGCGACTGTCGCCGAGCACATGCGCCGTGAACTCCAGCGACTTGAAAATCGCCGCGAACGCGAAGTCGCGAATGCTCAGCCCCCCGGTGTAAGCACCGAACGCCGGCATGATCGCACGCTCGCCGTCGCTGGCAAAGCAACGCCGCTCCACCGAGCGACCGCGTCGCGACACCCGCGCCTTCGGATGCAGATGACCGGCGATCTCGCCTGCCGCGCCGGTCGGCTCGTGGCGAAACACGACGGGTCCGATACCGACATCGCTGGCGATGCTGCCGCCGAGATCGCGCGGCAGATCCGGATCGTGATTGCCGACGATCCAGATCCAGTCGCGTCCCGCTTGCAGCATTGCCAACGTGGCGCGATGCGCGGCCGACAGACGATCGTGCGCCTCGCGATCATGAAAACTGTCGCCGAGCGCAATCACCGTGCGCGGCCGATAGCGCGCGATCACGGCATCGAGCCGCGCCAGCGTCTCGGCCGTGTCGTGCGGCGGCAGCAACACGCCGCGCATGGCGAAGCTGGAACCCTTTTCCAGATGCAGGTCGGAGACCACGAGCAGGCCCTCGTCGTCCCAATACAGCACACCCGACAGATCGGCGGTGAAGGTCACACCGGAAACGGTCATGTCTGTGATGTGCATCGTATTCACGTTCCCGTCGCCTCGCGCACCAGATCCTCGGCGGCTTCCGCCAGCAATTCGTCCGAGGCTTCGCCGTAAACCGCTTCGCGGCCGATTTCCAGCATCACGGGCACCGCGAGCGGAGAAACGCGGTCGAGTTCCTTGTGGGTGATTCGGCCCGCGATGCGCATCAGCATATCACTGAGGCGGCGCAAATCGAGTAGACCCGTCGCGGCGTCGGCGCGCGCCGCGCGCAACAGCACATGATCCGGCTGATGTTTTCGCAGCACGTCGTAGACGAGATCGGTGGAGAACAGCACCTGACGCCGGCTTTTCTCTTCGCCGGTGAAACGGCGCGGAATCAATCCCGAAATGATCGCGCCGTTACGGAACGTGCGCTTCATCAATGCGGATTCCGCGAGCCATGCCTCAAGATCGTCGCCGAGCATGTCGGGATCGAACAGCGTGGCGAGATCCAAACGGCCCTGCCGGATCATCGCCGACATGTCGCCCAGTGCCCAGACCGCCAGCGCATATTCGTTGGCGACGAAACCGAGCGGCCGCACCCGCGCGCGTTCCAGCCGCCGCGTCAGCAGCATTCCGAGCGTCTGGTGCGCCAGCCGTCCCTCGAACGGATAGCAGACGAGATAATGCTTGTCGGCGCGCGGAAAGGTTTCCACCACCATCTCGCGCGCGTCCGGCACGCGCGAGAGATACGATTGCAGCGACAGCCACTCGCGCACCTGATCCGGCAATCCCTTCCACGCGCGCGGATCGGCCAAGAGCCCGCGCACGCGTTCGGCGAGATAGGTCGAGAGCGGAAACTTGCCGCCCATGTAGGACGGCACCTTGGCGTCGGCATCGTTGGCGCGGGAGACATAGACCTCGTCTTCCACCAGCGCCTCGTAACGCACGATCTCGCCGCCGAACACGAAAGTGTCGCCCGGCACCAGCCCTTCGATGAAATACTCCTCGATCTGGCCGAGCATGCGGCCGCCGCGCGCGATGGTCCCGGTCGCGCCTGACCCGCCGCGACGCGAACGCACCAGTCGCACCTTCAGCATCGATTCCTCGACGATAGTGCCAACGTTGAGCCGATAGGTCTGCCGCACCTTCGGATTGGCGACGCGCCAGCGGCCCTGCGTATCCTGCTTGATGCGCGCGAAACGCTCGTAGCTTTTCAGCGCGTAGCCGCCGGTGGCGACGAAATCGACCACGTCGTCGAAATCCGCGCGCGACAACTCCGCGTAAGGCGCGGCTATTTTCACTTCCGCGTAAAGATCGTCGGCAAGAAACGGTTCGCCGCAGGCGCGGCCGAGCACATGCTGCGCCAGCACATCGAGCGCGCCGGAACGCAGCGGCGGCGTATCCTGCGAGTTCTCGTTCACCGCATCGATGGCGACGCGGCATTCCAGCACTTCGAAGCGGTTGGCTGGCACCAGCACCGCGCGCGAAGCCTCATCGAGACGGTGATTGGCGCGGCCGATCCGTTGCATCAGCCGCGAAGCACCCTTCGGCGCACCGACATTGACGACGAGATCGACATCGCCCCAGTCGACGCCGAGATCGAGCGACGAGGTGCACACCACGCCGCGCAGCCTGCCGGCGGTCATCGCGTCCTCGACCTTGCGGCGTTGGCCGACATCGAGCGAGCCGTGATGCAGCGCGATGGCGAGATTGTCGTCGTTCATCCGCCACAGATCCTGAAACAGCATCTCGGCCTGGCTGCGGGTGTTGACGAACACCAGCGTGGTCTTGTTGTGCTTGATCAGATCGTAGATTTCGCCGAGCGCGTGGCGCGCGGAATGTCCGGCCCATGGCAGCCGCTCGCGGGTATCGAGCATTTCCACCACCGGCGCGGCTGCGCCGCCCGCGACCACGATATCGGCGGCGATTGCTTCACCCTGCCGTTGCGGCATCAGGAATCGCGCCAGCGACTCCGGCTCCGCGACGGTGGCGGACAATCCGATGGCGCGGACCTGCGGCGCGATCATCCAGAGCCGCGATAGTCCAAGCGACAGCAGGTCGCCGCGCTTGGAGGTCACCAGCGCGTGAAGTTCGTCGAGCACGATCCGCTTCAGCGACGCGAACAGGTAGGGCGCGTCGTCGGAGGCGAGCAGCAGCGCCAGTTGCTCCGGCGTCGTCAGCATGATGTCGGGCGGATATCGCCGTTGCCGTTGCCGGCGCGATGCTGGCGTATCGCCAGTCCGGGTCTCGACCCGGATCGGCAGTCCCATCTCCGCGACGGGCACTGCCAGATTGCGGGCAATATCCACCGCCAGCGCCTTCAGCGGCGAGATGTAAAGGGTGTGCAGGCCGCCGGCTTCCCCCCCTCCCCCTACGCTCTTGCGTGGCGGAGAGAGGGGAGTCGCCCGTGCCTTTGGAGATGCCCCGCTCAGTTCCACCAGCGTCGGCAGGAACCCGGCCAGCGTCTTACCGGCGCCGGTCGGCGCGATCAGCAGCGCCGAACGATCCGCCCGCGCTTTCGCCAAAAGCGCCAGTTGGTGCGCGCGCGGCGACCAGCCGCGCCGGGCGAACCAAAGCGAAAAGGTTTCCGGCAGCAGCGCTGGCGGCGTATCAGGGTCCGGGGGCGGCACGATCCCAGAGGTAAGCGTTCTCATGGCCTCGGTCGAGGCGTCGCGACGCGTTGAAGGGCGTAGGGCGGCCCGAATCAATGCGGATTTCGGCAAGGTTTCATCAACCCTCGGCCGCTATCCATCCGGGTGTGACCGGCAAACCACAGACAGCCCCGTGTTCCCGGAGTAAACTTTGGCAGTCACAGGAATGGAATCGACGATGAAAACGATTATTGCCGGCGTTGCTCTCCTTGGAACCGCCGTCAGCGCGCAGGCCGCCGACCTGGCCGTCAAAGCTCCCTACATGAAGGCCCCGGCGATGGCCGCGGTCTATGACTGGACCGGCTTCTACCTCGGCGTGAACGCCGGCCTCGGTCTCGGCCGCGACCGCACGCAGCATTTCAATGGCGGCGTCGAGAATTCCACCTATCTGTCGCCGCTGGGCGCGATCGGTGGCGTGCAGGCCGGCTACAACTGGCAGACTGATTCCTTCCTCGGCCCCATCGTGTTCGGCATCGAGGCCGACATTCAGGGCGCCGACATGCGCGACGGTTCCGTGAACCTCGTCGGCGACACCTTCAACCAGCGGCTGGACTGGTTCGGCACGGTTCGCGGCCGCGTCGGTCTCGTGACTGGCCCGACGCTGAGCTACATCACTGCTGGCTACGCCTACGGCGACGTCAAGACATCAGGCGTGACCGGCGGCGTACCGTTCGCCATGGGCGGCGGCCGCAGCGGCTGGACCTGGGGCAGCGGCGTCGAAGCGGCGCTGGGCGGCAACTGGACCGGCAAGATCGAATACCTCTATCTCGATCTCGGCGACCACACGGGCGTCTATTCCGCCGGCGGTCAGGCGATCCGTTCCGAGTTGCGCGAGCACATCTTCCGCGTCGGCCTGAACTATCGCATCGGCGGCAACAGCACCTACATGCAGACCGCCACGGCCAATTGGAACGGCTTCTATCTCGGCGGTAACTTCGGCTCGGGCACCGGGCGCAACCGCAGCACGGTCCTCGACGTTCCGACCGCGACCACCAGCAGCTTCAATCTTTCGCCCGACGGCTTCAACGGCGGCGTGCAGGCCGGCTACAACTGGCAGGCCGGCAGCACTGTGTTCGGCATCGAGACCGACATTCAGGGCGCGTCGTCGGAAGACAACAAGACCTGCTTCGATTGCGGCCCCGGTTTGACGGTCAATTCGAAGCTGCCGTGGTTCGGCACGGTGCGCGGCCGCCTTGGCTACGCGGTCGGTCCGTCGCTGTTCTACGCCACCGGCGGTTTCGCCTATGGCGGCATCAAGACGGCCTTCAACGGCGCGAGCTTCTCGGAGACCCGCACCGGCTGGACCGTCGGCGCCGGCATCGAAACCCCGTTCACCCTGCTTGGCCTGTTCGGACCGAATTGGACGTCGAAGACCGAATATCTCTATGTCGATCTTGGCCGCTCCACCGCGAACCTCAGCCTCGGCGGTGCGCCGGCGGTGTTCACAACCGAAGTGCAGCAGCACATCTTCCGCACCGGCCTGAACTACCACTTCAACGCACCGGTGGTCGCGAAGTACTGATCGCCCACAACGGCTGAAACGAAAAGCCCCGGCAGCGATGCCGGGGCTTTTGTTTGGCGCATCACTTCAAACGTGATCCACGGGCACGACGAAAGAACCTGAACTCCTCCGCTTTCCCCATCGTTCCCGAAAACAACGAGGCCGGATTTGCGTGCCGCAAACCCAGCCCCGGTTTCAAGGTTAGATCGGCTGAAGCCGACCGCGTCGGTTACTCGGTATAAGGCTTTCCGACGATGTCCCAGTCCTTGCCGTTGAACACCGAGATGTAGAGCGTCTTGATCGGCGTGTAGTTATCCGGCGTGAACGAGTAGGTGATCCCGTCGAGCATGTAAGGCGAATGGAAGCCGTTCAAGCTCGCGGCCTGCTTCAGCACGTTCTCGCGGGTGAGATTGTCCCCGCAGCGGCGCAGGATCTCCGCCATGGTGACTGCCTGACCGTAGCCGGCGAAAGCGATGGTGTTGTCGGGATCGACGTTCGGCAGATACTTCTGGCGAAACTCCTCGAATGCCTTCACCTCGGGATCGTTAACGAACTGCGGCACGCCGACTTCCTTGGCGTAGCGAATGGCGACGATGCCCTTGGCGTTCTCAAGGCCGGCGGCGTGCAGGATCGAACGACCGGTCGAGCCCGCCGACAGCAGATGCAGCGGTTTCCAGCCGAGTTCGGCGATCTTGCGGATGGTCTGCGACGTCGCCTTGCCGGTGGTGATGTTATAGAAAACATCGGCGCCCGACTTCGACAGATTGATGATCTGCGAATCGATGGTCGGATCGGTCAGGTCGTAGGTCGTCTCCGCGATCACCTTCGCCTTGCCGCCGGCCTTGGCCAGTTCGTCCTTGAACGGACCGAGGAAGTCGCGGCCGAAGTCGTCGTTCTGGTAAAGGATGCCGACCTTCGCGTCCGGCTTCACGCTGAGAACGTACTTGGCGAGGATCCGCGCTTCCGTCGGATAGAGCGGCAGCCCCGCCATCGTCCACTTGAACTGCTTCGGATTATTCCACTTCGACGCGCCGGTGTTGAGGAGAAGCTGCGGCACGCCCTTGCTGTTGAGATATTTGTGCACGGCGGTCTGCGGCGCGGTACCCAGCGAGCCGAACAGCGCCAGCACCTCTTCCTGCTCAACCAGACGCCGGGTCTGCTCGACCGCCTTCGGCGCGGAATAGGCGTCGTCCGCCGTGAAGAACTTGATCTTGCGGCCGTTGATGCCGCCCTTCTCGTTCAGCATCTGGAAATAGGCCTCGCCGACGCGGCCCAGCACGCCATAAAGCGAGCCGGGACCCGAGTGCGGAACGGTCTGGCCGAGCTTGATTTCGGTATCGCTGGCACCGGGATCGTACTTCTTGTCGGCGGCAATAGCCTGGGTCGCAGCAAGAAGCGCGGCCCCCGCGATGGCAGCCTGCGGCAGCCGAAACAGTGAACGTCGGTCCATGGTCTGACAATCTCCCCGTCGTTTTTAGTTAATCGTTTAAGTATGAGGAGCGTAGCATACTCTCGCACCTTCACAACCGGATCGCGTATCCGGTGTCGGAGCGCCGCATGCGGCCTATATACGCATCATGCGCCCGCAAGAGCTTCTCGCCCCCACCGCGGCCGGACTGTGCTGCAAACCCGGCGGCTTTTACATCGATCCGGTGCGGCCGGTGGAGCGCGCCTTGATCACCCATGCCCATTCCGACCATGCACGGCCCGGCCACGGCGCGGTGCTGGCAATGCAGGAAACGCTGGACATGATGCGCCTGCGCTATGGCGATAATTTCGCCGGCCGCACGCAAGCCATCCGTTACGGCGAAAGGCTCCACCTCGACGAGGTCGGCATCAGCTTTCATCCCGCCGGCCATGTGCTGGGATCAGCACAGATCGCGGTGACTTGCGACAACCTGCGGATCGTCGCCTCCGGCGACTACAAGGATGCTCCCGACCCGACCTGCGAACCGTTCGAGGTGGTGCCGTGCGACGTCTTCATCACCGAGGCGACGTTTGGGCTGCCGGTCTTCCGTCACCCGAACGCCGCGCATGAAGTGCGAAAACTCCTGGATTCGGTCCGACTGTTCCCGGAGCGCGCACATCTGGTCGGCGCCTATTCGCTCGGCAAGGCGCAACGCGTCATCGCACTGCTGCGCGCCGCGGGCCATGACGCCCCAATCTATCTGCACGGCGCGATGGAGCCGATCACGCGCTACTATGAAAGTCGTGGAATCGCGCTCGGCGATCTGCGTCTGGTGAGAGACATGAAGAAGGCGGACCTTGCCGGCACCATCACGCTGGCGCCGCCGTCCGCCACCTCCGATCTCTGGACGCGACGTTTTCCCGACCCGGTCACCGCCTTCGCTTCGGGCTGGATGCGGATTCGCGCGCGCGCACGCCAACGCGGCGTCGAACTGCCGCTGGTGATTTCCGATCACGCCGATTGGAATGGTCTCACCGCAACCATCAAGGCGACCGGCGCCGGCGAAATCTGGGTCACGCATGGCGAGGAAGAAGCCCTGGTCCATTGGTGCAAGACGCAGGGGCTCGCCGCGCGACCGCTGGCCCTGGTCGGCTACGGCGAGGAGGATGAAAGCTCATCTGCGGTCGAGGGCGACGCATGAACCGCTTCGCCGAACTGCTCGATCGTCTCAGCTACGAGCCCGGCCGCAACAACAAGCTGCGGCTGATCGCACAATATTTTCGCGAGACGCCCGATCCGGATCGCGGCTACGCGCTGGCGGCGCTGACCGGTGCGCTTTCGTTCAAGCATGCGAAGGCAGGCTTGATCCGCGAGCTGATCGCCGCGCGCGTCGATCCCGAACTGTTCGCGCTGTCTTATGACTACGTCGGCGATCTGTCGGAGACGGTCGCGCTGATGTGGCCGACATCTCCGCACGCACAGCCTGCCTCCTCTCCCGCTTGCGGGGAAGGGTTGGGGAAGGGACAACCCGCGTCAACCGACGGCAACGGAGAGCCGCCACCCGGATTGCCAAGCGATCCGACCTCCCCCGCAAGCGGGAGAGGTGAAAACGAGGCACCTTTCCTCACCGAGGTCGTCACCACGCTCGCGACGCTCGGCAAGTCCGAACTGCCCGCACAACTCACGCGCTGGCTCGACGAACTCGACGAGATAGGCCGCTGGGCGCTATTGAAGCTCGTCACCGGCGCAATGCGCATCGGCGTCTCGACACGGCTGGCGAAAACCGCCGCGGCAGCACTCGGCGGCAAGGACCCGCACGACGTCGAACTGATCTGGCCGGGCCTCGCGCCGCCCTATCTCGAATTGTTCGCATGGCTGGAAGGACGCGGCGACAAGCCCATCAATCGCGACGCCGCGCCGTTCCGCCCGGTGATGCTGGCGCATGCCATCGAGGTGACCGACTTCGCCACGCTCGATGCACGCGATTATATCGCGGAATGGAAGTGGGACGGCATCCGCGTGCAGGCCGTCAGTGGCCGCAGCGACGATGACGCCACCGTCGCCCGGCTCTACTCGCGCACCGGCGAAGATATCGGCACGAGCTTTCCCGATCTGCTGTCATCGCTGCATCTGCCCGGCGCGATCGACGGCGAATTGCTGGTGCTGCGCGAGGGCCGCGTGCAATCGTTCAACGTCTTGCAGCAACGGCTCAACCGCAAAAGCGTGACGCCGAAGCTGATCAAGGAATTTCCGATTCATCTGCGAGCTTACGATCTGCTTGCGGACGACGACGCAGACTTGCGCCTGTTGCCGTTCGCTGAACGACGCGCGAGGCTGGAGGCGTTCATCGCAAGGCTCAATGATCCGCGTATCGATCTTTCCCCTGTCGTTCCATTCGACGACTGGACGACAATCACGGCCGCGCGCGCCGATCCGGCGGCCTTCGGTGCCGGCGACGATGCGGAGGCGGTCGAGGGCGTAATGCTGAAGCGACGCGACGCCACATACCTGCCCGGCCGTCCCAAAGGCCCATGGTGGAAGTGGAAACGCGATCCCCATCTGATCGACGCGGTCCTCATGTATGCGCAGCGCGGCCACGGCAAGCGCTCGTCCTATTATTCGGACTACACCTTCGGCGTCTGGACCGATGGCGATGACGGCGACCAACTGGTGCCGGTGGGGAAAGCCTATTTCGGCTTCACCGACGAGGAGCTGCTTCAGATCGACCGTTTCGTCCGCCGCAATACCACCGAGAAATTCGGCCCAGTGCGCCATGTGGTGCATCAACCGGACCAAGGGCTGGTACTGGAAGTCGCCTTCGAGGGGCTGCAGCGCTCGTCCCGGCACAAATCCGGCGTCGCCATGCGCTTCCCCCGCATCAACCGGCTGCGTTGGGACAAGCCACCGCGCGAGGCCGACCGGCTGGAAACGCTGGAGCGGATGCTGAAATCCGAAAACACATCTGCTGCCCCCAGCGAGTGACCGGCCGCGAACGACGTTTCGACCTGACAGCACAGGGCATTGACGCCGCCGCATTGGTTCCCCATCTGCGACGCGGTATAGTTCAGGGAATCGATCCCACCGGAGACCGTCCATGCCGAACGAGACACGAGAATTGCCCGCACGCAATGACGGGTTGTCGCGCTTCCTCGGCGGCTCGCCGCTCGGCGTCGCTTTCCGGCTGGTGATGCTGTCGATCCTGGCGGGCGTCGTGCTGGCGGCGATCGGCTTCGACCCGTGGAATATCGTCCACTCGATTCGCCTGCTGTTCATCCGTATCTGGGATCTCGGCTTCGACGCCATCAACGGCCTGTGGCGCTACTTCCTGCTCGGCGCGGTAATCGTGATCCCGATCTGGCTGTTGGGACGGCTGTTCAACGCACCGCGTGGGCGCTGACCGTCGGCTGACTCCTATGATGTTGATCGACCAGGCCGCGCGACAGGTCGACAGCCGCCGCGTGTTCGTCATTGCCGGTCCGGCGATGCTGGCCAACCTCACCACGCCGTTGCTCGGCGTCGTCTCCACCGCCGCGATCGGCCAGCTCGGCGATGCGGCGCTGCTCGGCGGCGTCGCACTGGCCTCAGTGGCGTTCGACTGCGTGTTCTGGCTGTTCGGTTTCCTGCGGATGGCGACAGTCGCCTTCACCGCGCAGGCGCTCGGCGCCGGCGACCGCATCGAAATGCGCGCCGTGCTGATTCGCGCGTTGCTGCTTGCGGCGGCCATCGGCATCTTATTGGTGATAATGCGCGCGCCGCTGGCATCGCTGATCTTCTCGGCGATGGGCGGCAGCGAGGCGGTGACTGCCGCCGCGACCAGCTATTTCCATATCCGTCTCTGGTCGGCTGCCTTCATGCTGGGCAACTACGTGATTCTCGGCTGGCTGGTGGGGCAGGCGCGCACCGGCATCGCGCTGGCGATCCAGGTCGGCATCAACCTGCTCAACATGGCGCTGACGATCCTGTTGGTGCTGATGCTGCGTTGGGGGATCGAGGGCGCCGCCATCGCCACCGTGATCGCGGAAACCGCCGGCTTCGCCAGTGGCCTTGTCGTCGCGCGCATTCTGCTCGGCCCGAACTATCACGTCCCCCGCGCGCGATTGTTCGATCGCGCCCGCTGGCTGCGGATGCTCGCCGTCAACCGCGACATCATGATCCGTACCGCGGCGCTGATCGGCGCGTTCCTGTTTTTTACCGCGCAGGGCGCACGCGCGGGCGATCAGGTGCTCGCCGCCAACGCGGTCCTGTACAACTTCCTGATGATCGGCTCGTTCTTCCTCGATGGCCTCGCCAACGCGGCCGAGCAACTCTGCGGCCAGACCTTCGGTGCGCGAGATCGCCAGCAATTCTCGCGCGCGGTGAAACTGGTGCTGGCATGGAGCGTCGGCTTCGGCGTCGCCGTCTCACTGATCTTCATCGTGACGGGCGATCATCTGATCGACATCATCACCACCAGTCCGGTGGTGCGGATCGCTGCGCGGGAATTCATGTGGCTCGCGGCGCTGGCTCCCGCCTGCGGCGTGCTCGCTTACTGCTTCGACGGCGTCTTCATCGGCGCCTCATGGGCGCGCGACATGCGCAATCTGATGATGGCGTCTTTCGTCATCTACATCGGTGTCTGGTATCTGCTGACACCGTGGGGCAATGCCGGGTTGTGGACGGCATTCCTTGCCTTCCTGCTGGCGCGCGGGCTGTTGCAGGCCATGCGCTATCCGGCGCTGGTACGCGCGACGTTCGGAGGATGATCTTACCCTAAAACCGGCTCTCGCTTTTCGGGATCATGCTTCAAACCGGCCAGTCTTCCGCGGTGACGGCGGCAGCATCGGCGCCGACGATTTCCGACAGCGAATCCCGCCCGGTTCGCAGCATGGTCGCCACCAGATCGCTCTTGATGTTTTCAACCAGGCTGAGTCCCTTGTAGATCAGTGCCGAGTAAAGCTGGATCAGACTGGCGCCGGCGCGAATTTTGGTCAGCGCCGCACCGCCACTATCGATGCCGCCGACGCCGATCAACGGGAACGCACCCTCGGCGCGCACATAGGTCTCGGCCACCATGCGGGTCGAGAGCCGGAACAACGGACGCCCCGACAGGCCGCCCTGCTCCTTGGCGCGCGAAGCCTCACGCAATGTCTCGGGCCGCGCCAGCGTGGTATTGCCGATGATCATGCCATCGACGCGGCGCGAACGCGCGATATGCACCACGTCGTCGAGTTCGCCAAGCGTGAGGTCCGGGGCGATCTTGAGGAGCACCGGCGTATCGCCGGCATTCTGCTGCACACGTTCGCGCGCGTCGATCACCCGCGCCAGCAGATCGTCCAGCGCTTCCGCCTGTTGCAGGTTGCGCAGGCCCGGCGTGTTGGGTGACGACACGTTGATGGTGAAATAGCTCGCCACCGGCGCGAAAGTTTCGATCAGCCGCACATAATCCTCGGTGCGATCCTGCGAGTCCTTGTTGGCCCCGAGATTGACGCCGACGATGCCGGGCTGCTGCGCGCGGCCGGCGAGCCGCCGCAACACCACGTCAGCGCCGTCGTTGTTGAAGCCCATGCGGTTGATCACCGCCTCGTCGCGCTCGAGACGAAACAGCCGTGGACGTGAATTGCCGCCTTGCGGCCGTGGCGTCACCGAACCGATCTCGACAAAACCGAAGCCGAGCCGCAGCAAGGCATCCGGCACCTCACCGCTCTTGTCGAACCCCGCCGCCATGCCGATCGGATTGCGGAAGTTGAGCCCGAACGCTCGCACCGCCAGTTTGGGATCGTCGGTGCGCGGCCGCATCGGCGGTAGCAGGCGCAGCCCCTGAATTGCCATGCGGTGCGCGTCCTCCGGATCGAACAGCCGCAGCAGCGGCAGCGAGAACGTGTCGAAAGCGCGCATCACGAGGACAACTCCGGAATGTCATGTCCGCCATCGGCACGTAGCGGCAAATCCAGGACGGCGGTCACCGCACCGAGATCGAGCGAACCGTAGAGGTGCGGAAACAGATCGTCATTGCGGGACGGCTCCCAACGCAACGCATCGCCAAGCGCGTCGGCGTCGACCGCGACCAGAAACAGCGCGGCTTGTCCGGCGAAATGTTTCCGCGCGGTGTCTGCTAATTGGGCGGCGGTGGAGAAATGGATGAAACCGTCGCGTTTATCGTCGGCGCTGCCGTCATAGATGCCCCGGCGCTCGGCCTCGCGCCATGCCGAGGCAGGACAGATCTTGTAGATGGTGCGCACCCGCAACATGCTCGCTTATTGTTGAGTTCCCTCAGGAATTCGGCATCCCCCGGGTCACATTCTGCTTCCGCTCCCGACCGTATCGGCGCCCCCGGCGGACTTCAAGGGCCGCAAGTAACCGTCCTTCCGATTGCGGAAAATTTCGATATCAGGTAATAATTCCTAGAATTACCCTTTCCGCCTTCGTGCCCTTTGCCGATCAACGCTACGGACACACGATGCTGACCCATCATCAGATCTGGACCGCCCTTGACCGCCTTGCCGAGCATGCCGGCCTGTCCCCGTCGGGACTCGCCAAGCGCGCAGGGCTGGACCCCACCACATTCAACAAATCGAAGCGCGTCACCAATGACGGCCGGGAGCGCTGGCCCTCGACCGAGTCCGTCGCCAAGGCCCTGGCGGCTACCAACACCGCCATCGACACCTTCGTACAACTGATCGAGGAAACCGCGCGCGGGACCCCGTCGGTGCCGCTGCTTGGCTTTGCGGAAGCCGGTTCCGGCGGCTACTTCGACGATGGCGGCTTTCCGGTCGGCAAAGGTTGGGACGAGGTCGGGTTGCCCGCGGTCAACGACAAGCATGCCTACGCGCTGGAAATTTCCGGCGACTCGATGAAACCCGCCTATCGCGACGGCGACGTCATCATCGTCTCGCCCGGCACGCCGATCCGGCGCGGCGACCGCGTGGTGGTGAAGACCCGCGACGGCGAGGTCATGGTGAAGGAGCTGAAACGACGCACCGCCAAGACGCTGGAATTGCAGTCGCTGAACCCGGCGCATCCCCATCGCACGCTGTCGCCCGACGAGGTGGAATGGATCGCGCGCATCGTCTGGGCGAGCCAGTAAAGCTACGACTTTCGGTGGTTGCCAAGAGCGTCCACGAGGTTTACAGCCCCGGGTTATGGGCCTAAGGCCCACGACCCTCCACACCGGATTCCCATCATGATAGCCGGACTGCCGATGCTCGACGTGGCATCGCTTGCCATTGCGTTGTTGATCGCAGGCGCCGTGACCGGTTTTCTTGCCGGCTTGTTCGGCGTCGGCGGTGGCGCCGTGCTGGTGCCGGCGCTCTATGAACTGTTTCATATCGTCGGCGTCCCGGACGATGTGCGCATGCCGTTGTGCGTCGGCACATCGCTCGCCATCATCATCCCGACTTCGATCCGCTCCTATTATGCCCACCGGGCGAAGCGCGCGGTCGATGCCAGCGTGCTGCGCAACTGGGCGGTGCCGGTGGTCGCTGGTGTTGTTGTTGGCAGCCTGATCGCACGTTATGCGCCGCCGGAACTATTCAAGATTGTGTTCGTGGTGATCGCAGGATTGTCAGCCGTGCGTTTGCTTTTCGGCCGCGACAGCTGGCGGTTTGCCGACGAGATGCCGAAAGGCCTGTTCCTGCGCGCCTATGGCGTCATGATCGGCGTGCTGTCGACACTCATGGGCATCGGCGGCGGCCAACTCTCCAACATGTTCATGACATTCTACGGCCGCCCGATTCATCAGGCGATCGCGACCTCGTCCGGGCTCGGCGTCCTGATTTCGATTCCCGGTGCCATCGGCTACATCTATGCAGGCTGGCCGATTGCGGCCGCCAATCCCGATATCCTGATCCTGCAGCCGCCCTTTGCGCTCGGCTATGTCTCGTTGATCGCGACCATCATCGTGGCGCCGACCAGCGTGCTGACGGCGCCGCTCGGCGTCAGGCTGGCACACGCGTTGCCGAAGCGCGCGCTCGAAATCGCCTTCGGAATTTTCCTGCTCGTGGTCTGCTCGCGCTTCTTTGTCAGCCTGTTCTGACCGCGTCACGAATACCGGACGAACAATCTCCGCTCACGCACTCCGCGCCAGGGCGCCGTCGATCATCGCCACCGCGTTTCTGACGCCGTAGACCGCGACGAAGGAGCCGAAGCGCGGCCCCTTCTCCTGGCCGAGCAGCACCTGATAGAGCATGTTGAACCACTCCAGCGACACGCCGGGGCGGCCATCCTTTCCGGTCTTCTTGTGATCGAGGAACGGCTCGCGGCGGCCGATCTCATAGACCACGTTCTGGATATCCTCGGCGCTGGCATCCTCCGGCAATTGCGACAGCGCATCACGCAAGTCATTCAGCGCAGCGCGCTCACCATCGCTCGGGGCGCGGAACTGTTTCGCCGGCGCCACGAAGTCGCGATAGTAATTGATGGCGTAGCCGACCAGCGCATCGAGCGCGGGATGAGTCTGCGGCGTGACGCCGGGGCGATAGCGCCCGATGAACCCCCACAGCGTCTCGGCATTCTCGGCATTCGACGACGACACCAGCGTCAACAACAACTGGAACGTCACCGGCATATCCGCCTTCGGCGGATTGCCCGCGTGGATATGCCAGACCGGATTGCTCAGGCGCTGCTTCATATCCTGCCGCGCGTAACCGTCGAGGAACTGCTGATAGTCATCGACATTGCGCGGAATCACGTCGAAGTAGAGCCGCTTCGCCGCTTTCGGTTCACGATACATGAACAACGACAGCGATTCCGGCGACGCATAGCGCAGCCATTCGTCGATGGTGAGCCCGTTGCCCTTCGACTTTGAAATCTTCTGCCCCTTGTCATCCAGGAACAGTTCATAGTTGAAGCCGGCTGGCGGCGTGCCGCCGATCGCCGTGCAGATCTTACCCGACAGTTTCACCGAATCGATCAGGTCCTTGCCGGCCATCTCATAGTCGACGCCGAGTGCGGTCCAGCGCATCGCCCAGTCCGGCTTCCACTGCAACTTGCAATGCCCACCGGTGACCGGAACGGTGACGCGCTCCTTGGTCTCCGGATCGTCGTAAGACACCGTGCCCGCCTTCGCATCGTGCGCGACGATCGGCACCTGCAGGACAATGCCGGTGCGTGGACAAATGGGAAGGAACGGCGAATAGCTGGCGGCGCGCTCCTCGCGCAACGACGGCAGCATGATCGCCATCACCTTGTCGATCTTCTCCAGCATCTTCAGCAGCGTCGCATCGAAACGGCCGGACTTGTAATACTGCGTCGAGGACGCGAACTCGTAATCGAAACCGAACGTGTCGAGGAAGGCGCGCAGCCGCGCGTTGTTGTGCTCGCCGAAACTCGGATGAGTGCCGAACGGATCGCGGACTTGCGTGAGTGGCTTGCCGAGATCCTGTTCCAGCATCTCCTTGTTCGGCACGTTATCCGGCACCTTGCGCAGGCCGTCCATGTCATCGGAGAACGCCAGCAATCGCGTCTTGACCTTGTCCTCGGTCAGCACACGAAAGGCGTGACGCACCATGGTGGTTCGCGCCACCTCGCCGAAGGTGCCGATATGCGGCAGGCCGGACGGCCCGTATCCCGTCTCGAACAGCACCTCGTCCTTCGGCTTCGTTTTCAGCCGCACTACGATCTGCTTCGCCTGTTCGAACGGCCAGGCGTTGGATTGTTCGGCAATCGCCCGCAAGTCAGAGGCGGTCATCTCATTCGACATTCAATTGCTCCACGCGGCTTGGCAAGCTGCCCTGCTACAGTCCGCGACCTTCGGTTTCTTGTTAAAACGGATTCACTGAGAAATACCGCAGCCACAGGTCGGTGTAGCGGCCTTTTTCCCAAATGCGAAACAGCGCCCAGTTCAGGGCCTGCCGCAGCACGTCATTGCCTTTCTTGACGGCGATCCCCACGCCCTCGCCAAAATAGCGACTTTCGATGAAGGGCCCGCCGCTGAAGGCGCAGCAATTCTCGGAATCGGTGCCGTTGATCCAGAACGCCAGCGAGATGGCATCGCCGAAGATCAGCTCGACCTCGCTTTGCTTCAGCGCCTGCCGCAACGCCTCATCGTTCGGATAGGTGTGCAATTCGGCGCCGGTAAACATCGCCTTCAGGTAGGCCTCGTGCGAGGAGCCGGCAATCACGCCCACCTTCTTGCCGTCCAGCGTTTCCGGACGCACCTCGGCCGAGGTCGCACCACGCCGCGCCACGAACCGCGCCGGGGTCCGGTAATACAGGTCGCTGAAATCGACCCGCTTGCGCAATTCCGGCGTCACGCTCAGCGAGGCGATGATGGCATCGCCGCGATTGCTGGCGATGGCATCGAGCAGGGTATCGAAACGCCGCATCTGGATGGTACAGGTGACCTTGATTTCATCGCAGATCAGCCGCGCCAGATCGACATTGAAGCCGGCCGGATTGCCGTCCGGGCCGGTGAAGTTGAATGGCGGATAGTCGGTTTCGGTCATGAAGCGGATGACGGTGAGGCGCGACAGGTCGGGACGGTCGGGCCGCCGCCGCGGGTCCCAGAACCCCGGCACCGCCTGCGAGACGGCCGGCGGCGTGGGGACACCTTCCGCCCGCGCGACGCCGGCCGGCAGGCCGAAGCCGGTTAACCATCCCAGTATGGCAAGGCCGATCAGGCTACCGCGCGAACCACGTGGAACCATGAATCCGTTGAAGCGCTTCTCTATCTGTGGTTGCATTACATGGGGCTTCCGCGTCGGGCGATCTTATAGACCATCCCGCGACAGACGCGAGTGCCGTTTGCGGTGTGGGGACGTCGCGTGGCCGCTGGGGACCATGTCGGGCCCGTCGGCGGGGAACCGGCGAGGCCGTCGAGAGACCGACGCAAGGACCCCTTGCGATCACGGCGGCTGCCGGATTTTCTGGCCCGAATGTATGGCCTGCCACCCGAAACCGGCAGCCATCCACCTCAAATGTCCGATTGCGAGATCGCTCCCGAACTCGATTGCCTGCGTGACTATCTCGCTCCGGAGTTACTGCAAGCCGCCACCGAGCGCAGCCGGTTGATCGGTACCGGCGCCGATCGCGTCCTGATCCAGTGGGGCGTGCTCGATGAAGACAGTTATCTGCAGCATCTGGCGGCCCACACCGGGGTCCGCATCGACGCCCCCTCGGACACCTTGCGCAGCACGATCCCGCTACACAGCGAACAATTTTCGTGTGTCGCCCAGCATGGCCTGCTGCCACTGCTCCGCGACGGAGAATATCTGCTGGGCATTGCCCCGCGCATCCTGACGGCACGGTGGCTGAGCCGTTTCGCGATCCGATCGCCGGACATCATCAAGCGGCTCCGCCTGTTGCCCGCACCGCAACTGAACCAGGCGCTGATGACCCGCGCCTATGCCTCCCTGGCTTACGCGGCGTCTGAAGGCCTCAGCCGACGTTTCCCGGGATTGACCGCGGCGCCGTCCGCATCGCGCAACAGGCCTCCATGGCGATTCCGGCTTCGCCATGCCGGTTTCGTCGCTGCAGCCGCCGGCCTGTTGATGCTGCCGGCGTTCACGCTACTGCACATCGCAAGCAGCCTGCTTGCAATCTGGTTTCTGGCATTCAGCGCCACGCGGATCATCGGCGCGCTCGTTCCGCAACCGTCAATCACGCCACTGCCCCATCCGCAGGACGACGAATTGCCGGTTTATACCATCATTGCCGCGCTGTACCGGGAAGCGGCATCGGTTCGACAATTGCTGCAAGCCATCGCCGCGCTGGATTATCCGAAAGAAAAGCTCGACGTTATTCTGGTCGTCGAGCCTGACGATCGCGAAACCCGCGCCGCCATAGCGGAATGGGGGCCGCAGCCCACGTTCCAGGTGCTGGTGGCGCCCGCGACCTTGCCACGCACCAAGCCGAAAGCGCTGAACTGGGCGCTACCGTTCGCGCGCGGCAGTTTCGTGACGATCTTCGACGCCGAGGACATTCCCGAACCGAACCAGCTTCGCGCAGCACTCGATGCATTCCGCACGCATGGCGCACGAACGGTCTGCGTGCAGGCCAGTCTCTGCATCAACAATCCGGCCGATAGCTGGCTGTCATGCATGTTCGCGGCGGAATACGCCGGACAGTTCGATGTGTTCCTGCCCGGCCTCGCGACGCTTGGCCTGCCATTACCGCTCGGCGGCTCATCGAACCATTTCCGCACCGCGACGTTGCGCGAGATCGGCGGATGGGACGCCTACAACGTCACCGAAGACGCCGATCTCGGCTTCCGGCTGGCGCGCTCCGGCTACCGCGCCTCGACCTTCACCTCGACCACCTTCGAAGAAGCTCCCGTTTGCTTCGACGGCTGGCTGCGTCAACGCTCCCGGTGGATGAAGGGCTGGATGCAAACCTGGGGCGTGCATATGCGCGCGCCACGCCGGCTGTGGCGGGAGGTCGGCGCCAAGGGTGTCCTCTCGCTCAACCTTTTGATCGGCGGCAATGTGCTGACGGCCCTCGCCGCTCCGATCCTGCTGCTCGAACTCGCAGCCTATCTCTGGCTTCGCGCCGCCACGGATCAACCCACTGCCCTGTTCACCGGTCCGCTGATGGAATTGCACATGGCGGCCATCGTCGCCGGCTACGCTTCCACGGCTATCGTCGGCGTGATGGGACTGGCGCGGCGCGGCCAACTCCGCCGCAGTTGGGTTCTGCTGCTCACGCCGATCTATTGGGCGCTGCTCTCGGTCGCGGCATGGCGCGCGCTGTATCAGCTCTTCAAGGAGCCCTATCGTTGGGAAAAACCGAGCATGGCCTGACGGCTCGGCAGCAACTGGCCGCGCCACGCTGGCAAAGCCTGCGTTTGGCGCGCGCTTGGATACACACCACCCCGAACGCACGCCGCGACAGCCGCTTCAAAGATAGCGTTTGAGATCGGCGGCGGCCGCTTCCGGCGTCTGCTTCAGGTTGAACGGCGCAACGAAGTTGCCCTTCTTGTCCATCAGGTAGATCAACGCGGTGTGATCCATGGTGTAGTCGCCACCATCCTTGGACGGAACCTTCTTGGCGTAGACACGAAATTCGGTGAGCACCTTGCTGACCATCGCGGCATCGCCGGTGAGCCCCTTCAGGTGCGGATCGAAACTGCTGAGATAATCCTTCATGACAGCGGCAGTATCGCGGTCGGGGTCCACTGAAATGAAGTAGGCATTGACGCGATCCGCATCCTTGCCCATCGCCCGCAGCACCTCGGACATTTCAAACAGCGAAGTAGGGCAGACGTCAGGGCAATGCGTGTAACCGAAGAAGATGATGGTCGGGCGGCCTTGCAGGCTTTTCTCGGTGACGGTCTGGCCGGACTGGTCGGTGAGTTGGAAAGCACCGCCGATCGCGGCGGGTTTGGCGACATTTCCGAACCCACCCACCAGCCACAGCACCACCAGCAGACCGATGGCAAGGCTGCCGGCAAAAGCCGCGAAAATCACCAGCGGTCGGGTCGCGCGATCGGTCATCGGAATTCCCTTACCCAAACGATCCGGACATCCGTGCCGGACATATCGGCCTCAATCGGCGGCCGACGGCCAGCCGATCAACGGGTTCCTGATAGAGGGTGGGGTGCTGCGGAGCAAGCTCTGCACCGTGTCCGCATGTTCACGTCATGCTGAACATTGCACCGGTTCGGCGAAATCGCTGCGTGAATCGCCTCAGCGGTACGTCACTTCCGCGTTCATCAGGTAGCACGGCCGGTACATGCTTTGGAGCTGGGCGCCACGCAGGAAGATCATATGCCGGGTCAACCCGCCATGCCGCGCGATCCAGCGCTGCACCCGCACCGGATACATCGCATACAGCATCCGTGTCGCCTGGCGATTGGTGACCACGCGCCCGTTGGCCCCGACATCCCACGCAGCGTGGAAACCGAGTGCGGCGCGCGACGTCACGCAAATCCGGCTCGACGGCACCGCGCCGAGGATGATGGTGCAGGCCGAGGCGCACAGTCCGTCGATCACCACCTGCTCTCCGGAACTGCGCAGCGATTCGTATTTATCGACGTAGGTTCCGATCCGACCGCCGCGATCCTCGGCAATCCGCACCGCTGCATGACTGGCCACGATCCCCGCAAGCAGAACAACAGCCGCGAGCAGCCCCGTTGCGATCTTCATGTCCCAGCCCCAACGTCGAAGCGATTGTGTTTATTGGCGCGAACCTTTGCGATCAGTACCGTGTTGCGAGATGAGGTTTTTGTCCAGACGGGAACGCGGTTACGCACCAAATTCAACCCCGGTGTTGCGCGCGAGATGCAGTCGCGCGCACACGGAGCGTTGCGCAATTTCGTAAACAGTCTGTGTCACGAGGGCGGTTGACCGCTCATGAGCCAACACGCTTTGATCGTTCCACGGGGGGAACCAACGATGGCAATGGATGCGGATGTGATCGTCGTCGGCGCGGGGCTGGCGGGACTGGTCGCGGCAACGGAAATCGCCGACGCCGGCAAGCGCGTCATCGTGGTGGATCAGGAGGGCGAGCAGAGCCTCGGCGGCCAGGCGTTCTGGTCATTCGGCGGCCTGTTCCTGGTGGACTCGCCGGAGCAGCGGCGGCTCGGCATCAAGGACAGCATCGATCTGGCGATGCAGGACTGGATGGGCACCGCCGGCTTCGACCGCGCCGAGGATTACTGGCCGCGGCGCTGGGCCGAAGCCTATGTCGCTTTTGCCGCTGGCGAGAAGCGCGACTGGTTGCGCGCCATGGGTCATCGGATTTTTCCCATCGTCGGCTGGGCCGAGCGCGGCGGCTATGACGCCATGGGTCATGGCAACTCGGTGCCGCGCTTCCATGTCACCTGGGGCACCGGGCCCGGCATCGTCGAGCCATTCGAGCGACGGGCGCGCGAGGCGCAGGCGCGCGGCAAGCTGGAATTCCGTTTCCGTCACCGTGTCGATGCGCTTACCTCCACCGACGGTGCCATCGACGGCGTGAGCGGCACCATCCTTGAGCCAACCACCGTGGAACGCGGGGTCTCCAGTTCGCGCATCATGACCGGGGAGTTTGTCCTGAAGGCGCAGGCGGTGATCGTCGCCTCCGGCGGTATCGGCGGCAACCACGACCTCGTCCGCAAGAACTGGCCGCGCCGCTTCGGCGCGCCGCCGAAACGGATGATCTCCGGCGTGCCGGAGCACGTCGACGGCCGCATGATCGAGATCCTGGAGGCCGCCGGCGCGCGGCTGATCAACCGCGACCGCATGTGGCACTATGTCGAGGGTATCGAGAACTGGAGCCCGATCTGGCCGCGCCACGGCATCCGCATCCTGCCCGGTCCATCGTCGATGTGGTTCGACGCCACCGGCAAGCGACTGCCGGCGCCGCTGTTTCCCGGCTCCGATACGCTTGGCCAACTCGAATACATCATGTCCACCGGCTACGACTATTCGTGGTTCGTCCTGACCCAGAGCATCATCAAGAAGGAATTCGCGCTGTCGGGCTCCGAGCAGAATCCCGACCTCACCGGTAAGAGCTGGCGCATGACGCTCAAGCGCGCCACCAACAAGGGCGCGCCCGCACCGGTGGAAGCCTTCAAGCAGAAGGGGGTCGACTTCATCGTCCGCGACAATCTCGATGAGCTTGTCGGTGCAATGAACGCGTTGAGTGGCGATAACCTGCTGCGCATCGATGATATCCGCACGCAGATCGAGGCGCGCGACCGCGAGATCGCCAATGCCTATGCCAAGGACGCGCAGATCATCAACCTGCACAACGCGCGGCGCTATATCGGCGACAAGCTGATCCGCACCGCGAAGCCGCATCGCATTCTCGATCCCGCGCACGGCCCGCTGATCGCGGTGCGGCTCAACATCCTGACGCGCAAGACGCTGGGCGGCTTCGAGACTGATCTGGACGCGCGGGTGTTCGGTGCCAACGGCGAAATCATCCCCGGCCTCTATGCGGTCGGCGAAGCAGCCGGTTTCGGCGGCGGCGGAATGCACGGCTACCGCGCGCTGGAAGGCACGTTTCTCGGCGGTTGCCTGTTCTCCGGCCGCAATGCAGGCCGCGCGGCGGCAAAAGCGGTGGGATGATTTCGCGTTGATGACCTGCGAGGTAATCGATTGGCCGCGCGCGAACTCCGATACTGGCATCATTGAAGACGTCAGCAACAGGAGCACGCCATGACAGACGCCAAGACGATTGCCGCCCGCTACATCGAACTGTGGAACGAACGCAATCCGCAACGCCGCCGCGACCTGCTCGCCGGCAACTGGACCGCCGATGCCCGCTATGTCGATCCGTTGATGGCCGGCGCCGGCCATGACGGCATCGACGCACTGGTAACCGGCGTGCAGCAGCGCTTTCCGGATTTCCGCTTCGCCTTGATCGGCGAGCCCAACGGCTACGGCGACCACGTCCGCTTCTCGTGGGGTCTCGGCCCCGACGGCGCCGACAGTCCGATCAAGGGCACCGACTTCGCCGTGCTGAACGGCGGTCGCATCCAGCACATCACCGGCTTCCTCGATCAGGTGCCGGCGGGCGCGTAAGCGCCGCCTCAACGCAGCCAACGAGAGTCTCACACTCTCCGGAATGGCAACGCCGGGCCTTCGAGTTTACGCAGGCCCGGTTCGCGCCGCTCCAGCCACCAGCCGTATTGCTTCGGCCAATCGCCGAACACCTCGCCGTTCGCCTCGGTGAGCGCGAGCCGCGCGTGTTGCGGCCAGTTCGGATCGAACAGCGCCTCGCGACCGATGCCGATCAGATCAGCCTGGCCCTGCACCAGCACGTCCTCCGCCTGCTGCGGATGAAGGATCAACCCGACCGCCATGGTGGCAATCTCCGCCTCGCGTCGGATCGCATCGGCGAACGGCACCTGGAAACTGTAGCCGCGAGGAATCCGCGCCGCAGTCGCCGACCCCATCAGACCGCCCGACGAGCAATCGATCACATCGGCACCGCGCGCCTTGGCCTCGCGCGCGAAAACGATCGAATCCTCGATCTGCACGCCGCCATCGATGCCATCGACCGAGGACACACGCACCGACAGCGGCTTGTCCGCCGGCCACGCCGCGCGCACCGTCTCGATGATCTCCAGCGGATGGCGCATGCGGCCGGCGCGGTCGCCGCCATAGGCGTCGTCGCGCTTGTTGGACAGCGGCGACAGGAATTCGTGCAGCAGATAGCCGTGCGCGCAATGCACTTCGAGAAATTCGAAACCGGCAGCCACGGCGCGCAACGTCGCCACTCGCCATGCTTCACGCAGCGCTTTCATATCCTCGACAGACAGCGCATGCGGCATCAGCCAGCCGTCTTCCATCGGGATCGCGCTCGGCGCGACGATCTGCCACGGCATGTCGCCCCGCGCGCGATCCTCGGCGGTGAGCGCCGCGTTGCCGTACCACGGCCGCTGCATGCTGGCCTTGCGCCCGGCATGCGCCAACTGGATCGCCGGCACCGAGCCCTGGCTACGCA
>JBARXT010000086.1:0-8589 GCA_049647485.1 Xanthobacteraceae bacterium
AAAGTAGGAAGATCGAGCGTTGCGCGCCGACTTCGGCAAAGATGAAGTCCGACACCGCGCGCACCCGGCTGAGGCGGCGCATGTCAACATGGGTCATGATCCAGTAGCTGCGCTGGAAGCCCATCTCGGGCAGAACGATCTGCAATTGCGGGTCGGTCTGCGCGGCGTAGTCATGCAGGATGCCGATGCCGGCGCCGCCGCGCACGGTTTCAAGCTGGCCGACCGCGCCGGAGCATTCCAGCCGGCTGAAGTGCGGCCCGTAGAGTTCCGGCATGAAGTGAAGCTGGTCGGCGAACACCAGGTCCTGCACATAGGTGATCAGGCAGTGCCGCTCGAGATCGGCCACGGTTTGCGGCGTGCCGTGCTCGGCGAGATAATTCTTGGCCGCATAGAAATGGAGCGAATAATCGGTGAGTTTGCGAACGGTAAGGCGGCCTTCCTCCGGCCGTGAGATGGTGACGGCGACGTCCGCCTCACGCTTGGAGAGCGAGAAGGTGCGCGACATCGGCACCATTTGAATCGTCAGCGATGGATATTTCCGCTTCAGCTTGCCGAGCCGTGAACACAGAAACAATGCGGTGAAGCCGTCCGGCGCCGCGACCCGCACGGTGCCGGAGAGTTCGACGTCGGACTGCGACAGGTCGCCTTGCGCGCGCAGCAGTTGCGCCTCGACCTCTTCGGCGGCGGCGTAGAGCCGGTCGCCCGCCGATGTCAGCACGCAGCCGGTGGTCTGGCGGTCGAACAGCCGCACGCCCAGCGACTTCTCCAGCGCGCCGATCTTCCGGCTAACGGTGCCGTGGTCGATCTTGAGCTGCCGCGCGGCGGCAAGGAATTGCCCGGCGCGCGCGACGCTCAGAAACACTCGGATATTGTCCCAATCCATGCTTGTAGCCGCGCTCCCGTACTCGCATTCTTGCACAGATGGAGGAAGGTTATCTCCCTTCGTGTGCCAAAACGCCAGTGCTTAGTTGACGCGGTGAGGTCGACGGCCCGATTGGTCGGTTATGTCGGCCGCCACTCCAGAATGCCGTCGACGGCTGTGGAGATGGCCCCGAGCCCGCCGACCGGGGTGCGGTCGAGATTGGTCAGATGCGCCAGTGTCTGGGTGTCGCTGGCCGGAATACGGGCGAGGGCGCGGGCATCGTCGGGCGTGCGCAGCATGATGACGCCGTGTTCGGCGGCCCCGTTGCGGCCGTAGATCACCGTGAAACTCTCGACCTTGCCAGGGCCGCTCGCCTCGGTGACGAATGGCGGTGTCGTCTGGCGGTTGCAATCGGCTTCGGCCTGCACGCTCGTGTCCTGCGCCAGCGCATCGCGTGGCGCTTGTGATGACAGGATCAGTCCGTGGTGCTTGGTAACGAAGCCGCCCTGGCCATAGAGCAGCCCGAGCTTGCCGCCGCTGCGCAGCTTGCGCACCATGGCGCAGGCGGCGTGCGCCATGTAGGCGTTGAGCGGGGCGCCGAAAAAGGTGAGGCCGCCGGTGACGGTTGGCTGCACGTCGGGGCCGAGCTTGAGCGTGCGGCGCGCCATCTTCGGCACGGTTGGGAAGCAGCTATAGAGTTCGATGGCGTCGAAAGCTGATCCATCGCCCTCGACCATATCCATCACCGCTCCGAGTACGGCATTCTGCGCGTGGCTCTGATGGAACTGATCGCGCTCGAGATAGTCGCGCGGTTCTTCCGCTGATGCGCCGCCCCAGACATGGATCAGTTTAGTCTCGGCAATCCCGGCTTCGCGCGCCTTGGCAAGGCTGGTCAGCAGGATTGCGGCGCTCTGGTTGACGGAAGGATTGGCCACCATCAGCTTGGTGTAGGGCCATGCGATCAGCCGATTGTCCGGCGTCGGCGTGACGATCTCATCGGCCGGCACCGCGCGTTTCATCCAGGCGTTGGGATTTTGTGCGGCGACGCTGGAATAGACCGACCATAACTTGCCGGATTCCGCGAGCGCCTCGCGCGGCGTCTGGCCCCAATGCGCGGAGGAGGCCGCCTCGTAGATCGGATAGACCGTCACCGGCTTGGCGACGCCAAGCGTGGTCGCCATCGGCTTCTGGAAACTGGCGCCGCGCAGCGGCACCGGCGCGTCGTGCGCGAATGGCGTCCATGGCAACGAAACGCCCGCGCGTTCCGCCTTCGTCACGGTGCTTTGCGCTTCGCCTCCACAGATCGCCGCAACGTTACACTCGCCACGCGCGATCCGCTTGGCCGCTTCGTGAATATAACGGATCGGGCTTTCGCCGCCGACCGGCCCGTAATAGGCGTGCGCCGGCGCGATGCCGAGACGCGCGCAAAGCAGCGTCGCCGGATCGTGATAGCGCCAGCTCAGGAAGTTGACGATGTCGAGCGACTGCACGTCCGCAAGCAACTTGCCGCCGCTGTCCTTTTCGGCCTGCCGCAGCGCTGCAGCCATCAGATCGATCGGTTCCAGTCCGGCGGTCAGTTCGGCTGGATGATCGGAGAATTCGCCGACGCCGACGATGACGGGAATACGCTCCGGGGGGAGGGACGTGGAATGAGGCATGGAGGTATGAGATTCCTGATGGCTGCGGATTGTAACCTTAAAACCGACGGTTCGTCGGTTCCCGCGACGAACGCGCGGAATTGTTTGCGATCATTGCTTGAAGCGGGGATAATATTCAATCTGCGCTTTCTGATTTTGCAGGTCCGATGTGGCAAGCTGGAATTTGAACGCCATCGAGCAGGGATTTGCGCGCGCTGCAACCGATGTCGGCGCGTGGAAAGATGCGCTGGATACCGTCGTCAAGGAAACCGGAAGCCACGGTACACTTCTGTTCAATCTTACCGGCGTGCAGTTTCCCACCGCTCTTCTCACCGACTCCATGCAGGAGAGCACCCACATTTATATGCGCGACGGCTGGGACGCTCGGGATGAGCGGTTCCGCGGCATTCCGCTGCTACAGCGTCACATCGTCATCGATGATTTCGACATTTTCAGCACGGATACCATCAAGCGGCTTCCTTATTTTCAGGAGTTTCTCAGACCGCTGAAGCTTTCCGGATTTGCCGGAATCAGGATCGCGCATGGTGACAACCTGTGGTGTCTCTCGCTTCAGCGTAGCCCGGCGCAAGGTCATTTCTCGGTGGAAGAGAAGCAGCGGCTCGCTGCATTGTCGAACAGCATGTCGTCCGCGGCCGCGGTCTCCAGTGCGTTGGGTTTCGCCACCGCCAAGGCCGCGCTCGATGCGTTCGAACTCTCGGGCTCGGCTGCCTTGATCGTTGACAAGCAGGGTGAGGTGATCCGCGCTAATCTGCGCGCCGAGCGGCTATTGAATAACGACGTTCGCATCGTTGCGCGGCGGCTTGTCGCCAAGGATGCCAATGCGACGGCAAGGCTCGATGGCGCCTTGTCCTGTTTGGTGCGGAATCCCGAGAGTCCTGCATTGCTGCCGCCGATCGCGCTGCCGCGCGAAGGACGGTTGCCGTTGATGGCCTATCCGTTGAGGCTGTCCGATCTTGGCGCCAATCCATTCGCGGCGGGGCGGGCGTTTATTGTGCTGGTCGATCCCGACGAGCGGCGCCGGCCGTCCGAAGCGGCGCTGCGCGATGTTTTCGGATTGACGGTTGCCGAAGCGCGATTGGCCGCGCGGCTGGCTTGCGGCGAGGCGCTGGAGATGATCGCGGACGACCTCAACGTCACCAAGGAGACAGCGCGTTTTCATCTCAAGCGCATCTTCGCCAAGACCGGCGCCCGGCGGCAGGCTGAACTCGTCGCGTTGCTCGCGCGGCTGCTGTCACGACACGATGAGGGTCACTGACCGCGCACCGGCTGTCCGATGTCAATCAGGCCGAGATCGACCAGCGTGCGATGAAAGCGGCGCTTGCACTCGGATGTCGATGCGAAATAGGTTTCCCCGCATTGATCGCGGAGGCTGGCGCGGGTCGCGAAGATCGGATCGAGCGGCAGCCCGGCGTGCTGGAGTGCGACGGTGCCGAGAAAAGCGATATCGAGATTGGGGCCGCGCCCGGTGGCCGTCGACGTTGTCGGGTCGTTCAGCATTTCCATCGCATAGAAAGTTTGAAATTGCCGTCGCTCGTCGTTTGGCAGTTGCAGCCGGGTCTGGATCCGTCGGGTCATCACCGGCTGATGGTCGCCGTAATGGACCACCAGCATCGGGCGATCCGGAAAACGCGCGACGAGATCGGCCTTGAGCCTGTTCCATGTGTCCGCCGTCTCGACGAGGCGCGCATAATATTCGGCATAGGCTGCATCCGGCAGGCTTTCCATCGCGAAGGCGCGCTGCTTCTCAAACTGTCCCGCGGCGACCAGTCGTCGGCTGTGCGGGCCATGATTGTAATTGGTCAGCACATAGAGAAAACGTGGGCCTGAGCCTTTTTCGATCGCATTCGCATGAGCATTGAGTGCGGCGTGTAAGAATTCGCTGTCGGAATTCGTCGCCTCGAACTTGTCGACGTCAAACGGTGCGGGAAGATCGTCGGTGAAAATACGTTCGCGCATCCCGATGGCGCGATAGAAATTATCGTAGTTGAGGAAACCGCGCCGGCAGCTCGATGTCAGCGTCGTGGTGTAGCCGAGTGTAGCGAGCGTCTTGGGCAGGCTGTGATGGAAGCATCCGGCGCCGCGCTCGAACAGGAAATAACCGTTGGAGCCGAAGCTGGCACTCGACAGGCCCGTCAGCAAGCTGAATTCCGATTGCCACGACCCACCGCCGAAAATGTCGACGTTGAGGCGGCCGTGAAGCCCCTCCGCCGGCGACAGGAAGTTTTCGACGAGCGGTCCGACCGGAAGTTCATAGAGTCGCGGATCGAAAATCGATTCATGCTGGATGACGATGATGTCGGGACAAGTCGGCCGCTTCGCTGGCGTCGCAGGTAGCAGCGGTAACGGATCGTCGGCGATGTCGCTCAGTACGAAGCCGCCGAACTGCCGCCACGAGCGCGGATCGAGCAGTGACGCGACGAAGGCCGAGAAAAAGCACCGCGGCTGTGCCGCGATCCGTTGCAACGCCGTGGCTCGGGCGCCCGTTCGATACGCCAGCGCGAGGCCGAACGTGGCGAGGCCGAGAAACGCGAACTGAGCGGCGAGGGGGACGGGCGTGCCGGGCAGGTACAACAGCGCGGCGACAGTGACCGCGATCAGCCCGATCAGGCCAGCCAGCGCGGCGGTCACCGCCAGCGGATACTGCACGAAGAAGAACGGGACGGTGCCGGCCAGCAGCAATGGCAGGTCGGTCACGGTTAGTTTCAGGCCGCTGTGGGCGTATTTCAGTGTGGACGCGCCATGGATGGCGGCGACGACAACTAGCGCTAGAACCGTCGCGCGCTCCGGGTCGCCGACCACGAGGAGCAGCGCCGCGATGCAGAAGCAGAACGCGGCGGCCACAAGCCGGAGATGCTCGAACGAACGTTCGGCGTTCCAGAGGACGCCGGCGGCGACCAAGCCTATCGCAGTCAGGATCATTGGCGGCAGCAAGTTGCGGAAACGAATCCATCAATTGCTACACTATTATGACAAGGACCGACAGCGGCGGCTTGTCCGCCTCTGCATCACTATTCAGCTATGCTCATATTCTAACGGTAGTGCCAAGAGGTGTCATTGCGGGCTTGACCCGGCAATCCATCAATTCTTGAAGAAGATGGATGCGCGGATCAAGTCCGCGCATGACGACGAATAATTCGACCAAAATCAGCGACGCTGCTAGAAAGCAGTATATCCGCCGTCGATCACGAAGCAGTCGGCGGTGTGATAGGACGACGCCTTGCTCATCAGGTAGACGGCGATGCCGCCGAAATCCGACGGTTCGCCGAAACGGCGCATCGGAATGCGCGGCATGACGTTGGCGACGAATTTCTCATTCGCCATGATGCCCGCCGTCATGTCGCTCTTGATCCAGCCGGGCAGGATGGCGTTGGCGGTGATGCCAAAGCGCGCCTGTTCGACCGCCAGCGCCCGCACCAGCGCGTTGATGGCGGCCTTGGTCGCGGCATAGTGCTCGTTGCGGGCGGTGCCGAACAGCGAGGCGAGGCTCGACGTGGCGACGAGGCGGCCGAAAGCATCGCCGCTCGCCGCGCGCTCCGTCATGTGCCGTGCGGCGGCCTGAAAAGCATGGAAGACGCCATCGAGATTGGTGGCGAACATGTTGCGCCACTGTTCCTCGGTGCGGTCGATGAAGGCGTGACGGCCGCCGCCGATACCGGCATTGGCGAAACAGCCGTCGACGCGGCCGAATTTCCGCAACGTGGAATCCATCGCGGCTTTGACCGACGCCGCGCTGGTGACGTCACAGATCTGGGTGTCGACCTCGCCTTTGGCGCCCGCCATGCTGGCGGCTGCGGCCTTGTTCTTGTCGGCGTTGCGACCCCAGATCGAGACGTTGCAGCCGGCGGTCGCCAGCGCCTGCGCGATGCCAAGGCCGATGCCGCCATTTCCACCTGTGATGACCGCGACCCGACTGCTGAGATCGAAAATCGACATTGAGGTTTCCTGCCTGTCTTGCGTTGTCATGCTGCGCTCCGCTTTGCTTTTGCGGTACGCGGCTGTTCCGAAAGCGACCATGGACAACCGCGGATTAAAAATCAAATATGCTGGCCGACTTTCAATCCAGAATTGGCGGGTGCCGGCAGGATGTCGGAACGGCCGCGCTTGATGAGGAAAACCATGCAATTCAAACACGTGACGCTCGACTTCGACGCCTCGGTGGCGGTTCTCACGCTCGATCATCAGGAGGTGATGAACGCGGTGTCTGTCGATATGCTGGGCGGATTGGCCGAAGCGCTCGACGCCATCGAGGATCGCCGCGATGAGGTGCGTTGTCTGGTTGTCACCGGCGCGGGCCGCGCGTTTTGCACCGGCGCGAATTTGCAGGGGCGCAATAACGCTCAGCCGGGCAGCAAGCGGAATGCCGGCGGCACGCTGGAGACGGCATTCCATCCGTTCCTACGGCGGTTGCGCAATCTGCATTGCCCGATCGTCACCGCCGTCAACGGCCCGGCCGCAGGCGCAGGCATGAGTTTTGCGCTGATGGGCGACATGATCTTGTGCGCGCGCTCCTCCTACTTCCTGCAAGCATTTCGCCGCATCGGATTGGTGCCGGACTGCGGCTCGACATGGTTGCTGCCGCGCCTGATTGGCAAGGCGCGTGCAGTCGAATTGTCGCTGATGGGCGAGAAACTTCCGGCGGAGAAGGCGCTGGAATGGGGCCTGGTCAATCGCGTGTACGACGATGCGGCCTTGAAGGAGGAGGCGATGAAACTCGCGCACGATCTCGCCAACGGCCCGACCGTCGCGCTCGCGGGTATTCGCCGGATGTATTGGGACAGCCCGGAAAATTCCTACGAGGAGCAACTCAACCTCGAATTCCAGTTGCAACGGCTTGCCGGCGCGACCGAGGACTTCAAGGAAGGCGTCACCGCGTTTCTCGAAAAGCGTCCCGCCAAGTTCAAGGGCAAGTAGCCTTTGAGCGAGACCTTCGAAGCCGATCTCACCCGTTGCGTCACGCGCTGGTGCGCGGGCGCAACCGGCATCGCCAATGCAGCGCGGCTCTCTGGCGGCGCGAGCCAGGAGACGTGGTCGTTCGACATTCTGCATCCTGATGGGGACATCGGCGCGATCTTGCGGCGCGCGCCGCAGGGCTATGGCGCGGCGCCCGAACGCGCGGCGGGCCTCGACGCCGAGGCCGTGCTGATGCAGCGCGCCTATGCAGCAGGCATTCCGTCGCCGCCGGTCATGTATGTGCTGGAATTGGCGGATAACCTCGGCACCGGCTTCATCATGGGGCGTATCGCCGGGGAAACCATCGCGCGCAAGATTCTCCGCGACGATGCATTCGCGTCTGTGCGGCCGAAGCTGGCGCGGCAGGTCGGGGAGGTGCTGCGCGGAATCCATGGTCTCGGTCGGGCCACGCTACCGCAACTTCGTCGAATGACTCCCGCGACGGAAATCACCGAACTCACCCGTGATTATCACAGCTTCGAGTGGCCGCGCCCGGTGTTTGATCTGGCGCTGCGCTGGCTCCGCGACAACGATCCGGGACCGGCGCAACATGAAACGCTGGTGCATGGCGATTTCCGCAACGGCAATCTGATCATCGGCGAGGATGGCATCCGCGCCGTGCTGGATTGGGAATTGGCGCATTTCGGCGATCCGATGGAGGATCTCGGCTGGATCTGCGTCAACTCGTGGCGGTTCGGTGAGATCGACAAGCCGGTCGGTGGATTCGGCTCGCGCGAGGAGATGTACGCCGGCTATGAAGCGGTCGGTGGCCGCGTCGATGCGGCGCGCGTCAAATATTGGGAAGTGATGGGCACGTTGCGCTGGGGCGTGATGTGCTGCGGCATGATGCAGCGTTTCCGTGCCGGCCCCGATCATTCGATGGAGCGCGCGATGATCGGGCGGCGTGCTTCGGAGACCGAAATCGATCTGCTGCGCTTGCTCGCGCCGCGTGCGGGGGAGGTTGAGAATGCAGGATGAGCCGACCCCGACCGAATTGCTCAATGCGGTCGCCGAATTTCTTCGCAACGACATCGCGCCAAAAATGTCTGGTGCGGCGGCGTTCAAGCTGCGCGTGGCGACCAACGCCATCGATCTGGCGGTGCGTCAGTTGGAATTGTC
>JBARXT010000087.1:0-17812 GCA_049647485.1 Xanthobacteraceae bacterium
TCGAGCACGGCATTGGTCGCGAGCACATGGCCGATGGCGCGCTTGCTGCCATGACCAACAATTTCGAGGGGCTGCTCGTTGGCGAGCGCGGCTTGCACCACCTGCTCGACGTCGGCCGCGTCACGTACTTTGAGAATATCCACCAAACGCCTGCCTAGACTCTTTGATTTGACGCGTTTTCTTCACGCGAACCGGATTCCATTTCGCTCGAAAACGCGCTAAAATCGGGGAAGTTCGGGGAACGCCAGCTTGCCGGCATGGACGTGGACGCGACCAAGCTCGGCGCAGCGATGCAAGGTCGGGAACACCTTGCCGGGGTTCAACAGCCCTTGTGAATCGAACGCGCACTTCAGGCGCTGCTGCTGCGCCAGATCAATCTCGCTGAACATCTCCGGCATCAGGTCACGCTTCTCGACGCCGACGCCGTGCTCGCCAGTGAGAACGCCGCCGAGTTCGACGCAGGTACGCAGAATATCCGCGCCGAATGCTTCGGCGCGATCCATCTCGCCGGGCAGGTTCGCATCGAACAGGATCAGCGGATGCAGATTGCCGTCGCCGGCATGAAACACGTTTGCGCAGCGTAACTGATATTTCTCGGAGAGTTCGCGAATACGGGTCAGCGCTTCCGCCAACCGTCCGCGCGGGATGGTGCCATCCATACAGATGTAGTCGGGCGAAATCCGCCCAACCGCCGGAAACGCCGCCTTACGCCCGGCCCAGAACAGCAACCGCTCCTCTTCGGAATTCGATATCTGACAGGTGGTCTGGCCGCATTCGCGGGCGATGGCGTCGACCCGCAGGATCAGTTCATCGACCTCGACCTTCGGACCGTCGAGTTCGACGATCAGCAACGCCTCGACATCGAGCGGATAGCCGGCATTGACGAACGCTTCGGCGGCGGCAGTCGCCGGCTTGTCCATCATCTCCATGCCGGCGGGAATGATCCCCGATGCAATGATCCGCGCGACACATTCGCCCGCCGACTCCACGCTTGGGAATCCCGCCATCACCGCGCGCGCCGTCTCCGGCTTTTGCAGGATGCGCACGGTGATTTCGGTGACGACGCCGAGCAGCCCCTCGGAGCCGGTAATCACGCCCATCAGATCGTAGCCGCTGCACTCCGGGGCCTTCCCGCCGATCCGCAGAATCTCGCCGGTGATGAGGACAATTTCGCAACCAAGCACGTTGTTGGTGGTCATGCCGTATTTCAGGCAATGTACGCCACCGGAATTCTCCGCGATGTTGCCGCCGATCGAACACGCGATCTGCGAGGACGGATCCGGCGCATAATAGAAACCGGCATGCGCTACCGCCTGGCTGATGGCGAGATTGGTCACGCCCGGCTCGGTGACGACGACGCGGTTGTCGAAATCGATATCGCGGATGCGTTTGAATTTGCCCATGCCGAGCAGCACCGCATCGGCGAGCGGCAACGACCCTCCCGACAGCGACGTCCCCGACCCGCGCGGCACCACCCGAATGCCGTTGTCGTGGCAATATTTCAAAACCTGCGCGACTTGCTCCGTGGTGTCGGGCAGCACCACTACCATCGGCGGCTGACGGTAGGAGTTCAGCGCATCGGATTCATAGGGGACCATCTCCGCCGCGCTGGAGATGACGCCTTCGCCCGGCACGATACGCCGCAACGCCGTAACGATCTCTTCGCGGCGGCTCAGCACGCCTACGTCCGGCGCCGGCATCTTGATGGACATCAACGGTCTCCGATTAGCGGGACGACGGCGCTTCAGCGCAGCGGCGACACCTACTACTATAGCCCGCTTGTCTGGAACAACTCTAATGTGGCATCACATTTACGCGTCTCTCGCGCGAAAGATCAACTTTTTTGCGAGGCGCGTCCGGACGCTGTTCGTCACGCCACCCACACCTCTCGGGACAATTTCCATGAAACTCTTCACCATTACGGCCATCGCGTTCTCGTTTGCCATCACCGCGGCTCACGCCCAGGATGTCGCCGCCGGCAAGACCGCCTTCAACAAGTGCCTTGCCTGCCATGCCATCGGCGAGAATGCCAAGAACAAGGTTGGTCCGGAACTGAATGGCTTGAACGGTCGCAAGTCCGGGTCAGTGGAAGGTTATTCCTATTCCGAGGCCAACAAGAACTCGGGCATTACCTGGAGCGAAAAGGAGTTCAAGGAGTACATCAAGGCGCCGAAGGCCAAGATCCCAGGCACCAAGATGGTCTTTGCCGGCATCACCAAGGAATCCGAAATCGACAACCTCTGGGCGTTCCTGGCGCAGTTCGATAAAGACGGCAAAATCAAATAGCCCTGACCATGTAACGGGTCAGGCGCCGACTGCCATTTTGGCCGGCAGCACCGATTGAACCACCAGGCCGCGCGCCCGTGCGTCCATCACGCCGACGGCGCGCAAGGCCAACAACGTCGTGGTCTGCACCGCGTCGCGGAGCTTGATGGGATCATCCAGGTTGGCCGGCGCCAGCGGGCCGACCAGGGATTCATGCAGCGCACCCAACAATGCCGTCGCTGCCAGTGCGGTGTCCTGCGCAGGCAGGTGTCCTGCACGCACTGCGGCCGCGATCCGCAGTTCGATCTCGCCGGCAATCTCGCGACGGCAGGCCAGCCGCGACACGCTGACGTCGACATCAACCGGCTCGGCCAGAATTCCCCATGCGAGCTTTCGATTCGAAACGATGTGAACTGCAACCGTGGTCACGGCGGCGGCCAACGCCGATGAGGGGCCGGGAGCACCGTCGGCCGCACGACGGATCGCAGCGAGTTCGTCGCGCGACACATCGGCGATCAGTTCGGAAATCAGATCCGCTTTGGACGGAAAGTAGCGATACACTGTACCAGCCGCGACGTTGGCTCGCATAGCCACAGGCGCGATCTGCACCGCACTAATTCCGCCTTCGATGGCGGCTTCACGAGCCGCATCCAAAATGGCGCTTCGCCGCGCCGCCAGACGTTTCACCACCTGCTGGGTGCGCCGATAAACCATGGATACGTCTTGTCCCCGATGCGTCCATCCCTAGAAAAAGTGAACACCTATTCAGGGCCAAAGACAAGTCCTTGATTGTGCATTGAATCAGTATCGTCCAGCGGTAGCATCAAGTGACGATCTGACCGCCTCAACCGCCGAAACCCGCGGCACGCAGCAGCGCGGCAACGGCCATGCCGACAATGACCGCGATGAAGTCGTTGCGCGATACGATCGTTGCCACGATCGCGGCAAAGATCGCAAACATCACCACCGGACCGCCATTGACTGCGACCGGCAGGGCCGCCGCGACGATAATCGAACCGGGCAGCGCGTCGAGCATCCGGCGCAAGCGCGGCGTCACTGGTACGTAGGACATCAGCCAGAAGCCGCCGAGGCGCGCAGCCACTGTCACCGCCGTCATCACCGCGAAAGCAAACATCACGTCGCTGCGCAGGACATCAGCCATGCGACGGCTCGCGTGTTGCGTCATCGGGTGTTATCAGACCGGCACTGACGGCTCCGGAGATGGCGCCGATGATGATGAACCACCAGCCCGGCACCAGCCAATGCACGCCGAGCGCCACGATGCCGGCAACACCCCACGGGATGGCGCGGCGCAACCCTTTCCAGGCCGGCACCAGCATCGCCGCATAGAAAGCCGGCATCGCCAGATCGACGCCGTACTTCCTGGGATCGGCCAGTTGTTCCGCCAGCACGTAACCGGGAATCGCCGCGACCAGCCAAAGGAAATACAGAACGAGACCACCGCTGACGAAGAACCACGCATTGGCGCCGCCGTGATCGCGATAGCGCGTCGCCGCCAGCCATCCGCCATCCGTCACCAGCAACATCGATGGATAGGATTGCCAGCGCGGCAGCGTCCCGAACCACGACCGCAGCGAAGCGCTCATGAGGCCAAAACGGATATTCACTGTAAGGGTCAGCAGCGCCAGCGTGGCGATCGACGATGCCGTGAGATGATCCGGCCAGGCCTGCACCGCGACGAACTGCGACAGCCCGCCATAGACAAAAGCCATCATCACTTCGACCTCGGCCAGCGAGAATTGCTTCTGCGCGCAGAGCGCACCGAACGCCATCCCGAACGCCAGCGTGCCCGGCAGCATCGGGCCGATGGCGACGATACCCGGCCAGATCGCGTCCTTCGCCCAATAGGCTGGAGCCTTGGTCAGCTTCGATGATGTCATGATGAAACCCGCATGCCGCATGCCTGCGGGCAAGCCGCGATCAGGTCAAGCCGCGCAAGATCATGGACGTTATGCGCGAAATCCGCCAAGAGCAGCGCTCGACGTGCTGTCGTCGGCAAGGCGATAGAATGTGCCGCAACAAAAAACGCGGCGTCACCGCCGCGTTTTGATTGATCCGATTGACCGCGCTTAAGCTTGAGGCTGCGGCTCCAGTCCCGAGTCGGGATCCGGGCGCGGGCGTTGCTTGCCCGCCGGCGGCACCGCCGACGTCCGCGGACCCGACGGCTCAAGCACCGATTCGCGATTCGGCTTCTTGCCGTCCAGCAGATCGGTAATCTCGTCGCCGGTCAGCGTCTCGTATTCAAGCAACCCCTTGGCGAGCGCTTCCAGATCGGCCCGTTTCTCGGTCAGGATGCGGGTGGCGTCCTTGTAACCGGTTTCGACCAGCCGCCGGACTTCGTTGTCGATCTTCTGCGCGGTCGCCTCGGAGACATTCTGCTGGCGATTGACCTGCATGCCGAGGAACACCTCGTCGTTGTTCTCGCCGTAAGACACGGTACCGAGCTCTTTCGACAAGCCCCAACGCGTTACCATCATGCGCGCCAGACGCGTCGCCTGATCGATATCCGAGGCTGCACCGGACGTGACCTTCTCCTTGCCGAAAATCAGTTCTTCCGCAACGCGGCCACCCATCATGATGGCGAGGCGCGAGGTCATCTGCTCCAGCGACATCGACAGCTTGTCACGCTCCGGCAACTGCATCACCATGCCGAGCGCACGCCCGCGCGGAATGATGGTCGCCTTGTGGATCGGATCGGTGGCGACGACGTTGAGGCCGACGATGGCGTGGCCGCCCTCGTGATAGGCCGTCAGCATCTTCTCTTCCTCGGTCATGACGAGCGACTTGCGCTCCGCGCCCATCATCACCTTGTCCTTGGCCTCCTCGAACTCGGCCTGCGTCACCATCCTCTTGTTGCGGCGGGCGGCGGTCAGAGCGGCTTCGTTGACGAGATTCATCAGGTCGGCGCCTGAGAAGCCGGGCGTGCCGCGCGCGATGGTCTTGAGGTTGATATCCGGCGCCAGCGGCACCTTGCGGACATGCACCTTGAGGATCTGCTCGCGGCCGACGACGTCCGGATTCGGCACCACGACCTGACGGTCAAAACGACCCGGACGCAGCAGAGCGGGGTCAAGAACGTCGGGACGGTTGGTGGCGGCAATGAGGATCACGCCCTCGTTGGCCTCGAAGCCATCCATCTCGACCAGCAACTGGTTCAGCGTCTGCTCGCGCTCGTCGTTACCGCCGCCGAGGCCCGCGCCGCGATGACGGCCGACCGCATCGATTTCATCGATGAAGATGATGCACGGCGCGTTCTTCTTGGCCTGCTCGAACATGTCGCGGACACGGCTTGCACCGACGCCGACGAACATCTCGACGAAGTCCGAACCTGAGATGGTGAAGAACGGCACGTTGGCTTCACCCGCAACCGCGCGCGCGATCAGCGTCTTACCGGTACCGGGAGGACCGACCAGCAGCACGCCACGCGGAATCCGCCCGCCAAGCCGCTGGAATTTTCCGGGGTCACGCAGAAACTCGACGATCTCCTGCAAGTCCTGTTTGGCTTCGTCGACACCAGCGACATCCTCGAACGTCACGCGCCCATGAGCCTCCGTAAGCATCTTCGCCCGCGACTTGCCGAAACCCATCGCCTTGCCGGCGCCGCCCTGCATCTGCCGCGACAGGAACACCCACACACCGATCAGCGCGATGAACGGCAGCCACGACACCAGCAGCGAGACGAACCACGGCACGTTGTCGCCGGGCGGCTTGGCAGTGATCTGCACCTTGGCGTCATAAAGCTTCTTCACCAGCCCCGGATCGTTCGGCGCATAGGTCTGGAAGTTCGCGCCATTGGTGAAGGTGCCGCGGATTTCCGGCCCCTGGATCACCACGTCGCGGACGTGATTTTGATCGACTTCGGTGAGGAGTTGCGAGAACGAGATGTCCTGCGACGATGTGCGCTGGCCGGGGTTCTGAAACAGGGTGAACAAGGCCAACAGCAGCAAGACGATGATGACCCAGAGGGCGAAATTGCGCAGATTGGCGTTCATCGAGGTTCCTTCGTGGCCGCGCGACACGCGACCTCCTGCCTTGGACGGATATTCTTAATTTAAGTGTCGCTCCAGCCCCTGCCAAGGGAACTGGTCAGGACTATTTAGCGCATACGGACGCCATTGAATGCATCCTAGCGCCATTCCGGTTCAAATAATGGCAATTCTGGTTATTGTCTAACCGGCGCTAGGCTTTAATCTGTTCTGCCTAGGCCCCGCGCTCCGCCGCGGCGGTGCCGGCTCGATCAGAATACGGCCCTTGGCAACGGTGATCACGGCGCCGGCGAGAGTTTGCCGGAACCGGCCCATGGTTCCTGGCTTGATGGCTCCTGGCTTGGAGATCGATCCGGTGGATTCGATGGCTGCCGCCAAAACCTCGACTTTGCCCAATTCGGGAACGCCTTCGGTGCCTACGCGACCAATGGCGCGAAGCAGGACGCGAACACGGATTTCCTCCGACAGTCCGACAAATGCATGGAAGCCAAAACCGCGCTGCGGCTCTCCGCCGTCATGGATCGCGAGGAACCGCTCGGCGCCATCTGTCATCAACTCAAGCGCGGCGTTAGCACGCGCCAGACGAGCCGCCAGACGGGCCAGATTGCGCGCATCGCAGCCTTCCGCTGCCAACAGCGGCATCAAGGTTCGAAACCGCGGACGGGTGTATTTGGCGTCCTGGTTGGTCGGATCCAGGGCATAGGAAACCCCGGCCTTGTCCAGCGTCGCCAGCAGCCGTGCTTTCGGTAGGTCCAAGAGCGGACGCACAACGACGGCGCCTTCGCGTGGCGACTGCCGCGCCATCGCTCCTAACCCCGCGATGCCGCTGCCACGCGCCATCCGCATCATAAGCGTTTCGGCCTGATCGTCGCGGGTATGGGCCGTGAGAATGTGCGCAGCGCCATATCGGCGCGCCGCTTCCAGCAACAGCGCGTAGCGCGCAGTTCGCGCCGCCGCAGGGAGCCCGGTTTCAGGTTTGGCGCCACGCCATCGCAAAGTACGGTGTTCGATGCCGAGTTCGCGCGCCAGCCGCTTTACGACCGCCGCTTCACGCCGGGCTTCGGGGCGCAACTGATGATCGACCGTTACGGCAACAAGTCGCGGGCCGTGTTTCAACGCCCGTCGCCAGCGCGCCGCAAGCCACAACATCGCAACGGAATCAGGGCCGCCCGACACCGCAAGGACCAGCGACGGCGCGCGCTTCCACTCCTCGAACAGCGCTCTGGCCTCGCTTGCCGAAATTGGCGATTGATCGTCCGACATCATCGCTACCGCAAGGCGAGACGAACCCATGGTGCGGGCCACGATCCAGCGCTCGCCTCTAGTCAACACAAATCTCGATCGCCCGAACGTGCTTTCGACGAATGCAGACAGTCAAGCTCAGCACTTCACGCGCTTCTGTTCGCGATCCACCGCCTGCTTGATGCCCCGCGACGCTTGCGGATACTTCCGCGCCACTTCACCGAGCGCCGCACATGCGGCTTCCTTTTCCTTCAGCGCCGCAAGCGACTGACCGAGCCGCAACAGGGCGTCGGGCGCTTTCGCAGAGGTATCGTATTTCGAGGTAACGGCAAGAAACGACTCTGCCGCCTCGCGATACTTCTGCCGCTGGAACAGGCTCTCACCCACCCAATACTGGGCATCCGCCACTTGCCGGTCGTTCGGGTAGCGGCGGGTGAAATTGCGCATGGTTTCTTCCGCCAGCGCATAGTCCTTGCGCTGCATATAGCCGATGCCGAGATCGAACTCGTCGCGCGGGGACGCGGACGGCGGCAAGGTGGTCAGGCCTCCGCCGCCTCCGCTATCGGACTGCGGCGGGGTCCCAATGTTCGACAGGTTGAGCGGCTCTCCGGCATCGCGACCGCCAGAGGCACCGACCGGGGCGCCTTGGCCCGGGGCCGGGCCCGATGGACGCGTGGAGCCGAGCACCTGTGGCGCACCCGGCGCGTTGGGATTGCGGCTGGGATCGAATGCATCGCCGCGCCCCGGCCCGCGAGCGATAGGCGCCTGTTCCTGCTGGACCGGTGGCTGGTTGGCGACCGACGGCTGATTATAGGAAGGCTGACGCTGCGGCGGCTGTCCGTAACCCGGTCCGGCCGGAGCTGCCTGCTGAGCGGGCGAAGAGCCGGCAGGCTGGCCTCCGGCGGTCCCACCCTGCAATTGCTGGAGTTGCTGTTCGAGCAAGCGGTTGCGGTGTTGCAATTCCTCGTTCTGGCCCGTCAGCCGGCGCAACTGATCTTCCAACCGCTCGACCCTCAGCGCCGGATCGCCACTGTCGTCGTCATAGCGTTGCGCCAGCGCCGATGAAGAGGATATCGCAAGCGCCGCGGCCACGACGGTGACACGCGCGAACTGAGGAAACGCGAGCTTTGCAGTTCTGGCTGACATCATGGCCTGACGAATGAATGAACCCGTTTCGGAACTTGAGCTTGAAGATCGGAGTACGCCAAAAATGTGACTACGCGAATTCGGCTCGAATCACCCGGACAGGTCGCAACCGGGACACCCGCGAAATGATAGCGCGTGCCGAAGCATCTGGCAAAATCAGATCTTCGTTCCCGCCCTGACGCGATCACCGTCAAAACAAAGCCGGCGCCCGAAGGCGCCGGCGAAAACGATCCTGTGATGAAGCGGATCAGGAACTGGCGTTCAGGACAGTCACCGCACGGCGGTTTTGCGACCAGCACGAGATGTCGTTGCAAACCGCGACGGGCCGCTCCTTGCCGTAGGAAATGGTACGCATCCGCTGCGCCGGAATACCGCGCGAGATGAAGAACGATCGCACCGCCTGGGCACGACGTGCGCCGAGCGCGATGTTATATTCGCGCGTGCCACGTTCATCGGCATGTCCTTCGATCGTGAAGGAATAGCGATTGTAGGTTTGCAGCCACTGCACCTGCTTTTCCAGCGTCGCAACGGCCTGCGGGGTCAGATCGGTCTGATCGCTCTCGAAGAAAACCCGATCGCCAACATTGACCACGAAGTCCTGCTGGCTGCCCGGCGTCGCCGCGCCAGCCATCCCTGCCCCGTCAGCGCCGACGCCGAGTCCGTTTTTGTTGGCGCAGGCGCCCATCGATAGCGCCACGGCCAATACAGCGGCCAGCTTCAATCCCTGGAGGAATCGCTTTTGATAGGTCATTCCGGAGCCTCCACGCTCACGATTTGTCTGATGACCCGGTCTACAGGGCGTTGGTTAAGCGAACGTTCCATCAACCTTGATGGGACGTTGCCAGAACCGGTCAAATGCCACCAGCCCCCAATAACCGGACGCGATGGTTAATGGCGAGCAAATATGGCACCAACGTGAATGGTGGCTGGAAAAGCAGGCGGCATCCGGAGTTCGATCAGTCCGGCGCGATCGGGCGGCGAGATAACCCGGCCGTCGTTTACTACGACCTGGGGACAATCGAAGCACGTTCGAACGGCAGTTCAGGCAGCCGGACCAACGCGGGATTCCTTGCATGTCGCCGCTCGAACAGCATGCGCCGCTCAAAGTAACTCGATCGCAGATGCGGAAAACGCGCGAAAACCCGATTTCGTTGCTCGGGGAAATCGATAGCCATCAGGCTGATCGGCTTGATTAAACCGGGATAGTCGCGCGGAGGCGCAAGGGTTCGCAGAAAAATCCGGCGATAGAACGCCTGGTGTTCGGCCCTTACCGAGGCAAGTCCGATATCGGCGTTGAAGTACTGGCAGGCGACGTAAGCCAGCCGCAGCGTCATATAAGGCAATTCGGGAAAACGGCTGGCACGCGCCGGCTCCGCGACGAAGCGCGTCGGATCGACCATCACCTTGCCCTTGGCCAGTTCCGGCTTCAGCAGTTCCGGGAACACGTCGACGGACGGCGTAACCGGTTGTTCCGGGAAAGCGACCGAAATCCTCAGCGAACTGACGAGTTCACCATCAAGATGCACACCGAAAATCCAACTGTTCGGCAGATCGTCGAAATGATCGCTGACCTTGTGATCACGGTTGGGAACGATAGCGCCTTCCTGCAGATAGGCACGATAGCGCAGCCGATAAATCTCGTCCTTCTCGGCGTCGGTTTCCGCCAACTGATAGTCAACACGATCGAGAAGTTCGATGCCACGTTCGAACGGGCGGGGCCGGGTCTGTTCAGCCTGACTCATTGCGAGTTTCCTGCGCAGTCCTGAGCAACGCGCGGTGCATTTACAAAAGTTAATGCTTTCTTAAGCAAAGTGCAAAGCTATCAAAGTAGTAAGGTTAATATATCGCGAACGAATGCGGCCGCCGCCCGCCGTCATCAATTACTCAGTCTGATTGGGAAACTCTAACCCGTCGATCGCGACGGCAACGCAACAAGCTTGCTTTCCGGCGAGCGGCGACCGTGCGAGGCAACCAGCAACTGACGGATGCTCGCCGCCGGAACCGGCCGGCTGAACAAGTACCCTTGCGCTTCGGTGACCGTGCCATCGGCACTGATCAGTTCAAGCTGCTCGTTTGTCTCGATACCCTCGACAACGACGGACATTCCGAGATCGGCACTGAGCCGCGCCACGCCGCGAAGCAGGGTCAACGGACGATCGGTGTCGATTCCCTCAAGGAAAGAGCGATCGATCTTGACTTTGTGGAGCGGGAAATTGTGCAGATAACTCAAGCTCGAATAGCCCGTACCAAAGTCGTCCAGCGAAATCCGTACGCCTTCGTTGTTTAATTGCGTCAGGGCGTGGCGGGTCCATTGGGTGTTGCGCAACAGTGAAGACTCTGTGATCTCGACCTCGAGACGCTTGGCGGGCAGCCCTGACACCTCCAGCGCATAACGGACCTCGCTGAGCACGTCGCGCTGGTGGAACTGCTGCGACGAGAAATTCACCGCAACGCTGACGCCATCCGGCCACTTCATGCATTCCATGCAGGCCTTGCGCAGAATCCAGCGGCCGAGATCAACGATCAGGCCCATGTCTTCGGCCACCGGAATAATGTCCACGGGAGAGACCGTGCCGCGCTCCGGATGATTCCAGCGCAGCAGCGCCTCACACGTCGAGATGCGTCCTGACTTCAGATTGACCAGCGGCTGATAGTACAACTCGAATTCCTCGTCGGCGAGCGCGCGCCGGAGATCGAGTTCGAGGATGCGGCGGGCTTCCACCGTCTCCGCCATTTCGTCGCGGAAGAAGCAGAAGGTGCCGCGGCCATCGGCCTTGGCGCGATAAAGCGCCATGTCGGCATTCTTGAGCAGGACGTCGGCGCTGATCGACGGTGACGTGACGGCAATGCCGACGCTGGCGCCGATCTCCACCAGATGCAGGTCGATTTCGTAACGCTCGCTCAAACGCTCGACGATCCGACGAGCCAGGCTCGCCGCGTCTTCGTTCGAGGTGATATTCCGCTGGAAGACAACGAACTCGTCGCCGCCGAACCGGGCAACGAAATCATCCGCGCGCATCATCTCGCGCAATCGGTCCGCGACCATGCACAACAGCCGGTCACCACACGGATGGCCCAGCGTGTCGTTGACCTGCTTGAACTGATCGAGGTCGATAAACAGCAATGCGGATATCGTATCCTGCGCACTGGCAAGCAACCGTTCGATCTCGTCGCGGAAATTGACCCGGTTCGGCAAGCCGGTAAGTTCGTCGAACCGCGCCAGATGCGTGATCTTGGCTTCGGCGGTGCGACGCTCGGTAATGTCTTCCACCAGCACGACGCTGCCGCCGCCCGCCATCGGCTGGAACGTCCACGACAAAGCGCGCATTCCAGCATGCGGCTCAACCGTGATGATCTCTCCGGCCTGAGAATTTTCGATCTCCGAGAGGATCAGTTGCGCACTGTCTTCCGCGAGGATCTTCGAGCGCTTGCATTCCGCAACGATCTCGCGTGCATGAACGCCACGCAGCACGACCTCGCCAGGTAATCCCATCATCTCGCTGAAGCGATGGTTCATCACCGCGAGGCGGCCGTCGACATTGAACATGCAAAGTCCATGCGGCATGTTGTTCAACGCGGTATCGAACTGGCTGACCAGCGCGGCTTCGCGCTCACGCGCGATCCATGCATTCAGATAAATCCGTTGGAGGCTGGAAGTCAGCCGCCGAATGGCCGCGAAGAAAACGAAACTCAGCAAGGCGAGCGCATAGTAATAGGTCCCGCCGAACCAGATCAGCGCGCCCATCAAGGGTCCGAGGCTCAGTATCACCTGCAGATGGAAAATGTTCGGGCGGCCGAATGTCCGGCCGACGCCGGCCGAGGTGTAAGCCACCACCGTCGTGGTACAGAGCATGTGCGCGGCGGCATCATCCGTGCGTATCAGAACCGTCATGCCCCAGACGCCCAGTGCGATGCCATAAGCAATCGCCCCGAGACGATACCTTTTCTCCCAGGCGACCGCGTCACTGACCGTCAAGGCGGCATTGCGCTGCTTGTAGCGATACATCTGGTAGGCGCGCGCCATGCCGACCAGGATGAACAGCGGCACACTCGACCAGCACCAGAGGTCGCCGGTAACGGCCGCGACGACAGCCGCTGCGATAGCAGGACCAAAGGCGCCAAAGATCATCGGCGCGGGATTCATGAAAAGCGAATCCACGAGCGCCGCGTAGATCGTCGGCGACAGCCTCTCGTCCTGGTGCCGTTTTTTGGTTTCGAACAACTGCATCGTCTGCGCGCGGACCCTGTTAGGCCTCACAGTCATACCTTGCGCAGATGAAGTCTTCCTGAGCGAACATCGTTACCGAGACCTTGCCGGAACACGGCAAATGTCCCGAAACGAATGCCGCTTCAGCCGGATATGAACCGTCTGCAGCAAACTGCACGCCGCAGTTGAGCGCGTTAACGGATCGTTTACGACAACAAGGGCGACCATGCGGGATCGGACGCATAGCCCGGCGTCGGCACCTTCTGTTCGTTCCGTCCGGTGATGTCCACGGTGTAAAGCGACGGTCCGCCGCCGCCACCGGGATCGCGGAAGAACATCACGACGCGGCCGTTCGGCGCGAACGTCGGCCCCTCGTTGTGGAAACCGGACGTCAGGATCCGTTCACCGGACCCGTCGGGCTTCATGATTCCGATCGCGAACTGGCCGCCGCCTTGCTTGGTGAAGGCGATATAGTCTCCGCGCGGCGACCATACCGGCGTCGAGTAGCTGCCCTCCCCGAACGAGATGCGCTGCGCACCGCCACCGCCGGCCGGCATCACATAGACCTGCGGCTTGCCGCCGCGGTCGGATTCGAAGCAGATCCGCGCACCGTCCGGCGAATAGGACGGCGAGGTGTCGATGGCCGGCGTATCGGTAAGCCGCGTCGTCGATTTCGACCGCAAGTCCATCACGAACAGGTTCGAATTGCCGCCCTGCTGCAAGCTCATGATGATGCGCTGACCATCCGGCGAAAATCGCGGCGAGAACGACATGCCGGGGAAATTGCCGACAATCTCGCGCTGTCCGGTTTCAATATTGAACAGATAGACCCGCGGATCGCCCTGCCCGAATTCCATGTAGGTGATTTCTTGCGTCGAGGGCGAGAACCGCGGCGTCAACACCAGATCGGAGCCGCGCGTCAGGTAACGCACGTTGGCGCCGTCCTGATCCATCAGCGCCAGCCGCTTGACGCGACGTTGCGCCGTGCCGCTCTCGTCAACGAACACCACGCGGCTGTCGAAATAGCCTTTCTCACCGGTGAGGCGTTCGTAGATCTGGTCGGAAATGATGTGCGCTATGCGGCGCCAGTATTCGGGCGACGTGAAGTATTGCTGGCCGGTCAGTTGCTGACCCGATGCGACGTCCCACAGACGAAACTCGGCCTTCAGCCGGCCGTCGCCCTGACGGGTCACGCGGCCGGTAACCAGCGCCTGCGCGTTGATGGTCTTCCAGCTCGCAAACTGCGGCGCGGCGTCGATGTTGGTGATCTTCTCGATGAAGGCCGCCTGATCGATCGGCGCAAACAGACCGCTGCGCTTCAGGTTATTGGTGATGACCTTCGCGACGCCATTGCTGACTTCGCCGTCGGACGGCGTCCCCGGCACGAAATTCGGAATCGCAATGGGAAGCGGTGCGACGTTGCCCTCGGTCACTTGCAAGCGGGTTTGCGCGCGCACCAACGACGGCAGCATCAGACCAGCGGCGACACCCGCGCCACCGATCAGCGCGTGTCGGCGTGTCAACGACATTGCAGACGGAAAAGATGGCATCAGGGGCATCGCTCGCTCATTTCAAGAGTATCGGCAAAACATCAACCGTTAAACATCTGGCGCGGATCGAATGTAACAATCATATCCTTCCACTGCTCGTAAGTCGCGGGCCGCAGCATATCGTAAGGCTGGGCCTGCAGCACCGCACGCATCGCGGCATCGGCGGCAGCCCGATAGCGCGGCGACGAGCCGCGAGACACGATCTCCGGCGGAGCCGCCAGCCGCTTGTCGGGCGTCAACCGAATCCGGATGTCGACGATCAGTTCTTCCGGATGCTCGATACCGGCCTGCACATTCCACAGCTTGGTCAGGCGCGCCCGCAGCGCATCCAGTTCGGACTGCGACAGCGTCGCGGCGGTGCCGCGCGCTGCGCCAAGCGACGCCGTCGAATTCAGAGATTCACCCGTCGCCGCATGGCGCGTCGGATCTCGCTTATCGAGCAAGGCAGCAATTTTCGATTGATCGAAGGTACGCTCGCGCTTCGGCTCAGGCGGTTTCGGTGGCGCGGCCTTGGCCTGCGGCTTCGGCGTCGGCTTCTTGGCCTCGTCCTTCTTCAGCGCTTCGGCGATCGGATCGACCTTCGGCGGATCGGGCTTCTTCTCGATCGGCTTCGGCTCGTCCTTCGGCTTGTGTTCGGCGACCGGCTTCGGCGGATCGGGCTTCTTTTCGACAGGCTTCTCGACCGGCTTCGGCGGCGGCTCGGGCGCGGCCTCGGTTTTCACTTCCGGTTTTTCAGTCACCTTGCCGGCGGTGTCGTCGACCGGCTTCGCCTCGGCGACTTTCTCGACCAGCGGCTTCGGCTTGTCCTTTTCGCCGGTCTTGCTGCCGGCGGTGATCTTCGACAATTGATCCGCCGAGATGATATCGACAGGCATCGACTCGGGTGGCGGCGCTTCCAGCGAACGGGCCGAAAACGACACCATACCCCACCCGATCACGAGCACGTGCAGGGCAACCGACGCGACGAGGGTCTTGTCGACTTTCACCTCAGCTTCCTTGCTCCACCTCGGTCACCAGCGCGACACGACGGAATCCGGCAGACGACAGCCGGCCCATCACCTTCATGACGGTGCCGTAGTCAACTTTCCTGTCGCCGCGCACGAAAATGCGTTCGTCCATACCGGCGCGCGCTTCGGTGATCGCCTTCAACTTCGGCACCAGTTCGTCGATTGCGATCTCCGTGTCGTTGAGAAACACCTGTCCCTTGAGATTGACCGACAATGTCAGGGGGTCCTTGTCCTGATCGAGGCTCTTGGCCTGGGTCTGCGGCAGATCGAGCGGCACGCCGACCGTCAACAAAGGCGCTGACACCATAAAGATGATCAACAGCACCAGCATGACGTCCACCATCGGGGTGACGTTGATTTCCGACATCGGCGCCGAACGCCGCCGCCGGCCGCGCCCGCCACCTGATGCTCCCGCGATATTCATGCTCATGATGCGGTGCTCACAATTGGCCCCTCACGCGCGCTCGTCGATCTGGCGCGACAGGATCGCTGAGAATTCATCGGCAAATCCCTCCAGGCGCTGCGCCTGCCGGTTCACCTCTGCCGTGAATTTGTTGTAAAAAATGGTCGCCGGGATGGCGGCGATAAGGCCGACGGCGGTCGCGAACAGCGCTTCCGCGATACCGGGCGCGACGACGGCCAGCGACGTATTCTTGGACGCCGCGATCGACTGGAAGCTCGACATGATGCCCCACACGGTGCCGAACAGACCGACAAAGGGGCCGGCGGAGCCGACCGTCGCCAGCACCAAGAGGCGGCGCTCGAGCCGCTCGATCTCGCGTGCGATGGAGACGTTCATCACCTTTTCGATCCGCATCTGGAGACCGGCGAACGACCGCGCCTGGCTCTCGAAGGAGCGTTTCCATTCGCGCATCGCAGCGACGAAACAGGCCGCCATCGACTGCGTCGGCTTGGCTGCCAGCGAACGATAAAGTTCTTCGATCGACTCGCCTGACCAGAACGCCTGCTCGAAGCGGTCCATCGCCCTACGGGTGCGGCCGTAAAGCAGGATCTTGTCGATCGCGATAGCCCACACCCACACCGAGCAGGCCAGCAGACCGAGCATGACCGCCTTCACCACCCAATGGGCCTGGAAGAACAGCGCAGTCAGCGACACATCGGAAGAGGCCAGCGGCAAGGCTGACTGCGCCACATCGGCCGGATTCATATGCGGTATCCTCTCAACGCAAGTATCCCAATCATTCCCGGGAGCGACGCGTCTCGCCGTCCGCGATCACGCGCCATACCGCGTCGTCTGCCAACGCCGGTTCTGCCAATTCGCATGGGGGGCCCGTCCAAAGCCGGCTCCTGCATCCCCTGCCAACGTGTCAAAACGAGGGCTGACGGCGGTTTTTCCCGCGTCCAACCAAGCGCCCGCCATGGTTAACGCGAGGTTATCAAAGCCGTTTTCCGATGAATTCGCTGAGGAAATTTCCGCCAAATAACAAAGCCGCCCATCCGGGGGCGGATGAGCGGCGATGTAACGATCGTTTACAAAGGGGTGGCGGTTACGCCTGCGGCTGACCGTCGGAGGGCGAAGCCGGCCGCGGACGGTGCTGCGCCATGAACTGGTCGAACTCCTCCTTGTCGCGCGCGTGGCGCAGACGGTCGAGGAAATCCTTGAATTCCTTCTGTTCCTCCTCGAGGCGGCGCAGCGTCTCGACGCGGTATTCGTCGAAGGCGCGGTTGCCGCTCGACGGCGGACCGAAGCCGAAGCCGCGACGATCCATGCGGTCGCGCATCCGCTCCATCTTGTACTGCATCCGCTCCATCTTGTTCGACCAGCGATCGCTATGGCTCCAGCATCCCATTTTCCTGCTCCCGAGTGTGTAGAAGAGAAGTGCGAGGCCAACCGGCCACCAGAAGATAAAACCGAGCACCGTCAAGGCGATCCAGCCGGGATGCCAAGGCGACTCGAAAAAGCCTGGACGCCGGTAATGGCCTTCGGTCGGACCGTTCCAGCGGTGAACGTCTGCGGTGGGGGTCATGTGCATCTCCCTAGATGGATGGCCGCGTGAATGTAAATAACATTTACATACGTAACGCACTTCGGGTTTTTGTCAAGCGACGGCTTCGGCAATCACGGAAATGTTTATCGGGTCTGCCGCCAGGGTCGCTCCTCGGAACGAAACGCCGGAACCAACGGCGTCGATTGCTCTGCTCCCTGTCGACAAGCAAAGCCTCTGGGGCGCAAAGGTTCCGAGCCACGCGATCACAGATCGAACAGTTCAGCACGAGTGCGCGATTGACGCGCGGGCATCTACGCGCAGCGCGTCACTCATGCCGCGCGCGCGTGTGCAGCATCACTTGGACGCTACTTGGACGTTATTTGGACGGCTTGCCCCATGGACCCGATGGCGCAGGCGGCGGCCCCGGAGGACCCGGCGG
>JBARXT010000088.1:0-9110 GCA_049647485.1 Xanthobacteraceae bacterium
GGCCAATCCGTTCAATTATTCGCATTTCGCGTGGAGCGAGATCTACGCGAGCTTTCCGTCCGGTCATGCCATGACCAGCGCGGCGTTGGCGTTCGCCGTTGCATCGCTGTGGCCACGGTTGCGCTGGTGGATGGCCGGTTACGTGATCGTGGTCCTCGCGACGCGGCTGGTGTTGCTGGCGCATCATCCGAGCGACGTGGTGGCGGGGGCGCTGGTCGGCATCGTCGGCGCCATGGCGGTGCGGCACTGGTTCGCGGCGCGCCGTCTGGCGTTCACGATTGCGTCGGACGGAGTGATTTCAGCGCTGCCCGGCCCCGCGGCCGCCGACCTCAAAAAGGTTGCCCGCGCGGCGTTTGCGCCATATGAAGCGCCATCCGCGAGACGTGTCTGACCGGACCTGCGGCGGATCGATAATCAACCCAAATTCCGTGAGTGGTTCCGTGCCGCCGTCCGATACGCCCCCCGTCGAGGTTTCGATTGTCGTTCCGGTCCGCAACGAAGCCGACAACATTGCGCCGCTGGTGATCGAGATCGCGGCGGCACTGGGCGATCGCTGGTCGTATGAAATCATCTACGTCAACGACGGTTCGACCGACGCCACGGCCGATCGGCTGGCGACCTTGATGCAGCAGCGGCGCAACTTGCGGCATATCCGCCATGCGGAATCGCGCGGGCAGTCCGCCGCCGTGCGCACCGGAGCGCGTGCCGCGCGCGGCGCTATCGTCGCAACCCTCGATGGCGACGGCCAGAACAACCCGGCCTTTCTGCCGGACCTGATCCTGGCGCTGGAACATGGCGGCGAGGGGGTCGGGCTTGCGGCCGGGCAGCGGGTCGGGCGCAAGGATACCGGGTTCAAGAAGCTGCAATCACGCATCGCCAACGGCGTGCGCAACGGCATTCTGCGCGACGGCACCCGCGACACCGGTTGCGGCCTCAAGGCGATCCGCCGCGACATCTTTCTCACGCTGCCATACTTCGACGGATTGCACCGCTTTTTGCCGGCGCTGGTGCGGCGGGAAGGACACAACATTGCCTATATCGACGTGATCGATCGACCGCGCCATTCCGGCGTGTCCAATTACGGCTTCTTCGACCGGCTATGGATCGGCATCATGGATCTCGCGGGTGTGTGGTGGCTGATCCGCCGCAAGAAGCCGAATCCGGTTGCAACCGAGGTTTTCCGGCATGATTGAACTCATGAATTCAATCAGCATCTATCTGCACGATGTTTTCATTACCAGGTTCGATGGCTGGGTTGTGCTCGGCTTCGTCGCGCAGGCATTCTTCACCATGCGCTTCGTGGTGCAGTGGATCGCCTCAGAGCGCGCGCGGCAGAGCGTCATTCCCGTCGCGTTCTGGTTCTTCTCGATCGGTGGTGGCGTGCTGCTCCTGATCTACGCGCTGTACCGCCGGGATCCGGTGTTCATCGCCGGGCAGGGGCTCGGCCTGGTCGTCTATTTCCGCAATCTGTATTTCATTCTGCTCAACGGCAAGCAGACGTCGCAGCCGTAGCGCTCTGACTGCCGGGTCATAGACGAGCGAAGCGACACCGTTCTTCGAACGGCTATGACGCCGCGAAGGACACCATAGGAAAGTGTTCTAGTTCGCCGACGGGTGCGCCGTCGGATTCGGCGACGGCAGCAGGCTCGTTGCCTCCACGGGTTTGCTTGCCTCGCCGGCGGCATCGAGCACCGGGTAGGCGACCGAGCAGATGTGCGAATGAATCCGCTTGAGGTCCCGCAACACGTCGAGATGCAGCGACGTGGTTTCGATGGATTCGGGTCGTCCCTCGCGCAGGCGGTCGAGATGGCGTTCGGTGGCCTCGAGTTCGGCGCTTCGCAACGTGATCTTTTCCGCCAGCAGTTTCCGCGCTTCCGTAACATCGCCCGACATGAAAATGCCGAAGGCGATGCGCAGCGATTCCATCGTCAGCCGGTGAAAATCGGATAGTTCGGCGGCACCTTCCGGCGAGAAGTGGAAGCGGTGCTTAATCTTCTTGGTGGCGAGTTCGCAAAGGTTCTTGTCGACGATATCGCCGATATGTTCGAGGTTGATGGCGAAGGCGATGATTTCCATCGCCCGTTGCCCTTCGCGCTCATCGAGGCTGCCGCGCGTCAGTTTGGTGACGTAGAGCTTGATCGCCTCGTCGAGACGGTCGACGCCGTCGTCCATCCGCGACACCTCGTCGACGAGGCCGCGATCGTTGGTCATGATCGCCGTCATCACCCGCTGCAACATGGTCTCGACCAGGTCGCCCATATGCAGCGTCTCGCGCGCGGCATCGGCCAGCGCCAGCGACGGCGTCGCAAGCGCGCTCTCGTCGAGATAGCGCGGCTGCGCGGGATCGAGGGTCTGCACGCGGGCCGGGAACAGCCATGTCATCAGCGTCGCGATGCCATCGAGCACACCGATGAAGAGAAGCGCGGTCGCGACGTTGAAGGCGATGTGGAAGAGTGCGGTCATCTTGGCGAGGTCGGGCTGCCAGGACTGCAACGCATCCGCGACGGGATGCAGGAATGGCGCGATCAGCATGACGCCGATCAGGCGGTTGAGCAGATTGCCGGCCGGCAGCCGGTAGCTCGCCGGATTGTCGCGGCGCACGCCTTCGAATACCGGATTGATGGCGCTGCCGAGATTGGCGCCGAGCACCAAAGCGAGCGCGGCGAACGGTGTGACGAAATGCGCGTAGGCCAGCGACATGATCAGCAGCACGGTGGCGACGCTGGAATGTACGGCCCACGTCACGGCGGCACCGATCAGGATGCACAGCACCGGATCGCCGGTGATCGCCGTCATGAAGACGCGCACCGCTGGCGCATTCTCGGCGGGCTCCAGCGTGCCGAGCAGGATGTGCAGCGCCAGCAGCATCAGGCCTAGCCCGATGGCGACGCGGCCGAGATCCTTGATGCGCGAGCGCGCGCCGCTGCGGAACGCGACAAGGCCGACGATGAACAGCGCCGGCGCAACGGCGGAAATGTTGAACGACAGCACCTGCACGATCAGCGTGGTGCCGATATTGGCGCCGAGCATGATGGCGAGCGCAGGTATCAGGCCGACGATGCCTTCGGCGGTGAAGGAACTGACGATCAGCGCGGTCGCGGTGCTGCTCTGCAGGAGCGCTGTGAGGCCGAGGCCGGCGGCAAGCGCGGAGACGCGATTGCCGAGCGCGCGCGACAACAACAACCGGAGGTCGGAGCCGAACGCCCGCAGGATGCCGCTATGGACCATATGCAGGCCCCACAGCAGCAGCGCGACGCCGCCCATCAGGTCAAGAAGAACGATCGATCCCAACAGCCTCATTCCTTGATGCGAGTCAAACGGTCAAGGTATCGCTAAACCGTCAGGGATCAATGGCTTAATCTGTGGAGCCGCATTGCGGAGGACGGCGAACACATCGGGAACCTATCCAGCAGCGCACTCCCGTGCGGCGTTGAAGGCTTCAAATCCGCGTGACAGGTCGGCCTTGAGGTCGTCGAGGTTCTCGAGGCCGATATGCAGGCGCAGCGTCGGCCCGCCCGGCGCCCAGGCCGTCGCCGTCCGATACGACGTGCAGTCGAACGGGATGACGAGGCTTTCGAAGCCGCCCCACGAATAGCCCATGCCAAACAGTTGCACGGTGTCGAGCAGGGCATCCACGGCTTTCTGCGGCGCGGGTTGCAGCACGATGCTGAACAGGCCCGAGGCGCCGGTGAAATCGCGTTTCCAGATGGCGTGGCCGGGCGATGTCTCCAGCCCCGGATGCAGCACGGCCGTGACTTCGGGGCGGGTCGCAAGCCAGCGCGCCATCTCAAGGCCCGCGCGTTGATGGTGCGCCAGACGCACCGCAAGCGTTCGCAGGCCGCGCAAAGCGAGGAATACGTCGTCCGGGCCGGCGCAGACGCCGAGCTGACGGACCCCGTCGGCGACCATTGGCCATGCCTTTTCGTTCGCCGCGATGGTGCCGAACATGATGTCGGAGTGGCCGCCGATATATTTCGTTGCGGCCTGAATGCTGATGTCGACGCCTTGCTCCAGCGAACGATGAAACAGCGGCGTCGCCCAGGTGTTGTCGTCGAGCACGATGATGTCGCGGGCGTGCGCGGCCTTGGCGATGGCCCGGATGTCCGGCATCTCGAAGGTTTGCGAACCGGGTGCCTCGACCAGCACCGCGCGGGTGTTCGGTTTGAAATGCGCCGCGATGCCGTCGCCGATCAAAGGATCGAAATAGCTGGTTTCGATGCCGTAGCGCTTCAGCATGCTGTCGCAGAACAGCCGTGTCGGCCGATAGGCGTTGTCGCACACCAGGACATGATCGCCGGTTTTGAGCACCGCGAGCAGCGCCGTGGTGATCGCCGACACGCCGGACGGGGTCAGACCGACGCCGGCACACTGCGGCCCCTCCAGCGCTTGCAGTGCCTCGCGCAGCGCCTTGGTGGTCGGCGTGCCGTGGCGACCGTACTGGAACTCGCCGCGATGTGCGTGGAGATCCTCGGCGGTCGGGTACAGTACGGTGGAGCCGCGCACCACCGGCGGATTGACGAAGCCCTTTTGCGCCGCGGCATCGCGCCCGGAGGTGACGAGCGCGGTTTCGATACGCAACGATTGCGCGGACGCGGAATCTTTCGAATGTGTCATGCGGCGGCCTTGTTCGGCGGGCGTAGCCCCGGTTGCCGCAGCCGGCACTTGCATTGCAGCGGTGCGACTTCGGGCTGTGGTTGATCTTAATAGCAGGACACATGAGATTGTCGTCAACCCCTTGACCCGGCTGACGAGTCGTTCTGTGATGCGGGGCGGTGAGATATTCAGGCCGCAGCCTTCCGGTTGGCGGCGTCGTTCGGGATTTTCGTTGATTCCCGATCCCTGCGGATCGTTCGGTTGAAGGATGGGTTGGTTCGATTCTCGCACGAACCCTAAATGCTGGTGCTTGCAGTGCCGGCTTCTGCGGTGTTCCTTGAAGGGGGTTGCCATGAAACGTGTGTTTGTCGTTGCCGCGGTTGTCGTCGCCACGGCGCTGGGAGTGCAAGCAGCCGCTGCGCAAACGCTCAAGAGCGTCAAGGATCGCGGCAGTCTGTCATGCGGCGTCAGCCAGGGCTTGCCGGGTTTTTCAACGCCGGACGACAAAGGCAACTGGACAGGACTCGATGTCGACATCTGCCGGGCAATTGCAGCCGCGGTGCTGAACGATCCGACCAAGGTGAAGTTCGTGCCGCTCTCGGCGAAGGATCGGTTCACCGCGTTGCAATCCGGCGAGATCGATGTGTTGTCGCGCAACACCACGTGGACGCTGTCGCGCGACACCTCGCTCGGCGTCAATTTCACCGGCGTGACCTATTATGACGGGCAGGGCTTTCTGATCCGCAAGTCGCTCAAGGTCAATTCCGCGCTGGAGTTGAACGGCGCTTCGATCTGCGTGCAGACCGGCACCACCAACGAGCAAAACGTCAGCGATTATTTCAACGGCAATCATATGAAATACGAACTGATTGCCTTCGGGACCGCCGACGAAACCGTCAAGGCCTACGAGAGTGGACGTTGCGACGTCTTCACCTCGGACATCTCGCAGCTTTATTCCATTCGGTTGAAACTGGCGTCGCCGGGCGATCATGCCGTTCTGCCGGAGGTGATTTCGAAGGAGCCGCTCGGTCCGCTCGTGCGCCATGGCGACGATCAGTGGTTCGATATCGTCAAATGGACCCTGTTCGCGATGATTAACGCTGAGGAACTCGGCGTCACCCAGCAGAACGTCGACGAAATGGCGAAATCGAACAAGCCGGACCTGAAACGGATGTTCGGGACCGACGGCAACCTCGGTGAGCAACTCGGCCTGACCAAGGATTGGGTCACCCGCATCGTCAAGGCGGTGGGCAACTACGGCGAGTCGTTCGATCGCAACGTGGGCGCGGGCTCTAAACTTGGCATCTCGCGCGGCCTCAATCAGCTCTGGAACAAGGGCGGTATCCAGTACGCGCCACCTATTCGCTAGTCGCGCGCGTCGCGTTCGATGGCGTCGGAAGCCCGCAAAGCGCCCACCCAGTTCGGGATCAGGCTGCGCCGCATTCTCTGCGGCCGGGCTGGCTGGACTGGCTTGGTGCTGCAGATCGTCTTCGCCGCGCTGATCGTCTGGCTGGGATACGAAATCTTCGCCAACGTGAAGGCCAACCTGCAGAACCAGAGGATCGCGTCCGGATTTGGTTTCCTGTCGCAGACGGCGGGCTTCGGCGTCAGTCAGAGCCTGATCCCCTATAGCGAGTCCGATACCTACGCGCGCGTTTTCCTCGTCGGCCTGGTCAATACGCTGGTGGTGGCTGCGGTCGGCATCGTCTTTGCGACGCTGATCGGCTTCGCGGTCGGCATCGGCCGGCTGTCGCCAAACTGGCTGATCGCGCGCATTAGCGGCGGTTACGTTGAACTGATCCGCAACCTGCCGCTGCTGTTCCAGATCCTGTTCTGGTATCTCGCAGTGCTCGGCGCACTGCCGGGCCCCAGGCAAAGCATTTCGTTGTTCGACGAGATTTTCATCAGCAACCGCGGCCTGGTGATTCCGAAGCCGATCCCGCAGGACGGCTTGACGATCTTTCTCGCGGCGATTGCCGTGGCGCTCATCGCGGCCTTAGCTTTGCGCGGTTACGCGCGACGGCAGCTGTTCAGCGCGGGCCAACCGATGACGATCTGGCCCTATGTCCTGGCGCTCCTGATCGGATTGCCGCTGATCGCGATCTTGCTGTTCGGCATGCCGTTCTCGGTCGAGGTGCCGCAACTGAAAGGCTTCAATTTCGCCGGCGGCCTGCGCGTGGTGCCGGAATTCGTCGCGCTCACTCTGGCTCTGTCGACCTACACGGCGGCCTTCATTGCCGAGAACGTCCGTGCAGGCATTCAATCGGTGCCGCGCGGCCAGATGGAAGCGGGGGAATCGCTCGGGCTGTCGCATGGCGCGACGTTGCGTTTGATCGTGGTGCCGCAGGCAATGCGGGTGATCCTGCCCCCGCTCACCAATCAGTATCTGAACCTCACCAAGAATTCCTCGCTGGCGGTCGCGATCGGCTATCCCGATCTTTTCTCCGTCTTTGCGGGAACGACACTGAGCCAGACCGGACAGGCCATCGAGATCATCGCCATCACCATGGGCGTCTATCTGCTGATCTCGATCGCGACCAGCATGGCGATGGGTCTCTATGGGCGCCGCGTCAACCGGAGCCTGGGCCGATGAGCGAGCAGGCAGCGTCTTTCGTGCGGAACGAGCTTGCGCCCGAGCGCCGCGCACCGGTGCGGACCACTGGCGTTGTCGGTTTTTTCCGGACGCGGCTGTTCAACACACCGCTCAACGCGGTGCTCACCGTGCTTGGCGTTGCATTGTTGGTTGCGCTGATCGTGCCGAGTTTGCGCTTCCTGTTGCTCGACGCGGTATGGACGGGGAGCGACCGCAACGCCTGCCTTGCGCAGACCGCCGGGCATCCGGTCGGCGCCTGCTGGCCCTTCGTGCAAGCCAAGTTCACGCAATTCATCTACGGCTTCTATCCCGAGCCGGAACGCTGGCGGGTCAACCTCACGTTCCTGCTGGCGGCGCTGTTGCTGTTGCCGCTGTTGATCCCTAGGTTGCCGGCCAAGGCGTTCAATGCGGCATTGTTCTTTGTCGCGTTTCCGTTCGTGGCCTTCTTCCTGCTGTATGGCGGTGGCCTCAACGGCTTCGGTGTCGGCGGGGTGACGCATATCGTCTCCACCTTCATCGTTGGCATCGGCGATGCCGGGGCGCGGCTCGCCGAACTCGGGGCATCGTCGCAGTCGTGGTTCGGATCGCCGCTGACACTGATTGGCGATGCCATCGTCTGGCTCAGCACGGGGCTGCTGTATGTCAGCTTCCCGCTCTACTGGCTGCGCGACCGGATCGTCACTTCCGGCCAACCGCTATGGGCGGATTTTGCGGCCACCGCCGTCATCGTGTCCGTTGCGCTGTTTCTGCTCGGTGGCGGAATTCGTTCGGGCTGGCGCGCCTTGTTGATCAGCCTCGCCACCTTCGCCGGCATAGGTCTCGTCATTCAGGTGATGGGACTGGATCGTGGCGGCCTGCCGGTGGTTGATACGCGGCTGTGGGGTGGGTTGCTGGTGACGCTGGTGGTGTCGGTCACCGGTATCGTGGCGTCGATGCCGGTCGGCATCGCGCTGGCGCTGGGCCGCCGCTCGACGATTCCGCTGATCCGGTTGTTCTCGATCGGCTTCATCGAGTTCTGGCGCGGCGTACCCCTGATCACGGTGCTGTTCTTCGCGACCTACATGCTGCCGTTGTTCCTGCCGGGCAATTTCACGGTGGACGGTCTGGTGCGCGTGCTGATCGGCATCGCGCTGTTCGCCGGCGCCTATAACGCGGAAGTCATTCGCGGCGGTTTGCAGGCGATCGCGCGTGGACAGGAAGAGGCCGCCGATGCACTCGGCCTGTCATACTGGAAGACGACGCGGCTGATTGTGCTGCCGCAGGCGTTGCGTCATGTCATTCCAGGTCTCGTCAACAGCTTCATCGCGCTGTTCAAGGATACTTCGCTGGTGTCGATCGTGGCGCTGTTCGATCTTCTCGGCATCCTGCGCGCGGCGTTCTCCGATCCGGCATGGGCGGGGCCGACGACACTGTTCACCGGATTTGCCTTCACCGGCCTGATCTATTTCGTGGGTTGCTTCGCGATGTCGCGTTATTCGCTATTCGTCGAACGTCGCCTGAACGCCCATCGCCGGCACTAGTGTCTGTTTCAACGACGTTGAATCAGACTGGTCGTCTATCTTTTCGTTTGAGCATGATCTTTTCCGAAAACCGGTTTCCACTTTTCGGGATCATGCTCTAGATTCTTGTTTTGACGCGTTTTCGTCATGCGAACCGGGCTCCACTTCGCTCGAAAACGCTATAGAGAGGTTCCTCATGGCAGGCAGCCCCATCGTCACCGTCGCCGGCCTCAACAAGTGGTTTGGTGACTTTCACGTCTTGCGCGACATCGATCTTGAGGTCGGGCGCGGCGAACGTATCGTCATTTGCGGCCCGTCGGGTTCGGGGAAGTCGACCCTGATCCGCTGCATCAACGCGCTGGAGGAATTTCAGGAAGGCAAGATCGTCGTCGACGGCATCGAGCTTGGCCCCAATCTGCGCCGCG
>JBARXT010000089.1:0-2355 GCA_049647485.1 Xanthobacteraceae bacterium
GTCTTGAGCAGTTCGCGGGTGTTGGCGTCGTACTCGATCGAGACGATGGCGGTCTTGACGATGGCCAGGCCGCGATCGGACTTCCACTGGTAGGCCTGCTCGACCGCATCGGACAGGCTCCTGGCGAAGCCGACCGAGTCCTGCTGGATCCTGGTGATGCGGTTGCCCTTGGCCGGGTCGTTCGTGTACAGGCTGAACGCCGGGGCGAGCGAGCCGACCACTTCGTTGAACAGCTGGCTGGCGGCGGCGTTGTCCAGGTCGGTGAAATCGAACACCTGGCCGGGACGCAGGTAGCTGGCCGGCACGAAGTTCTTCACGAACAGGATCGGGTCGACGATCTTCAGCGTGTACGTGCCGCGCGTGACCGCGCCGACCTGGGTGTTGAGGAAGCCATCGTCCCAGTAGATCTCGGACTGGGTGCCGAAGCGGTTGTCCGGCAGCTCCTTCAGCGAGACGAAGAACGCCGCCTGCTGCGCACCGGGCTGGCCACCGAACTTGAAGCGCTCCCAGCTCTGCCGGATGAAGGTGCTGACCAGGCCGTCGCCGGCGAAGATCGACTGCGAGTTCGGATCGTCCGAACGCCACTCGTAGCCACCCGGCTCGGCGACGAAACCGGTGATGGCGCCGTCCTGGAACAACAGCAGGCCGTAGCCCTCGGGCACGACGATCTTCGAGCCGTTGCTGATGATGTTGGACGAGGCGCTGGTGTTGGACCCACGGCCGGCGTTGCTCCCGCGCGGCACCGCGGCGAACAGCGCCGCCGTCGCCGGCAGGCCGTCCGGCACCGTGAAGAAGTCCTTCCACTGGTCGGCAAGCACGCCGCCGATCGCACCCTTTGCTGCCTGGACAAGCCCCATCGCACCGCTCCTGATCCATTGCCGGGCACCGCGCCCGACGCTCCGGCAAAACTACATGAAAACCGCTGCCCGGGTAAAAGCCGGGCGACGGCCGGAAGGCGCCGGGCACTGCGCCGCGGATCCGCCAACCCACCGCTGCGGCGACGGCGCCGCGCAGCGCTGGTTCCCGGCTCCCCGGCTGCGCTAGGCTCGTGCTTCCGGACAGGGAGACCGCCATGGACAAGCTCAAGCGCAAACAGTACGAGCAGTTGCTGGAGCCCATGCAACTGGAACTGACCGCGATGGCGCGCTGGGTCCAGCACTCGGGCCAGCGCCTGCTGGTGCTGTTCGAGGGCCGCGATACCGCCGGCAAGGGCGGCGCCATCCTGGACATCGCCCGCCACCTGAACCCCCGCCAGTGCCGCGTCGTCGCCCTGCCCAAACCGACCGACCGCGAGTGCACGCAGTGGTACTTCCAGCGCCATGTCGCGCACCTGCCGGCAGCCGGCGAGATCGTGCTGATGGACCGCAGCTGGTACAACCGCGCCGGCGTGGAAAAGGTGATGGGGTTCTGCACCGACGCCCAGTACCACGCGTTCCTGGCCCAGGCGCCGGTGTTCGAGCGGCTGCTGGTGGATGACGGCATCCTGCTGTTCAAATACTGGCTGTGCGTGGACCAGGAGCAGCAGGAAAAGCGCTTCGCCGAGCGCCGCCAGAATCCGCTCAAGGGCTGGAAGCTGTCGCCGGTCGACCTCAGGTCACGCGTGGAATACAACGCTTACACCCATGCGCGCGAAGCCATGCTGGAAGCGACCCACAGCCACCATGCGCCGTGGACGCTGGTGGATTTCAACGACCAGAAGCGCGGCCGCCTGACCCTGATCCGCGACCTGCTCGACCGCCTGCCGGAAACACGCCTGGACGAGGCGCTGATCGACCTGCCGCCCTTGCCGGACGCGCCGAAGAAGGAAAAGTACGGCATGGTGAAGCCACTGCCGCCGTTCGCACCCGGCTGAGCGCCACCCCGCGCGGAGCGGCGCCCTTGCCGATGGCCGCTGGCCAATGGACCGGGGCGGGCGCCGCCGCGATCAGCCCACCTTGCCGCCGGCCGCGACGATCGCCTGCTCGATCTTGCCGGCATCGACCGGGCCGAGGAACTGGTGGGCGACCTTGCCATCGGGCCCGATCAGGTAGGTCATCGGCAGGCCGCGCGGCGTGGCGAAGTCCTTCGGCGGGTCGTACGGGTCGAGGATGACGATCGGATAGGCCACGGGGTGCTTTTCCAGGAAGGCGCGCATGTCGTCCGGCTCGATGTCCTCGTAGGCCAGGCCGACCACCTCGACGTTGTCGCGCATGGCGTGCAGTGCCGACAGTTCCGGCATTTCCTGCAGGCATGGCCCGCACCAGGTCGCCCAGAAATTGACCACCACCCATTTCCCGCGGTGGCCGGCCAGGTCGTAGTCCTCCCCGGCCACGGTCCTGGCCTGCAGCCGCGGAATGGCCGCGGTCTCCGCCACCA
>JBARXT010000090.1:0-3349 GCA_049647485.1 Xanthobacteraceae bacterium
AAAAAGTCCGGTGCAGAGGCAGACGAGCGCCGCCCGATGGGATTGTCTTAACCAAACGGGGACGCGTGGAGCCAGACGGCGCGACAATCGGCGCCAGATCGGACACCGGACCACAGCATGAATTCGCGCGGATCATGGAGCGTTGAAGAAATCGAGCCATCCGTTCGCGAAAGGGCGGAGGCCGCCGCGCGCCGCGCCGGCATGTCGCTCACCGATTGGCTGAATTCATCGATCGGCGGAACAAGTGCCACGGCAGCGCAAGGACCGCGTTCCTATCCGCCGATGTCGCCGCAAAATACCCCCGAGGTCGCCGAAATTCATCAGCGGCTCGATTCGATCGCGCGCCAGATCGAGACCATCTCGCGACCGACGGATCGCGACCAGCCGCCGGTCGCCCGGCAATTGAACGACGCAATTTCCAGGCTCGACCAGCGGTTGTCGCGGATCACCGCACCGAAGCCGCAAGCCGCGCCACAACGGCAGTCGCAACCTTCGTTTGTCCAGCCGGGGCCCCCGCCGATGACTGAGCGTCCCGTTGCACCGACGTCCGCAACCGCTTCGACCGGCGGACCATCGCCACTCGATTCCGCCATTGCCGAAATTCTCGCCCGGCAAAGCGAGCTGGAATCCGGCCGCGCGGCTCCGCTGCCGCCGCTTGCGGCCTCGACAGTTGCGCCGGACCACGCGCCTGCCATGTCCGACCAGATGTCGACACTGGAGCGACAACTTTCAAAAATCACCAGCCAGATCGAAGCGCTGCATCAGCCGGCGCAAATCGACCAAGCGATCGCCTCGTTCCGCAGCGAACTGACGGACATCCGCCGCGCCATCACCGAGGCAATGCCCCGGCAAGCCATCGAATCGATCGAGCGCGACGTCAAACTGTTGGCGCAGCGCATCGATGACAACCGCCATAGCGGCAGCGACGATCAGGCGCTGGCGGGCGTCGAGCACGCCTTGAGCGACATCCGGCACGCACTGCGCACGCTGACTCCCGCCGAGCAACTGGCTGGCTTCGACGACGCCATCCGGGGCCTCGGCGCGAGGCTCGACACTATCGTCCGCACCGGCGAGGGCCCAGGGACGATGCAGCAGCTCGAGGAGGCCATCGCGGCGCTTCGCGGCATCGTCTCCAATGTCGCGTCCAACGAGGCGCTGGAGCAGCTTAGCGAACACGTTCAGGCGCTGTCCTCGAAGGTCGATCAGTTCGCCCGCTCCGAAATCCATTCCGATTCGTTTGCCGCGCTGGAAGCGCGCATCGCCACGCTGACCTCATCGCTGGAAAGCAGGCCGCAACGCACCGTCGACGATCGCTCCGAACAGATCGAGGGCGCTCTGCGCGCACTGTCCGAACGGCTCGACCGGATGCCGGTCGGCCAGGACGGCCCGTCCGCCTTCGCTCATCTGGAGCAGCGCGTTTCGTATCTGCTGGAGCGGCTCGAAGCATCCGCCGATCATCGTATCGGCGGGCTCGGCCGCGTCGAGGAAGGCTTGCAGGACATCCTGCGCCACCTCGAGCAGCAACAGGCCGGCTTCGCGGCCCTGAGCACGCCGAACGCCGGCGCTGCGATGGACGATGGCGTCGTCGATACGATCCGGCGCGAACTGTCCGACATGCGCCATAGCCAGTCGGAATCCAATCGCACCACGCAGGATACGCTCGAGGCCGTGCATGGCACGCTCAGCCATGTCGTCGATCGCCTCACCATCATCGAAGGCGACCTTCGCACCGCGCAGCCCGCGTCATCCTTCGTTGCGACGCCACCGGCCGCGCCAATGCCGAAGCGGCCGGAATTGCCCAATCCGGCGCAGGGACAGAAGCCGCCATTCGCGCCGCCGACGCTGGCCGCGACTGTAGAGCCGTCCGTTACACTCGAAACAAATGCCATCCGGGATATTCTGACGCCGAGTTCGCGGATCGAGCCGGCTGCCATCACGGCACCGGTGGTCGAAACACGCAGTGAACCTCCGCGGACGACACTCGGCCTCGACCTGCCGCCCGATCATCCGCTTGAGCCCGGTACACGGCCGCCGAGCCGCACGATATCGCCGTCCGAACGCATCACCGCATCGGAAAATGCCCTGAGTGAGATCGCCGCTCCGGTCGCCGACGAGCCCGCAAATCCGTCGAGCTTCATTGCCGCCGCACGCCGCGCCGCCAAGGCCGCGGCGACAGCTTCGACGACCGTCGACAAACCGAACCGTGCGACGAAGCTCAATGACTCGATCCGGGCCGCGGCCAAGGGCAGCACCATCAGCTCCAAGATTCGCGCGCTGCTGGTCGGCGCCAGCATCGTGGTGATCGTGCTCGGCACCTTCAAGCTCGCGATGACCTTCCTCGACGGTCAATCGACGCCGGTGGCGCAGAATGCCGTTTCGAAGAAGATGTCTGCGCCGACCGCGTCTCCTGCTACGGCAGACGCCCCGTCGATGACGTCGCCGACGCCGCTCGATCGCCAGTCGCAGCATATCCCGGCCGCGACCCCAGAGAAAGCCAACGACCGGGCCGGCGCTGCCGCTCAGGCTGATATCGAAGCACCGACCACTGGCGCAGCGGTCGCCGAAACGACCGCACCAGCACCGGCAACTGCCCAGGTCAGCGACGAAACCGGTAGCCTCGTGGCCGCGCACAGCGAACCTGCGACAGCGCCGACCGCGAGTGACGGTCAACTGACGATGGTGACGATTCCCGCATCGGAAAAATTGCCCGATGCGATTGGCGGACCCGTGCTGCGCACCGCCGCGCTCAAGGGCGATCCCGCAGCGGCCCACGAGGTGGCGCTGCGCTATGCCGAAGGCAAGGGCGTTGCGGCAAATCTCCCGGAGGCGGCGAAGTGGTACGAGCGCGCCGCGCAAGGCGGCGTCGTGCCAGCAATGTTCCGCCTTGGGACCCTTTACGAAAAGGGCTCCGGCGTCACCAAGGATATCGAGACTGCGCGGCGCTATTACACCAGCGCCGCCGAGCGCGGCAACGCCAAGGCGATGCATAACCTCGCAGTGCTCGAAGCCGATGGCGGTGGCAACGGCGCGAACTATCGCAGCGCATCCGCCTGGTTCCACAAGGCCGCGATGCGCGGCGTCGCCGACAGCCAGTTCAATCTGGGCATCCTCTACGCGCGCGGGATCGGCGTTGAGCAGAACCTCGCAGAGTCCTTCAAATGGTTCAGCCTCGCCGCGGCTCAGGGCGATGCCGACGCTGCTCGCAAGCGTGACGACGTCGCCAAGCGGCTCGATCCGCAATCGCTCGCCGCCGCCAAACTCGCCGTCACCAGCTTCACGCCGGAAAAGCAGCCGGACGACGCGATCAGCGTCTCCGCGCCGCCCAAGGGCTGGGATGCGCCGCTTGAGA
>JBARXT010000091.1:0-4584 GCA_049647485.1 Xanthobacteraceae bacterium
GCGGCGACCCGGAAGGCGATGCCGCGGCATGCGCCGCCGCGGTCGAGGCCGAGCACCAGTCCGGGGCGTTCCGGCGTGCCGCGATGATCGAACGAATAGACGCACAACGCGCGGTGCGCGCCGATCAACCGCGCGGGCACCTGTTCCTCGAAGTCGAAGCCCGGTCGCCACATCAGCGAGCCGTAGCCGAACACCCACAGATCGCCGCCGGGCGGCTCGGTTGAAGCGGGATTGGTCACGTCGGCACGGGCGGGAACGTCTCTGGACTGCGCGTTGCTAATTGTCGAACCCCACGAACACCGTGGCTTCCTCAACGGACTTTCGTTCGGACACCACCGCATTGGCCGGGAAGTCGTCATCCGGCCACCCGAGCGCGATGCTTTTCATGATCACCTGATCGTCGGCGATCCCGGCGTGTTCGCGGACCACCGGCGACTGCATGATGCCCTGGCTGTTGATGACGGCGCCCAGCCCGCGCGACCACGCGGCATTGACCAAAGCCGTCGCCACCGCGCCGCAATCGAACGGCGTGTCGTCGCTGCCGTCCAGCACGCGATCGTATGTCACGATGACGCAGACCGGTGCGTCGAACTGGCGGAAGCCGCGCAGCACCCAGTCCTGCCGCATATCCTTGTCGTCGCGCGCGATTCCCATCGCGGCGAACAATTGCTTGGCGACGCCCACCTGCCTGTCGCGGTGTTGGCCTGTGAAACCCTGGCCGGTGCGGAATTCGCGCGACTGCGGGATGCCCGCCACCATCCGTTCGGTATTGCCGGCGCGGATTCGATTGAGCGGTTCGCCGGTGATGACATAAAAATTCCACGGCTGGGTGTTCATCGACGACGGCGCGCGCATCGCCAGACCGATGATTTCCTCGATCAGCGCCTTGGGAACCGGGTCCGGCTTGTATCCGCGAATGCTCCGGCGGCCGAGGATGACGTCATCGAATTGCATGGGGCTGGAATTCCTTGAAGTGACCTAAGTTGTTCGGATATTTGCGGTTCATCGGCCTTCGTGCAAGACGGAAGATATGCGGCGTCGAACCGGCTCGCCTCGTTTGTGGCAGCCCTATATTCCGACGACGGCCGGATGTCCAAAATAGCCAGATTCATCTCGTTAAGGTCGCCGATGCCCGATTCGATAAAGCCTCCCCGCCAGCGTTCGCTGTGGCCGGTGTTCGTGATGCCCGCCCTCGTCGTGATTGCCGCGATCGGCTGGAGTGCGTTCTGGTTCTACGCCGCTTCACAGGTCGATCACACGGTGGATGTCTGGCGCGCGCGCGAAGCCAAGGCCGGGCGCGTCTACGATTGCGCCAAGCGTTCGGTGGCCGGATTCCCGTTCCGTCTGGAAGTGACCTGCGAAGATGCCAGCGTGACGCTGATGTCGCAGACAGCCGATGGCGCGGCGGCCACGCCGGTCACGGCCCGGCTCGGCAAGATCCTCATGATCGGGCAGATCTACACGCCCGGTCTGCTGATCGCGGAATTCACTGCGCCTGCGACGTTGGCGCCGCGCGGCGAGCCGCCGGCGATGCAGGTCCACTGGGAAACGGCGCGCAGCAGCATCGCGGGTCTGCCGGGCATTCCTCAGCGCGTGGCGCTGGTGTTCGATCAACCCGCGGTCGATCGCATCAATAGCGGTGTCGCGGTGCCGCTGGCGCGCGCGGCGCACGCCGAATTGCATACGCAGCTTGCCGCGAGCACCACGCCCGATCAGCCGGTGATCGATGTCGCGGTGGATGTGACGCAGGGCAGCGTGCAGGACATTCATCCGGTGCTGGCGCAGCCGTTCGACGCGTTGATCGGCGCGCGGCTGACTGGTCTGACGGATTTCTCGCCCAAGCCGTGGCCTGTGCGATTCCGCGAGATGCAGGTCGCCGGCGGCAAGATCATGATCGAACGCGCCCGCATCCAGCAGGGTGGAATGATCGCGACTGCCGCCGGCTCGCTCGGCCTGACCCCGAGCGGCAATCTCGATGGCGAATTGCAGATGACGGTGGCAGGCCTCGCACAGGTGATTCCGCTGCTTGGCATCGAAAAGATGCTGGAGGAAGGCGTGCCGCAGGCGACGCTGGATCGCGTGGCCCCCGGGGTCAGGGCGCAGGATGTCAACAGCCTGCTCGGCTCGCTCGACCGGGTGATTCCGGGACTCGGCAAGGTGGTTCGTCAGAACGCCGGTGCTGGATTGGCCGCAGCGGTCAATTCGCTTGGCAGCGCCGCGGAGCTGGAAGGCAAGCCGGCGCGATCGTTCCCGCTGCGCTTCGTCGACGGTGCCGTGTTGCTGGGGCCGATCAAGGTGGGGCAGGTGCCACCGTTATTTTAGACAACGTCCCGTCAGTTCGCGTATGACGTAGCCGATATATTGACGCAGCCGATCTGTTCGACGCCCGCGCTGATTGCCTTAACCACGGAGCCTGCCATGCGTATCGACGCTATTTCCCTCGGAGCGAACCCGCCCTATGAGGTCAACGCCATCATCGAGGTGCCGGTCGGTGGCGAGCCCATCAAGTACGAGATGGACAAGGAAGCCGGTACGCTGGTGGTGGATCGCTTCCTCTATACGGCGATGCGCTATCCCGGAAACTACGGCTTCATCCCGCACACGCTGTCGAGCGATGGCGATCCGTGCGACGTGCTGGTGGCCAACACCCGCGCGATCGTGCCGGGCGCGGTGATCGCGGTTCGTCCGGTCGGTGTGCTGATGATGGAGGATGAAGCCGGTGGCGACGAGAAGATCATCGCGGTGCCGACCTCGAAATTGACGCAGCGCTACGACAAGATCCGCACCTACAGCGATCTCCCGGACATCACCTTGCAGCAGATCCAGCACTTCTTCGAGCACTACAAGGATCTTGAACCCGGCAAATGGGTCAAGGTGCTGCGCTGGGGCAGCGCGGAGGATGCGCAGCGGTTGATTCTCGACGGGATCGAGCGCGCCAAGAAAGGCTAACGCCGGTCAGCAAGACCGCAACAGGGGTGGCGAGGGATGCGGCGGTTGTTGAGGTGGGTCGGCGGTCTTGTTGTGATCGCATTGGTCGGTGTTGCGGTGTTGGCAGGCATCGTGCTGGTCAACACTTTCCGCCTTGGTTCGAAGCAGCTTCAGGTCGCGGCGATCCCGCGCGCGAGCGTCGACGAACAGGGCGCGGCGAAACGATTGGCCGAGGCGGTCCGCTTCCGGACGATCTCGAACTTCCTCAATCCGGATCGGGATGCCGCCGCGCTGCGCGGTCTGCGCGAACATATCGCGGCGAGTTTCCCCGCATTCCATGCCGTGGCGAAACGCGAGATCGTGGGTGGGCACAGTCTTCTCTACACGTGGGAAGGGTCGGATCCGTCAGCGAAGCCGATCGCGCTGCTGGCGCATCAGGATGTTGTACCGGTCGCTCCCGGCACTGAGAAGGACTGGCAGCAACCGCCGTTCGACGGCGTCATCGCCGATGGCTTCATCTGGGGCCGCGGCTCGTGGGACGACAAGGGCAACCTTTATTCCATGCTGGAAGCCGCCGAGCAGATGGCGAAAGCGGGCTTCCGCCCGAAGCGAACGATCTACTTTGCGTTCGGCCATGACGAGGAAGTGAGCGGCCAGCGCGGCGCCAAGGCCATCGCGGCGCTGCTGGCCTCGCGCGACGTCAAGCTCGACTTCGTGCTCGACGAGGGCCTGCTGATCACCGACGGCATCATGAAGGGGCTCGACAGACCGGCGGCGCTGATCGGCGTCGCGGAAAAGGGTTATGCGACGCTGGTGCTGACATCGCGCGCCACACCGGGACATTCGTCGATGCCGCCGCGCGACACCGCCATCGGAATGATGGCCGCCGCGCTGGCGCGGCTTGAGGATCACAGCCTGCCGGCGCGGGTGCGCGGCGCGGTGGGTGAGATGTTCGATACGCTGGCGCCGGAGATGGGTGGCTTCAACCGCGTGGTGCTGTCGAACCTCTGGCTGTTCAAGCCGCTCTTGGTGCGCGAGTTCGACAAGTCCGGCCCGACGCGCGCGATGGTGCGAACCACCACGGCGCTGACCATCTTCAACGCCGGCGACAAGGACAACGTGCTGCCGGGCAACGCCGAAGCCACGGTGAACTTCCGGCTGCTGCCGGGCGATACGCAGGACAGCGTCACCGCGCATGTCCGCGACACCGTGAAGAACGACAAGATCGCGATCGCGCCGTTTCCCGGCAATACTGATCCGCCTCCGGTGACCGGCACAGCGAGCGCGGGTTATCGCGTGCTCAATCAGACCATTCGTGAGATTTTCCCGGATGTCATCGTCGCGCCGGGACTGATGATCGCCGCGACGGATTCGCGGCACTATGCCGGGCTCACCGACAACATCTTCCGCTTCTCGCCGGTGCGCGCGACGTCGGAAGACCTCAAGCGCTTCCACGGCACCAACGAGCGGCTCAGCATCGCCAACTACGCTGACATGATCCGTTTCTATCTGCGGTTCATCCAGTCGAGCGCGGGGTAGGTCAACGAAATATCGAATCAAAAGCCGTCACCCTGAGGTGCGACGCGAAGCGTGGCGCCGCGAAGGGCGACGGCGATCCTTCGAGGGCGATGCAAGTGCATCGCCACCTCAGGATGA
>JBARXT010000092.1:0-3776 GCA_049647485.1 Xanthobacteraceae bacterium
ACCGCCGCCTGATCGACCGCCGCTTCAGCAAGAAGGAAGTGAAGTGGGTCAACGACTATCACGCGCGGGTCCGCAACGAGGTGCGGCCGCATCTCGACGAGGCGACGCGCGTATGGCTCGACGCCGCCACCGCGCCGATTCCGTATGAGGATCACTTTCCGGGGTAATCGGGATAACGCGACGTCATCCTGAGGTGCGAGCGGCGAATGCCGCGAGCCTCGAAGGATCGCCGTCGCCCTTCGAGGGCCGCTATGGAGGCGGCCACCTCAGGGTGACGGCTTCTGTAAGGCTATGATTACCCCCCAATCAACCCGAGCCACTCGTCCTCGGTCAGCACCGCGACACCCAACTCGCGCGCCTTGGTAAGTTTGGAGCCGGCGTCCTCGCCCGCTACCACGTAATCGGTTTTCTTCGACACCGATCCAGCGACCTTGGCACCGAGCCGCTCCGCCATCGCCTTCGCCTCATCACGTGTGAACTTGGTCAGCGAACCGGTGAACACCACCGTCTTGCCGGACACCGGCGAGGTCTGGCGCGGCTTCTCGGCCGGCAGCACCTCGATTTCGCGCAGCAACGAATCCAGCGCCGCGACGTTGCGCGGTTCGGCGAAGAATTCGACCACCGCATCGGCAACGATATCACCGATGCCGCCGATGTTGTTGAGATCCTGATAGGCCTCCGAGGTATTGCCGTCGTCGCTCAGTCCAGCGGCGGCCGCCAGCATTGCCTCGCGAAACGCGTCGATGGTGCCGTAGTGTCGCGCCAGCAATTTTGCGTTGCCTTCGCCGACATGGCGAATGCCGAGCGCGAAGATCATCCGGTGCACCTCGATCTTGCGGCGCGCGTCGATGGCCGCGAACAGGTTGCGCGTCGAGACTTCGCCGTAGCCTTCACGATTGGCGAGCTTTTGCGCGGCCTCGGCATCGCGCCGCTGCAAGGTGAAGATATCGACCGGCGTTGTGATCAGCCCCTCCTGATAGAATTGCTGGATCTGTTTCTCGCCGAGTCCTTCGATATCGAAAGCCAAACGCGAGACGAAGTGCTTCAGCCGCTCCACGGCCTGCGCCGGACAGATCAGCGCGCCGGTGCAGCGCCGCACCACCTCATCATTCTCACGCACGGCATGGCTGCCGCAGGCGGGGCATGTGTGCGGGAATGCATACGGCTTCGCCGTCTTCGGCCGCTTGTCGAGCACCACGCTGACGATCTGCGGAATCACATCGCCGGCGCGCTGCACGACGACGGTATCGCCTTCGCGGATATCGATGCCGTCGCGGATCGGCTGCCCGTCGTTGCCGATGCCCTTGATGTAATCCTCGTTATGCAGCGTGGCGTTCTGTACCACGACGCCGCCGACCGTCACCGGCGTGAGCCGCGCCACCGGCGTCAGCGCGCCGGTGCGGCCGACCTGAATGTCGATCTTCTCCAGCACCGTGGTCGCCTGCTCGGCGGCGAACTTGTGCGCGATGGCCCAGCGCGGCGAGCGCGAGACGAAGCCGAGCCGCTCCTGCCAGTCGAGCCGGTCGATCTTGTAGACCACACCGTCGATGTCGTAACCGAGCGACGCACGCTCTTCGCCGATGCGGCGATAGAACGCCAGAACCTCCTCGACGCTCTTGCAAAGCTCGATCAGCGGATTGACGACGAAGCCGACATCCTTGAGCCACTTCAACATGCCGTGCTGCGTATCCGCCGGGCGATCGGTCATCTCGCCCCAGGCATAGGCGAAGAATTTGAGCGGCCGCGATGCGGTGATGCTCACATCCTTCTGCCGCAACGAACCCGCCGCCGAGTTGCGCGGATTGGCAAATACGGTGTCGTCCGCCTCGGCCTGCTTTTTGTTGAGCGCGAGAAAGTCCTGCTTCAGCATGTAGACTTCGCCGCGCAATTCGCAGGCGGAGGGAATCTTGAGGCCTTTCAGGCGATGCGGCACGTCCTTGATGGTCCGCACGTTCTCGGTGACGTCCTCGCCGGTGAATCCGTCGCCACGCGTGGCTGCGCGCACCAGATCGCCGTTCTCGTAACGCAGCGAGAGCGACAGCCCGTCGATCTTGGGCTCGGCGACAATGGCGGGAAATTCTTCGGCGTCGAGCCGCAGAAAGCGGCGCACGCGGTCGACGAACTCCTGCACCTCCTCGTCGCTGAAGGCATTGCCGAGGGAGAGCATCGGCACCGCGTGCTGCACCTTGGCGAAGCCGCGCGCCGGCGCGGCGCCGACAGTCTGCGTTGGCGAGCCGGGTGTGGCGAATTCAGGAAACCTTGCCTCGATGGCTTCGACACGGCGGCGCAGCGCGTCGTAGTCGGCGTCTGAAATGGTCGGCGCATCCTTCTGATAGTAGCGCTCGTTATGCGCCTCCATCTCCAGCGCGAGCCGGGTCCATTCCTTCTTCGCCTGCGCCTTGGTCAGCGTCGCGACGTCAGGAAGCACTTTGGTCGATTTTGGTTTGGGCATTCGTTGTTTCCGTCGTGACCCAGTCCGGCCACCCACAATTCGACGATCCGGATTCTAAAGACGTGGATGCCCGGGACAAGCCCGGGCATGACAGGGATAGCGGTCGTGCTAACCCGCCGACTTCAGCAGCCGGTCGGCCGCGGCGCGGGCTTCCTTGGTGATCTCCGCACCCGCCAGCATTCGCGCAATCTCCTCGCGGCGGTGCTCGTCAGCCAGCGGTTCGACGCGGGTGGCGACGCGTTTGCCCTTGTCGAGCGCGGCCTTGGAAATCAGCAAATGCTGGTCGGCGCGGGCCGCCACCTGCGGCGCGTGGGTCACCGCCATCACCTGCACCTTGCCGGCGAGCCGCGCCAGCCGCGCTCCGATGGCATCCGCCACCGCGCCGCCGACACCGGTATCGATCTCGTCGAACACGAGCGTCGGCGCGGAGCCGCGATCCGACAGCACCACTTTCAGCGCCAGCAGGAAGCGCGACAGCTCGCCGCCGGAGGCGACCTTCATCATCGGTCCCGGCCGCGTGCCGGGGTTGGTCTGCACCCAGAACTCGACGCGGTCGATGCCCTGCGGCCCCGGCGCCGCCGCATCCGAATCCACCTGCGTGATGAATTTCGCGCGCTCGAGCTTCAGCGGCGCGAGTTCGGTATTCACCGCCTTGTTCAGCTTCTCCGCGGATTTGGCCCGCGCCGTCGAGAGCTTCGCGGCTGCGGCGTCGTAACGTTTCACGGCCTCGGCGCCGGCCTTCTCCAGGCCTTGCAACTGCTCGGCACCGGCATCGATCAGCGCGATGTCCGCCGCGTACCTCAAAGCCAGCGCCGCCAGCCCATCGACCGGCGTGGAATACTTTCGCGCGGCGGCACGGAGCGCGAACAGCCGCTCCTCGATGCGCTCCAGCTCGGCAGGATCGAAATCCGCCGCCGCAAGCGCGGCGTTGAGATGCTGGTCGGCTTCCTCCAGCGCATTGATCGCGATGTCGATCGCCTTCACCGCCGGCTCGACCAGCGCCGGCGAACTGCCTGCACGGCGTTCCAATCGTCGCACCGCCGCCGCCAGCGCCGAGATCGGCGAATTGTTGCCGCCGACCGCCTCCTGCGCATCGCGCAGATCGCCGGCGATCTTCTCGCCCTGCATCATCACGGTGCGGCGTTCGGCCAGCGCGGTTTCCTCGCCGTCCTGCGGCGCAAGTTTTTTCAGTTCGTCCGAAGCGTGACGCAGATAGTCGGCTTCGCGCGCAGCGCGCTCCATCCCGGCGCGATGCGCGTCGAGCGCCTGCTGCGCGGCGCGGCGCGCGGCCCACAGCGTCTCCAGCGCGGCGACGTCCTTGTCG
>JBARXT010000093.1:0-6194 GCA_049647485.1 Xanthobacteraceae bacterium
CCATCCAGCGGTGCAAGTTTCGACATTTCCGAGGTCGCAAGCCGCAGCATGTTGAATGAGCCGATCAGGTTGATGCGGATGACGCGGTCGAAATCCGCCAGGCCATGCGGTCCCTCGCGGCCGACGACACGTTTGGCGACGCCGATGCCGGCGCAATTCACCAGCACGCGCGCCGGACCATGCGCCTTGGCGGCAGCGACGATCGCAGCCTCGCCCGAAGCGGCATCGGCCACGTCGCAATGCACGGCAACGCCGCCGATCTCCTTGGCGAGTTCTTCCGCCAGCTTGGTATTGAGGTCGGCGACCGCGACCTTGGCACCCTGCGCCGCCAGCTTGCGCGCGGTGGCCGCGCCCAGTCCCGATGCGCCGCCGGTGACGATGGCGGCCTGACCTTGCAACTTCATGACGTCCTCCTGTGAACCAATGATGTGAGTGGCGTCGCCTACCCGACGGAAATCACGTGAGCGGGCGGCGGTGATGCATAAAGGCTTTCGATCCATGCCGCGCGATGCTCCAGCACCGCGCGCTGGTTGATCGATCCCTTGTCGGTAACCTCGCCGCGATCGATCGACAGCGGCGTGTCGATCAACGTCGCGCGGGCGATGCGATTGGATGAGCCGGTCGCGGTGGCCGCGAACGCCGCCAACCGCTCGCGGAACACCTGCCGCACCTTCGGATCGAGCGCAGCCGCGGCAAGATCACCCGCCGGCAACGCCGGATTGATGACGCGGCAGCCGTCGAGATCGAGGATGACCAGCGCCGACAACTCGTCGCGATTGATGCCGGCGATCACCACGTCGCGCACCAGCGGCGCGCAGGCGGCGACAAAGCGCGCGCGCAGCGGGCCGACACTGACCCATGTGCCGCTGCCGAGCTTGAAATCCTCGGAGATACGGCCGTCGAAATCGAAGCCGGCATCGACATTCGACGGATCGACGAAGCGGATCGCGTCGCCCATGACGTAGAAGCCTTCGTCGTCGAACGCCTTTGCCGTCAGATCCGGCTGTCGCCAGTAACCCGGCGTGACGTTCGGTCCCTTGGCGCGGACTTCGATCTTGCCGTTGTTGGGAATGAGTTTCGCGTCGTTGCCGAGCACCGGCAGACCGATGTGACCGGAGCGGCTGGTTTCCGGCGTCACCGACATGAAGAACGGCGCGGTCTCGGTGGCGCCGAGACCGGTCAGCATCGGCACCCGTTTCCCGGTCACCTGCGCGGCAATCTCGTCGAGGCTGCCCCAGACATAGGGCGACAGCGCCGCGCCGCTGAAGAACATCGCGTGCAGCTTGCCGAAAAACTTCTCGCGCAAGCCCGCATCGTCGCGCAGATACGGCAACAGCGATTCATAGCCTTTCGGCACGTTGAAATAGACGGTCGGCGAAATCTCGCGCAGGTTGCGCACCGTTTCCGCGATGCCATCCGGCGTCGGCTTGCCCTCGTCGAGATACATCGAGCCGCCGTTGAACAGCGTCAGACCGATATTGTGATTGCCGCCGAAGGTGTGGTTCCACGGCAGCCAATCGACGATCACTGGCGGCTCGTCCATCAGAAACGCCAGAGTCTCGCGCAACATCACCTGATTGGCGCAGATCATCCGCTGCGTGTTGATCACCGCCTTCGGATTGCCGGTCGAGCCGGAGGTCAGCAGGAATTTGGCGATGGTGTCGGGGCCGATGGCATCGTGCACGGCGTCGAGTTGCGAATGCTCCGGCGTCGCCAGCAGTTCGGCAAGCGGCGTCACCGCGCGGCCCGGTACCTCGCCACGCACCGCGACGATCTCGACATCGGCCGGCACGTTGGCGGCGAGCGCGTCGGCGAACTGCGTGGCGTCAGAGGCGAACACCAGCCCCGGCGTCAGCAGCTTCATCACGAAGGAGAGCTTGCCGTAATCCTTCGACACCAGCGAATAGGCCGGCGACACCGGGCAGAACGGAATCCTCGCATAAAGCGCGCCGAACGCCAGCAGCGCGTGATCGATGGAATTGCCCGAGAGGATCATCACCGGCCGCTCGGCCGACAAGCTACGCGTCAGCAAGGCTGACGCAATATGCCGGCTGGCGTCGAGCAGTTGTGCGTAGGTGATGGTGCGCCAGCCGCCGTCAGCGGAGCGCTCAGCCATGAAAACGCGGTTCGGCTCAAGTTTCGCCCAATGGTGCAAGCGATCGGTCAGGCGGCGCGGATAATCATTCAGCGTGGCGGTCGGGCGGACATAGATGGTGCCGTCGGCGCGGCGCTCGATGCGCACGGTAGGCCTGCCGAATGAAATCGGCCGCAGCGGCGCACGCTCCGCAGCTTGGGTCCCGTTGGAAGCAGCCAGGGTCGGCATTCGACTTACATTCCTCTCAGGCAGGGCGAACTTTCGCGGTCTTGCGGTCGAGAAACGCCCGGATTCGCTTCTTGGCTTCCTGATCGCTCTGCGCCACCGTCGCCATCAGCGATTCCATCAACAAGCCAGTCTGCGGATTCGATTCGGCGATCATTGGCAGCGCCTGCAACACCGCAAAGTTGGTCAGCGGCGCATTCTCGGCGACCCGCGCCGCCAATTCCAGCGCCTTGGCGTAGGCGGCGCCGGCATCGGTGAGATATTGCGATAACCCGCAGGCGACGCCTTCGCTGGCGGAATAGACCCGGCCGGTCAGCATCATGTCGGCCATCCGCGCCACGCCGATCAGGCGCGGCAGCCGCACCGAACCGCCGCCGCCGACGAAGATGCCGCGGCTGCCTTCCGGGAGGGCGTAATAGGTGCTGGCGTCGGCGACGCGGATATGCGCCGCGCAGGCGAGTTCCAGACCGCCACCGATCACCGCGCCGCGCAGGGCAGCGATCACCGGCACGCGACAATACTGGATCTTGTCGAACACCCGATGCCACATCTGGGAATGCACCAGCCCGCCGGTGGCATCGCGTTCGGTTAGTTCGGAGAGGTCGAGGCCTGCGGAAAAATGCTCGCCGGCGCCATGCAACACGACCGCGCCGACATCGTCCGGCAGATGCGAAAAGCAGTGCTGGATCGCCTCCATGATGTCGTCGTTCAGCGCATTGCGCTTGGCCGGACGATTGAGCCCGACGCTCAGCACCGGGCCGAGCTGTTCGAGCGCCAGCAGCGTCGACGGCGCAGTGATGGAAGCGGAGGCGGCGGCGTTTCCCATGGGCTTATTTATGTCCTTGATAGAATAGTTATATCTTATAACAGAGTGGGCAGGAGTCAACAACGAGACAAGGTGAAGACCGGGGGAATCCGTTCACCCCTCGGACTGAAGCGTGCGCGTTCCGTTGAAGAGTCCCCTCACCGTCATTGCGAGCGAAGCAAAGCAATCCGGAAAGCCACGAAGCAAGGACTGGATTGTTTCGTCGCGGAGCCTGTGCTCGGACGGCGCGAAGCGCCGATCCGAGTACTCCTCGCAATACCAGTCACGATTTCCTCGCCGTCATGGCCGGATTTATTCCGGTCATCCACGTCTGTACCTTTTGCGGAACACCAAGACGTAGATGCCCGGGCATGACGAACTGCAGTTTGTCGCGTGCTTACAGCACCTGATGCACGTCGATGACGACGCGGTCGGCATGGCGCGCGGCGGAGCCGACGAACAGATGCTGCATCAGCCAGCGGTATTTCTCGCTGCCGGTTTCGAACTTCGGCGTGGTGCGAAAATAGATCAGGCTGGGGTCGACCGGTTCGTTGCGCTTGAGCTTTTCAAGCAGGTCCTTCGGCCCGAAGCGGATGCCGGTGTTGACGACATAAATCACCGCGCCGTCGTCCGTCTCGATCGCGTACTTGGCCTCGAGATCGATTAACTCGTCGGGCCGGATGATCTGGAAGTCGGCGCCGAACGGCAACACCTTGCCGTTGATGCCCTCGCCATGCACCTCACCGCCGACGATCGGAATGATGCGGCGGGTGCCGTAACCGATGTCGCCCGCGGAGGTAACCGCGGCGATCCGCGCGGTGACAGTGAAGACGTATTTAGTGGCAAGAACCGGTGTCATCGCACTATCCCATCATATGCATCGGCAACCAGGTGGCGATCACCGGGAACACGATCAGCAATACCAGTCGGATGAGGTCTGTCGCCACGAACGGCAGCACACCGGCGAAGATCGTCGACATGCTGACGTCCTTGATCACGCTCTTGATGACGAACACGTTCATGCCGACCGGCGGGTGGATCAGTCCCAGTTCGACCGTCATCACGATGATGATGCCGAACCAGATCGGATCGAAACCAAGCGCGGTCACCACCGGAAACACGATCGGCACGGTGAGGATGATCATCGCCATCGCGTCCATCAGGCAGCCGAGCACCAGATACATCAGCAAGATCAGCGCCAGCACGCCGTAGCGGCCGATACCGAGGCCGGTAAGAAACTCGGTGACGTGCTGCGGCGTCTGGGTGATGGTCAGGAAATATCCGAAGCACAGCGCGCCGATGAGCACGGTGAAGACGGCGGCGGTGGTGCGTGTCGCCTGCAACAACGCCTCGAGAATGCCGTCGCGCGACAGCTTGCGACGCATGACACCGATGATGAAGGCGCCGACCGCGCCGACCGCGCCAGCCTCAGTCGGAATGAAGAAGCCGCCATAGAGCCCGCCGATCACGAAGAAGAACAGCGCCAGCGGCGACCACACGTCACGCAACGCCAGCACGCGATCATGCCAACTGCTACGCGGACCGGCGGGCAGGAAACCCGGCCGCACCGCGCCGATGATGGCGATCGTGATCATGTGCATGGTGATCGCCAGCAGACCGGGAACCACGCCCGCGATGAACAGCTTACCAATATCCTGCTGGGTGATGATGCCGTAGACCACCAGCACGGTCGACGGCGGCAGCATGGCGCCGAGTGTACCGCCGACCGCGATAACACCGGCGGAAAACGATTGCGGATAACCGAAGCGGCGCATTTCCGGATAGGCCACCGCCGAGAACGTCGCGGCGGTCGCGACCGACGATCCCGAGATCGCCGCGAAGCCGCCGCAGGCGCCGATGGTGGCGATGCCGAGGCCACCCTTCCAATGACCGACGAAGGTGTTGGCGGCGCGAAACAGTTCACGGCTGATGCCGGACACCGAGACGAACGCGCCCATCAGCAGAAACATCGGGATCACGCCGAACGAATAATCGGTGACGGTGCGCATCACGGTCTGCGCCACCAGCTTGAGCGCGGGCTCCATGCCGGTGAGGTAACCGAAGCCGGTGACGCCGACGAGGCCCATGGCCATGCCGACCGGCACCCGCAACAGCATCATGACGAACAGGCTGACGAATCCGATGACGGCAACTGCTTCGTTGCTCAATTCCATGATCGCCTACTCCGCCGTCTTGATTTTAGGCTCGTGCAACAATTCCGGATGGAACACCAATCGCCAGGTGCGAATGGCGATCAGCAGCACGGCGGAGACATCGCCGATCCACGCCACCGCGTAGAACGGCCAGATCGGCAGTTGCAGATCCATCGTCAGAACGTGGTCCTGACGGGTGGTGATGACCTTGTCGAGCAGCGTATAGGTCTGCACCGTCACCACGAACAGCAACACCAGCGTCGCGAACACGTCGATCCAGCGCTGGTATTTCGGCGAGGCATTGGCCCATACCAGATCGACGGTGATGTGGGTGCCGCGATAGCTGGTCGCGGCGATGCCCCAGAAAATCAGAATGCCCAGCAGGAACTGGCCGAAATTGTAATAGTCCGGAATCGTTACCGAGAAGAACTTGCGCATGAACACCGCGACGAAGGTATTCAGCGCGACGATGCCGACGAAGAAGGCCGCGACCCATTCGATCGAGTCGATGAATTTGTCCATGTAGTTCTTGGACGCAGGCTCAGGCGGACCGGTGAGGACGCCGTCGCTGGAAACTTCGGGCTGACTGGTGGTCATGAGAATTTCGCGCTGTTCCGTTGCCGTCATGGCCGGGCTTGTCCCGGTCATCCACGTCTTGCTTTGCCTCGTCGATCGAAGACGTGGATGCCCGGCATAAAGCCGGGCATGACGTTTCCTATCGAAGGCACGCGCTTACAGCCCCGCGTTGAACTTCTTGATCGCGGCCTGGAGATCGGCGTCGATCTTCGCCGGATCGCCGCCAGCTTTCTTGACGTCGGCAGCCCAACTGTCGTGCAGCGGCTTCGCGGCGGCCTTCCACTTCGCGAGTTGATCCGGCGTCAGACTGTAGACCTCGTGGTCGGCCAAGGCCTTCATC
>JBARXT010000094.1:0-4327 GCA_049647485.1 Xanthobacteraceae bacterium
TGAGTCTGCGGCGCAATTCAGCACTGTACCGGCGAGCGACTTTCGCGGAGCGGTCGGCCGTCAGGGCACCGCGGTCGCTTCCGCGACGATCCGCTCCTTGCGCAGCGCCGCAAGGATCACGTTGAGAGCGGGAGCCGTCGTCATGCCTTCGAACTGCAACTGCAACACCTCGCGATGGCTTCCGATCACGGAGGCCCGGTAGCTGCCAAGCAACGCTGAAATATCCGACATCCGGGCATCCGGACGGAAGGTCACGGCGGCCACCACCTCCTTTGCAGGAGTCACGGAGCGCTTCGCGGCCTGTTGCTGCGGCGGCGGAGCGGCCGCCAGCGAGTTGTTCGGACGCGCCTGATCGGTTTGCAGCGATCGCGGCAGCGCCGGCTCTTGCTGGACAGGTGCTGGCGCACTCCGGATAGCCCGCTCCCGGCTGGCCAGATCCACGGAGGTCTCAGTCCGGCGATCCTGCGTAGATGGCGCGGCGGTCGGGCCCGGCGCCGGACCCGCCGACGACGTCTGTTCGGCATGCTGCTGATAGGCAGGACTCTGAAATGCCTCGAGCCCGCTTCGCATCAGAATGGTGCCGATCAGGCCGGCCTGCAGCACCAGCGCCAGCGCGCCGAACGAGGCCGACCACGCTACTGTGCGCGGCGACAGGCTGGCGAAAAACCGTGCAAAGCGCCCGAGCCCCTGCGACGCCGCCGGCGAGGCCGCGCGTGCGGGTTCGGCGTCGATCGCCACCATCAATTTCTGCAAGGCACGCGAGGACGGTGCGCCCAACTCTTCGTTGAGAGCAACCGTCTCGGCAAACTCTTCCCGGATGACCGCATATTGCTTCTGAAGCGCGGCATCGTGCTTGAGCGCGTCTTCCACACGACGCGCATCGTTCGCATCCAAAGTCCCCGCGGCATACCACGGCAACAGCGCTTCGATCTCTTCCGGTCCGTCGTCCATGATCTTGTTGCTCGTTGCTCTCATGGCCAGCCTCGTTCGATTCCGGCGGCTTGGAGCAAGACGGCCAGTTTCTTCCGCGCATAAAACAATCGCGTCTTGACCGTGTTCTCCGGTATCCCGACGATCTCGGCGACCTCTTCCACCGACTTTTCGTGGTAGTAGACCAAGTCAATGATCTCCCGGTGGTCTGGAGAAAGTGAGGTCAAGCACGCGCGCAAGGCATCGCCGGTATCCTTTTTCTGAATCGTCACTTCCGGATCGTCCGCAGTGTCGGCAATTGACCCCGCCGTCTCGTCGTCCAGCTCCGCATCGGTTTTGCGGCGCAAGGCCGAAAGCGCCTTGAACCTCATAATTCCCAACAGCCAGGTGGAAACCGCCGACCGGCCCTCGAACCGGCCTGCCTGCCGCCAGACGTCAAGGAATACCTCGCTGATGAGGTCCTCGGCGAGCTGTTCGTTCCGCACCAGGCGAAGCCCGAAGCGAAACACCCGGACGTGGTGGCGGCCGTACAGCACCCGCATGGCGGTTTTGTCGCCTTGGGCGATTCGCGCGATCAGAGCTTCGTCAGTGGTCTCCGGCGTCGGACTCAATGGCCATCTCGCAAGGTGGGTCGGCTTGAGCCGAGAGAAGGTTCGAGGCGCAGGATCAAAACTTTCGGGCCGAAAGAAACCGACGCGGGTGATCGGACCAAAATGCCCCAAATCCGTGAATTGGCGCAAGTCGGGCGGCCGGGATCTCGTATTCGCTGCCACCTGCGGCTGCATTCTACGTCAACCGCCCCGATGATTGCATGACAGGGGGCGATGTGGCCTGCGAATCCGCGCCAAAGGTGACAGCCAGGCCATTCATGCCACAGAAGTCCTGGACTGGCGGCTGAAAGATACCAAACCTAAAGGCTTTTACCCGTAAAGTTCCATCCGCTGATTTAACAGACAATTCATATTTGACGGCCAGGCCATGCAGACCGCCGCAACGTCCTTATCGAGCCTGTTCGCCGCGAAGCCCGCGGACACCGAAAGGCGTTCGAGTTTGGGCGCGCGGCGCCGGCACGTCAGAATCCGCCGGCAGATGCTGGGCTATGTCTGCATCAGCTACTTCATCGACGCCCTGCTTCTGGGGGTTTACGCCCAAACCGGCGCCATTCCATGGGAGATTGCGCCGGCTTACCTCGCTTGTGGCATCGGATCGGCGCTCGGCTTCGGCGTCCTGTATGAAACCCGCCTCGGCAGATGGTTCACCGACGCGTTTCTGGTGATCCCGCAGGCCGTCGTCGGCCTGTCGATCATGCTGGTCTTCGCCTGGCTGGCGCCGCAGGCCGGCTTCCTGTTTCTCTGCAACCTGTTCATCGTCTTCAGTTTCAGTTCCTTGCGGGCCTCGGCACGCGAAACCGCGGTGGTCTGGACGACGATGGCGGCGGGTCTGCTTTTCCTGTTTCTTGGAACCGAAAAGCCGATCGGAATGCCGTTTGCGACTTTCCCCGACCGCGTCGCCACGATGCTGGCCTTCGCGCTGACCATCGGCCGTTGCATGTTCATCGGCATCTTCAGCAATTCGCTGCGAGAGTCGCTCTACAACAAGAGCATCCAGCTCAAGGAGGCCTATCGGCGCATCGAGGAACTGGCGGAGCTCGACGAACTGACGGGCTCCTTCAACCGGCGCTGCATCATGCGGATGCTGGACGACGAAGTGGCCCGCGCGCAGCGTAGCAATACGCCCTGCTCGGTCGCGCTGATCGATCTCGACTGGTTCAAGCGCATCAATGACTCCCACGGTCATCCGATCGGCGACGAGGTACTGCGAACCTTCGCCATAACGGTGTTCGCCAACATCCGCAGCATCGACCGGTTCGGGCGCTACGGCGGCGAGGAGTTTCTGCTGATCATGCCGGAAACATCATCGAGTGCCGCCGCCAGCATTCTTGACCGTTTGCGGATGATCGTCGCCGAACTGGACTGGAGCGCCTTTTCTCCCGGAATGGCGGTGACGATCTCAGCCGGCGTCGCCGAGTTAAAGCCGACAGAAACCCCGGACACGCTGCTGACCCGCGTCGATGAAGCCCTCTATGTCGCCAAGGAGGCCGGACGAAATCAGGTCGCGCGCGCCTGATTGCATTTCAAGCCACGCATCTGCAGGAGGCACAGAATTGTCTCCTCGCGACAAGACACTCCAGAACAGAGTTCCGAATGAGTACGGCACCCGCCCCGAAAACCAACCTGCTGGACGAACTGCAAACCGCTCTGGCGCATGGCACGGTCGCGCACCGGGTGGAAACGCTGCGCCGGGTCACCGATCTCTTTCTTCATGCCGCCGACGATTATTCCGACGAGCAGATCGGCCTGTTCGACGACGTCTTTCATTGCCTGATGCGGCACATCGAAACTTCCGCAAAGATCATGCTGTCCAATCGGCTCGCTCCTGTGGCGAAGGCGCCGCCACAGACGGTAAAGACACTGGCGTTCGATGACCTGATCGAAGTCGCCGCGCCGATGCTGGCGCAGTCCGAACGCCTGACCGACGACATGCTGATTGCCAATGTGCGCAGCAAGAGCCAGGCGCATCTGCTGGCGATTTCGGGCCGCCGCAGCCTCAGTGGCGCCGTCACCGACGTGCTGATCGAACGCGGCAACGGCGAAGTGCTCCAGCGCACCGCCAGCAATCCCGGTGCAACATTTTCCGAGAATGGTTACCGCGGCCTGTTAGCTCACGCCGAGCGCGACGAAGGCGTCGCGGTCTGCCTCGGGTTGCGGCCGTCGATCCCGCGACATCATTTCCTCAAGCTGATCGCCAGGGCTTCGGCCTCGGTCCGGGACCGGCTCGCCGAAGCCCACCCCGGACGCGTGGCCGACATTTCCGCGGCGGTCGCAGCCGTCACCAAGCAGGCGACAACCGCGCCGGAATCGATCAGCGCCGCCACCGAGATGGCGCATGGGCTGGTGCAACTGCTCTACGACGACGGCAGGCTCGACGAGCGGGAAATCTCCAGGTTCGCCTCCGCCGACAAATTCGACGAAACCAACGCCGCGCTGGCGTGTCTTGCCAAGGTGCCGGTGTCGCTCGCCGAAACCATGATGGTGGAGTCACACATCGAGGGCATCCTGATCCTCGCCAAGGTCTGCGACCTGTCATGGCCGACCGTGCAACTGATCATCGCGATGCGGGCCAAGCTGACCGGCACGCCGTCGGCCGATCTGGAAGAGACGCGCCTGACCTATGAGCGGCTGCGTCTTTCGACCGCGCAGCAGGTGCTCCGCTTTCACAAGATGCAGGAAGCCACGGCGCCGAAACCTAATTCCTGACGGCGCATCAGTAGCGCAGCATGAGACGGCCGGCGATGGCACCGACCGCAGCAACGAACGCCGTCGCGAGCGAGTACCAC
>JBARXT010000095.1:0-12025 GCA_049647485.1 Xanthobacteraceae bacterium
CTCTGGAATATTGGTCGAGGAATGAACGCGAATGGTTCAACCGGCAATCTGGCTTGTCGCGAATGACCACAACGGCAACGTCAAGTGGTAAGATCGCGCAGAGTCGTTCCGCACCGTTTTTTTAGCCAAGCGTGTGAATAAGGCAGATGACGTCTTTTTCCGGGAGCGCAGACGGTGCTTCCGGTCGTGGCCTGTTATAGTAGCGGCCAAGCTTCCGACACATCTGAGAGAAACCATCGTCCATCATGTCGTCCCTCGATTCCAACGTTCTCAAGCTCGCTCCCGATGCCGCAAGCCCGACGTATCGGACGGCGCCGCATAACATCGAGGCCGAGCAGAGCGTGCTGGGCGCCATTCTGATCAACAACGATGCGTTCTACCGCGTCTCCGACTTCCTCGAACCGAAGCATTTCTTCGAGCCGATCCATCAGACGATCTTCGAGACCGCCGGCAGCCTGATCCGTGCCGGCAAGGTAGCGACGCCGGTTACGTTGAAGACATTCCTCCCGGCCGACATCGATCTCGGCGGCGGCATGACAGTCGGCCAGTATTTGGCACGGTTGGCGGCCGAAGCCACCACCATTATCAATGCCAAGGATTACGGCCAGACTATCTACGAGCTATCCTTGCGGCGCGATCTGATCCGGATCGGCGAAGACATGGTCAACGTCGCCTTCGACGCTCCGGTCGACTTCGCACCGCGCAACCAGATCGAGGACGCCGAGCGGCGGCTGTACGAACTCGCGGAATCCGGCCGCTACGACGGCGGCTTCCAACGATTTTCACAGGCCATGAAGGTCGCCCTCGATATGGCGGCGAACGCCTATCAGCGCGATGGAAAGCTTTCCGGCATCGCCACCGGTCTGCGCGACCTCGACGTCAAGATGGGCGGCTTGCAACGTTCCGACCTTCTGGTGCTGGCCGGGCGCCCGGGCATGGGCAAAACCGCGCTCGCCACCAACATCGCCTACAATATCGCCCGCGCGCATCGCGACGAATTGCAAACCGATGGAACGCGCAAGACCGTCAACGGCGGCATCGTCGGCTTCTTCTCCTGCGAAATGTCGGCCGAGCAACTCGCCACCCGTATTCTCGCCGAGCAGACTGGCATCGCCTCAAGCACCATTCGCCGCGGCGGCATCACCCAGAATGAGTTCGACAAGATTCGCGACCACACCATCGAACTCGAGCACCTGCCGCTCTACGTCGACGAAACCGGCGGCCTGTCGATCTCGCAGCTCACCGCCCGCGCCCGGCGGCTGAAGCGGCAAAAAGGGCTCGACGTCATCATGGTGGACTACATCCAGCTTCTGCAAGGCTCCGGCAGACGTTCGGACAATCGCGTGCAGGAAGTCACCGAGATCACCACCAGCCTGAAGGCGCTGGCCAAGGAATTGAACGTCCCGATCGTCGCGCTGTCGCAATTGTCGCGTCAGGTCGAGAACCGCGACGACAAGCGCCCGCAACTCGCCGACCTTCGTGAATCCGGCTCGATCGAGCAGGACGCCGACGTGGTGATCTTCGTCTATCGCGAGGAATATTATCTGCAGAACAAGGAGCCGCGCCCCGGCACGCCCGAGCACGAAAAATGGCAGACCGAAATGGACCTCGCCCATGGCAAGGCCGAAGTGATCATCGGCAAGCAGCGTCATGGTCCCACAGGAACGGTCGAACTGCACTTCGAAGGTCAGTTCACCCGGTTCAGCGATCTTGCTCGCGACAGCAGTTTGCCCGATCGCATATAAGCCAGAATTTGAAACGATGCCGGGCGGTGCGTAATCTTCGGACTGAGATAGTGGAATCGCGCAACGCATCGCGCGAAGGAATAGCGTTGGCACTCATGGATCAGATTTCAGACACCGCCTCAGAAATTGCGCCCCGCGCTCCGGCGGCGGCGCCGCCCTCTTCCGATACGACTATTCCCGCTGCAGCGACCGGCATCCTGACCATCGATCTCGATGCCGTCGTCGCCAACTGGCGCAAGCTGGAAAACCAGGGCGTGCCGGCCGAATGTGCCGCTGTGGTCAAGGCCAATGCCTATGGCTGCGGCACCGAACCGGTGGTGCGCGCGCTCGCGGCCGCCGGCTGCAAGACTTTCTTTGTGGCTACAGTAGATGAAGCACGCGCCGCGCGCGCAGCGACCAAGTCGGCCGCGATCTACGTGCTCAGCGGCTGCTTCCAGAATAGCGGCGATGTCTTCGCCGAACTCAACTGCCAGCCGGTGATCGGCGATCTCAACGAACTCGCCGAGTGGGACGTGTTCTGCCGCCGCAGCGGCTGGTCCGGCGGCGCGGCGATCCACATCGATACCGGCATGAACCGGCTCGGGCTCACGCCCCAGGATGCGCATGGAATCCTACCGCGTATTCATGCCGGCGATCACGGCATCACGCTGGTGATGAGCCACCTCGCTTGCGCGGAAAATCCGCAGCATCCGCTCAATGCCCGGCAACTGACGAACTTCCGCGAGATCGCCCAGCAATTTACTGGCGTCCCGGCATCGCTGGCCAATTCGTCCGGCAGTTTCCTCGGCCCGCAATTCCAGTTCGATCTGCTGCGGCCGGGCGCTGCGCTCTATGGCGTCAACCCCACGCCGGACGCCGACAATCCGATGCGGCCGGTGGTCGATCTGAAAACACGCATCATCCAGGTCCGCGAGGTCGAGCGCGGCGACACGGTCGGCTATGGCGCCACCTGGACGGCGCGGCGACCGACACGGCTGGCTATCGTTTCCACCGGCTATGCTGATGGCTATTTCCGCACCGCCGGCAACACCGACGGCACGCGGAGCGCCGATGTGATCGTCGCCGGCAAACGTTGTCCGATCGCCGGCCGTATCTCGATGGACCTGATCGCCATCGACATCACCGATCTGCCGGACAAGGCCGTTCGCCGGGGTCATATGGTAACCCTGCTCGGCGACGGCATTACGGTGGACGAACTCGGCCACCACTTCGGCACGATCGGCTATGAGGTGCTGACCAGCCTCGGTCATCGCTATGTCCGCGTCTACAAAGGCGGGTCGGCCTGAGCTCACACGACATAGGATCGGGATAGCTCACACCAAACGTCAGCACCGCTGATTTCTGTTCGCGTCGCTCCGCGGGTTGGCTAGGCTGCTCAGCGACGCCGAAGATTCGTCCGTCCCGATCCAGCGCATCAATCGCGGAGACCAACCGTGCTGGCCTATCTCTTCGTCCTTGCGGTCGGACTGGTTGCCGGCACCGTCAGCGGCATTGTGGGCACGGGCTCATCGATCATGCTGATCCCCGTGCTGGTCTACGAGTTCGGCCCAAAGGAAGCCGTGCCGATTATGGCCGTCGCGGCGGTCATGGCCAATCTGTCGCGCATCATGGCGTGGTGGCGCGACGTGGACTGGCGGGCTTGCGCCGCCTACTCGGTCACCGGCGTTCCGGCAGCGGCGCTGGGGGCACGGACGCTGCTGGTGCTGCCGTCGCGCGCGGTCGATATCGCCATTGGTTTGTTTCTGATGGCGATGGTGCCGGCCCGCCACTGGCTGGCGAAACGCGACATCAACATCACCCTCTGGCATCTTGCGCTTGGCGGCGCAGTGATCGGCTACCTGACCGGCATCGTGGTTTCGACCGGACCGCTGAGCGTTCCGCTATTCCTGTTTTACGGCCTGACCAAGGGTGCGTTTCTCGCCACTGAAGCCGCCAGTTCGCTCGGACTGTATTTGAGCAAATCGGTGACGTTCGAGCGTTTCGGCGCGCTTGATATGGCGGTGTTCCTGAAAGGCCTGATCGCAGGATCGTCGCTGATGTTCGGCGCCTTCATCGCCAAACGGTTCGTCCTCAAACTCGATCCAAACGTGTTCCGGCTGGTGATGGATGGCATCATGCTGCTCGCCGGCCTATCAATGCTCTGGAACGCGACTCACGCGACCTGATCCGGCGAACTCGACTCATGGCCAAAGCCACTCTTTCCTTTGTCTGCCAAAACTGCGGCGCGGCTTATAACCGCTGGCAGGGCAAGTGCGAGTCCTGTGGCGAGTGGAACACGCTGGTCGAGGAAGACGTCAGTGGCGCCAATTCGGTGCCGGCCAGCATCCGCTCCAAGCGCAAGGGACGGCTGTTCGCGCTGGAAAGTCTCGCCGGGGAAAGCCGCGACGCGCCGCGGCTGCCGACCGGCATGGCCGAACTCGACCGCGTCACCGGCGGCGGGTTCGTGCCCGGCTCGGTGCTGCTGGTTGGTGGCGATCCCGGCATCGGCAAATCCACCCTGCTCACGCAGGCGACGAGTGTGCTTGCCAGCGCCGGTCACCGCACCGTCTACATTTCCGGCGAAGAGGCCATCGCCCAGGTCCGGCTGCGCGCTGCACGGTTGGGTTTGGCCAAGGCGCCAGTTCAGCTTGCGGCCGAGACGTCGGTTGAAGATATCATCGCAACCCTTTCTGAAGGCAAGACTCCTCGCCTCATTGTCATCGACTCGATCCAGACCATGTGGACCGACACGGTGGAATCCGCCCCCGGCACGGTGACCCAGGTTCGCGCCTCGGCGCAGGCGCTGATCCGCTTCGCCAAGAAGTCTGGGGCGACCGTAATCCTGGTCGGCCACGTCACTAAGGACGGCCAGATCGCCGGCCCGCGCGTGGTCGAACATATGGTCGACGCAGTACTGTCCTTCGAAGGCGAAGGTTCGCAGCAGTTCCGTATCCTGCGCTCGGTCAAGAACCGTTTCGGCCCAACCGACGAGATCGGGGTGTTCGAAATGACCGGCTTGGGTCTCCGCGAGGTCACCAATCCGTCGGAACTGTTCCTGTCGGAACGCGACCTAGGTTCGCCGGGAACGGCCGTGTTCGCCGGGATGGAAGGCACTCGTCCGGTCCTGGTGGAGCTTCAGGCGCTGGTCGCCCCCACCTCGCTCGGTACCCCCCGCCGCGCCGTGGTCGGCTGGGATTCCAGCCGCCTCTCGATGGTGCTGGCGGTGCTGGAGGCGCACTGCGGCGTCAAGCTGTCGGGCTACGACGTCTATTTCAACGTCGCAGGCGGCCTGCGCATTCAAGAACCCGCTGCAGATTTGGCCGCCGCCGCCGCGCTGGTGTCCTCTCTCGCCAACGCGCCGTTGCCGACCGATGCAGTCTATTTCGGCGAGGTGTCGCTATCCGGCGCAGTACGCCCGGTGGCGCAGGCCTCAATGCGCCTCAAGGAGGCTGCCAAGCTCGGCTTCGGCCGCGCCGTCCTGCCGGAATCAGCGCGCGGCGAAAGCGGCGGCGACGCCGGACTCTCACTCAATGCAATCGGCGGATTGAGCAGCCTTGTTGCCGACATCGCGGCACGCGGAACCCCGCGCGTGGCGGCAAAAGGGGGCGATGCCGATGGAAATGGCGGCACACGCGCCACAGCTTCGGAGAAAAATGCCGTGCCGCCTCGATTCCGCCGTCAAGAGTCCTAAACCGGGCGTGACCTGTGCTGCCGTCCTCGCTATACAACCGGCGCGCGGGAACTTGTTTGGGCGACGCCCCACAACGCCATCACGTAGACTGTCACATGCCGCACCGATTCGCGGTTTTCCGGATTTGAGAGCGGACCTGACCAGCCGATGCCGATAACGATCCTCGATCTTGTGCTGCTCGCGGTGATGTTGATCTCGGGCCTGCTCGCCATGGTCCGCGGCTTCATGCGCGAAATCCTGTCGATCGCGGCCTGGGGCACCGCCGCGCTGGTTACGCTGTATTCCTACCAGAAGCTGCTGCCGACCGCGAAAACCTACATCGCCAGCGATACCCTCGCCAGCATCGCCGTCATCGCCGGGGTCTTCATCGCCACGCTCATTGTCGTGTCGATCATCACGGTCCGCATCTCGGACATGATTCTGGATTCCCGCATCGGTGCGCTCGACCGCACCCTGGGCTTTCTGTTCGGGCTGGCGCGCGGTCTCCTGATCGTCGTGGTGGCGTTCCTGTTCTTCGCGTGGCTGGTGCCGGCGAAACAGCGGCCCGACTGGATCTCCAACGCCAAATCGCTAACCATGTTGCAATCGACCGGCGATTGGTTGATGTCGCTCTTGCCGGACGACCCCGAGAACACCATCTTGAAGAGATTCAAGAAGACCAAGCCCGAGGACGAGCAAACCGACGCTGAACCGGCGAATCCCGGCTCCAACGACGGATACTCGAAACCCGCGCGGGATAGCCTGAAACAATTGATCGACGGCAAACCCGCAAGCCGCTAGTTGTCTTGAAGGGACCTTTAGTCCCTCGAAAGTGAGGCGCGATGGACGAGATGCAGACCCTTCCGCAACTTGCCGCCGCCCCTCCGTCCGATATTCACCAACATGACGATACGCTGCGCGAGAAATGCGGCGTGTTCGGCGTCTTCGGCCATCCCGATGCCGCCGCAATCACAGCACTCGGGCTGCATGCCTTGCAGCACCGCGGGCAGGAAGCCGCCGGCATCGTCTCCTTTGACGGCGAGCGTTTTCATTCCGAACGGCGGCTTGGCCTGGTCGGCGACACATTCTCTCGTCGCGACGTGATCGACCGTCTTCCCGGCCCTGCCGCCATCGGCCACACCCGCTATTCCACGACCGGCGAAACCATCCTCCGCAACGTGCAGCCACTGTTCGCCGAACTCAACGCGGGCGGCTTTGCCGTTGCTCACAACGGCAACCTCACCAATGGCCTGACGCTGCGTCGAGAGCTGGTCCGTGGCGGCGCCATGATGCAGTCGACCACCGATACCGAAGTGATCCTGCATCTCGTCGCGCACTCGCAGCGCAATCGCTTCATTGATCGATATATCGAAGCCTTGCGAACCATCGAAGGCGCCTACGCGCTGGTCTCGCTCACCAACAAGAAGCTGATCGGCGCACGCGATCCGCTCGGCATCCGCCCGCTGGTGCTGGGCGAACTGGACGGCAGCCCGATCCTGGCGTCGGAGACCTGCGCCCTCGACATCATCGGCGCGAAATACGTCCGCGATATCGAACCCGGCGAGGTGATCGTATTTGACGATCACGGCGCGCAGAGCCACAAACCGTTCCCGCCGATGTCGCCGCGTCCCTGCATCTTCGAGTACATCTATTTTGCGCGTCCGGATTCGGTAGTTGGTGGTCGTTCGGTCTACGCGGTGCGCAAGGCCATGGGCGCGCAGCTCGCCCGCGAAAGCCATGTCCCCGCCGATGTGGTGGTCCCGGTCCCGGATTCCGGCGTGCCCGCCGCCCTTGGCTACAGCCAGACCGCCGGCATCCCCTATGAGCTCGGCATCATCCGCAACCACTATGTCGGCCGTACCTTCATCCAGCCGACGCAGAGCGTGCGCGAACTCGGCGTTCGCATGAAGCATTCCGCCAACCGCGCGGCGATCGAGGGCAAGCGCATCGTGCTGATCGACGACAGCCTGGTGCGCGGCACGACCTCGAAGAAGATCGTCAAGATGATGCGCGACGGTGGCGCCCGCGAGGTTCATTTTCGCATCGCCTCACCGCCGATCACTCATCCGGACTATTACGGCATCGATACGCCGGACCGTTCCGGTCTGCTGGCGGCAACTCATAGCCTTGAGGAAATGCGCGCCATCATCGGCGCCGACTCGCTGGCTTTCCTGTCGGTCGATGGTATTTATCGCGCCATGGGCGAACCGGGCCGCGATCCGGCGCAGCCGAAATTCACCGACCACTGCTTCACCGGCGATTATCCGACACCACTCACCGACCTCAACCAGACCGAAGCGCAGCCGCGGCAGTTGTCTCTGCTGGCGGAAGCGAGTTGATCGGGTCCGCAGCGATCACCTGACTCTGCCGGCTACGGTGTAGCTTCTCGCGTTTTGCGCGCCAGCCATACGGTATGACCTCCGCACGTCGCATCTTCTGCGACGTGGTCGACAATGTCGAAACCGTGTGTCGCGAGTAAGCGCTGATACGCCTCGGGATCGAGGCTCGCGTGGTAGAGCGGTTCGCCTTGATATGAACCAAGCGCCTCCCCCGCGTGCGGACCGCTGGTGAACATCAAGGCGCCGCCATTCGCTGCATGTGCAGCAAAGACCACGAACATCGCTTTCTGCTCGTCCTGGATGAGATGAAAGAAACTGTCCCACGCCAGAATGCCGTTGAAGCGACGGCCAAGATTAAGCCGGCGCATATCGGCGACCATCCATGATTGCGCTGGAAAGCGCTCCCGGCACAACGCGATCATCGTCTCCGACGAGTCGATGCCGGTGATGTCATGCCCCGCTTCGATGAAATAGCTAGCGATCGGCTCACCCGATCCGCATCCGATATCCAGAATGGAGGCCCCGGCACCGGCGACCGCGCGAAACCGATCCAGCCAGCCGCGCTCGAACAGGTTCTTGCCGCGCTCACGGTCGAAAGTGCGTGCATGCCGCTCGTAGAGGTTCACGATCTGCGTCGAGGCATCATGTGCTGACATGGCTTTGATCAAAGCTGCCTGACCATGAAAGCGGCCGCCTCGTCATATCCCCGCAGCTTCCGTGCCAGTGTTACATTGACGATCTTTTGCGACGCGACGTTGCGAAAGCCATGACGCTCCCAGAAGCCTGCCGAATTGTTCACGGCCACCAACGAGGCGGTGAGGAACGCTTCCTTCTGCGCGCGCGCCAGCAGCAGCGCCACGACCAGTGCGGCCGCGCCGGTGCCGCGCAACTCCGGCAGAAGCGCGACGTCATGAATGTAGTAGGTTTCCGGATTGCGGGGTAACGCGCCAAGTCGTGCATTCAGCGCCGGCGGATCATATGCGCGCCATGGATGGCTAACAGCATAACCGAGGATGTCTCCCGAACTGAAAGCAAGGCAGCCGGCCGGGTAGAACTGCAGCCGCTCTTCAAAGATGGCGCGATCCTCCGGAAACGCTGGATGAACGCAGTCCGCCACCGCCAGCACACCCGGCAGATCGGCGGCGACCATCGGCCGCCATTGCCCTTTGGCTTCGAGAGATAATTCAGGCATAACGCGCCAAACTCCTGTCCATCCCGTCCTAGCACAAAGCGCCCCTTCCATGACAAAGCCCCTCGCCTCCCGTCTCGCCCTCGTCACCGGCGCCTCGCGCGGAATCGGCTACGCGACAGCGCTGGCGTTGGCCAAAGCCGGCGCGCATATCGTGGCGGTCGCCCGCACCCAGGGCGGGCTCGAGGAGCTTGACGACGCGATCCGTGCCGTCGGCGGCAGCGCCACCCTGGTGCCGCTCAACATGACGGATTCCGAAGGCATTGCCCGGCTCGGCGCGGCACTACACGAACGTCACGGCAAGCTCGATATCCTCGTCGGCAACGCCGGCGTTGCCGGGCCGTCATCGCCCCTGGGTCATATCGAACTCAAGCAATGGACCGATGTGATCGCGGTGAACGTCACCGCGAACTTCCAGTTGATCCGCTGCATGGAGCCGCTGTTGCGGCAATCCGACGCCGGCCGCGCGGTGTTCGTCACCTCGGGCATTGCCAACAAGGCCAACGCCTATCTCGGCCCCTATGCCGCCTCCAAGGCGGCACTGGATGCTCTGGTGCGCGTATGGGCCGCCGAGATCGCCATCACGCCGATCAAAGTCAACCTGTTCAGCCCCGGCCCGATCCGTACCCGGATGCGTGCGCAGGTGTTTCCGGGCGAAGACCCAATGACCTTGGACACTGCCGAACAGGTCGCCGACTTCATCGTGCCGATGTGCGCGCCGGAATGGAGCGAAAGCGGCAAGCTCTATCACTACCCGTCCCGGTCGCTGATGACGTTCCGTGATCCTCTCGTCGCGGCGGCCGACTGAACCTGCGCAGTCCGATCAGGATATCTTGTCGCCATCAATTGCCGCAGCCACAATGCGACGTTCCGTCATGCCGCTTGCCGCATCGGGAAAGGAATGTCGCCATGCGCCGCCTGCTTGCCCTCGTCATTGCCCTCGTTTTCACCAGTATCGCCGGTCCTTCATTCGCCGCCGATGTGTCCGGCACCTGGCTCCGCGACACCGGCGCGTCCAAGGTCAAGTTCAGCAAATGCGGTGCTTCGATCTGTGGCCATATCGTCTGGCTGAAGCCCGGCGCCGATCCTAAGGCCAAGGTCGGCCAGCGCGTTTTCTTCGACATGAAGCCCAGCGGCGACAACGCCTGGAGCGGCAGCGCCTTCAACCCGGAAGACGGCAAGACCTATACCGGCAAGATGACCCTGAGCGGCGACACCCTCACTACCGCAGGTTGCGTCATGAGCGTCATCTGTAAATCGACAACGTGGTCCCGCGCCAACTAAACACAAAACTTGCAGGCCGCCGATCGCGGCCGGACCGAACCGGTCACGGCAACTTTTCGTCGCGTCCAATGATCGCGCTGCGCATTTCCAGAATGGACGGCGGTTCGTGGTTGTGATGTGATGCAGCCGCTTACCGTCCGGCACCAGCATTTAAGGTGTTGAGGCCGTCGCGGAAGGCAGTCGTCAATCACCAAGATGTCGGGACAAGCCGCACAAGACGGCATACCCGTCGGAACCCAAGGAGAGATCATGCGGACAATCGTCACGCGGTGCGGAGCTGTGGCCATCATGGTGGCTGCCCTCGGCGCAACAACTTCAGCCTTCGCTTTGGATAAGACTGTCAAGATCGGCGTGCTCAACGACATGTCGAGCCTCTACGCCGACATCGGTGGACCGAATTCGGTTGTTGCCGCGAAGATGGCCGTCGAGGATTCCGGCCTGCTCGCGAAGGGTTGGAAAATCGACGTCGTCGCCGGCGATCACCAGAACAAGCCCGACGTGGGCGTCAACGTCGCGCGGCAGTGGATCGACGTCGACAAGGTCGACATGATCACCGACACGCCGAACTCTGGCGTTGCGCTCGCCGTCAGCAATCTGGTGCGCGAGAAGAATATCATCATGCTGAACTCCGGTGCAGCGACCGCCGACCTGACCGGCAAGGCCTGCTCGCCGAACACGCTGTCGTTCACCTACGACACCTACATGCTGGCGAACGGTACCGGTAAGGCGCTGACCAAGGCGGGCGGCGATACCTGGTTCTTCCTGACGTCGGACTACGCCTTCGGTCATGCACTGGAGCGAGACACGTCCGCTGTCATCACTGCCAGCGGCGGCAAGGTGCTCGGCGGCGTCAAGCACCCGATCAATACCGCCGACTTCTCGTCGTTCCTGCTGCAGGCGCAGGCGTCGAAGGCGAAGGTGATCGGTCTGGCCAACGCCGGCGGCGATACCACCAATGCCATCAAGCAGGCCGCCGAATTCGGCATCGTCGCCGGTGGACAGAAGCTCGCTGCGTTGCTGCTGTTCATCAACGACGTGCATTCGCTCGGCCTGAAGACGGCCAACGGCCTGAACTTCACGGAATCCTTCTACTGGGATTTGAACGACAAGACCCGCGCATGGTCGAAGCGATTCTCCGAAAAAGCCTCGAAGAATGCACGTCCCTCGATGAATCAGGCCGGCGTCTACGCCGCTGTTCGGCACTATCTCAAGGTGCTGGAAGCGATGGGCGGCAATTCGCATGACGGCGCTAAAATCGTCGCCAAGATGAAGGAAACCGTCGCTGAAGACGATCTGTTCGGCAAGAGCGAGATTCGTGCCGATGGCCGTCGTATGGTCCCTGCTTATCTCTTCGAGGTGAAGAAGCCCGAGGAATCGAAGGGACCGTGGGACTACTACAAGTTGGTCGCGAAACTCGATCCGAAGGATGTCGCGGTGCCGCTCGAGACCAATCCCTGCCCGCTCCTGAAGAAGTAATCGGGCAGCCAAACTATCACTATGAATTGCGAGCGGCTCTCACCGGGCCGCTCGTTTCTTTTATGACAAGCGTTTGCGCTTGTGCGCAAACGGATTGGCCTTCTCGCGCAGCGTGATGCGGATTGGCGTTCCGGGAAGATCGAAATTCTCGCGAATGCTGTTGGTGAGATAACGCAGATAGGATTCCGGCACGGCGTCGGCGCGCGAGCAGAACAGCACGAAGCTCGGCGGCCGTGCCTTGGTCTGGGTGATGTAGTTCAGCTTCAGCCGACGGCCGGACACCGCGGGTGGAGGATTATTTGCGACGGCCTGCTCGAACCAGCGATTCAATGCACTGGTCGAG
>JBARXT010000096.1:0-2774 GCA_049647485.1 Xanthobacteraceae bacterium
ACGCCGACGTGGTCATGGCGGCCGCCGCCAGCACGCCGCATAGCGCGCTCCGGCCGCCCAAGGCGGAACAACGAGACATGATGCATTTCCTGAATCCGGCCCCAGCCGGTGCGTTCACGGATCAACCAAGACGCCACCCACCAGGGCGCGGCGCTCGCGATGTCGCTCGATCAGGAAAATGCGGGAGGGGCGCGCGCCTGCGCGTGGGCATGCGCGGCAGAAGCATGGACGTCAGGGCGAAGATCGCGCCAGACGACGGCTTCGCCGTCGCGCTGCAATTTGACGAAGGACGCTTGCGGGTCCGGCGTCGGTGCCACGCCTTGCCCCACGCAGCAGAGCGTGCAGCAGGAATTCGCGGTCTGATGCGGGCTTGTTTTGCCGGCGTCGTTCGCCGTGTCGGAGGCGCTCGAGCAAATGCCGGCAAGGTGCAGAGGGTCCGAAGCTGCGGCAGCAAACGCCCACGACGCACCGATAGGTGCCAGAAACTGCACCAGCATCGCGAGCAGGACGATTGGAAACAATCTCCCCAGCCGCCGTTGCATGATCGAACCGCCTTTCTGTTGGTCAGCTATCACGCTCAGATGAACGAGTCGAGGCGAGGTTCCTGGATAGACGGCTATTGCCACGGAAAACGTCGCGCTATTTGCGGGACAACAAACAGCACGGTTTCACGTCGTCTGAACGCGCTCTCGCCGGGACCATGCCTCCCTCGCCGGCACGCGGTCGGCCGCCCTCCGCCCGAAGCGGAGAAACGGCGGGTGGGCAGCGTTGTCCGGGAAGATAATTTCCCGGTGCCGGCCGATTGCAAACTTTAATGTTTGAAACCAGTGACAAGGCGTCGCAGATCGGCTATCAGTTTCCACCTCAGGCAATCCCAACGAGGATTGTCTGGTGGTCCAAGTCTCGGGAGGAGCCCTGGCGCGAAAAATCAGCGCTACCCCGGCGAATCAACGACAAATCTTGATATTTCGGGGATAATTAAGGGTCGACACAATTTTCCGAGCAGGGCTTGTCCCTGCTCCTTTTTTTGGGCGCATCATTACTCTTCGATTTTGGCCCTTCACCCTTGGGCCCGTCGCTTTGCCGGCTGAGATTGGCCGGCTCTCCCGCGACCGCAGCCACGGGAATGCGAACCCGAAAAGCTCCGCCGTCAATCCAGCTTGAGACGCCCCGAGGACATGCCCATCAGGTCGGCCAGCCGCCCGACGTTCAGATAGCCGAGATGGTAGAACACCAGCGCGATCGCGAAGATGATCGCCGAAATGATCGTGGTCCAGATCAGCTTGCGCGCCATCATCGCCCGCACCGGGGCGCCGGGATCGGTCCCCTCGATGGTCTCGTTCGTCTCGTCCTGACTGCGGACGCCGAACGGCAGGGTGAGAAACAGCACCACCCACCACAGGACGAAGTAGATCGCGAGGACCGACGAAATGGTATAGACCATGGCGCTACGCCTGCTCGATTTCGACCAGCGCGCCGGAAAAATCCTTCGGATGCAGGAACAGCACCGGCTTGCCGTGCGCGCCGATCTTCGGTTCGCCGTCACCCAGCACCCGCGCGCCTTCCTTGATCAGCGTATCGCGCGCGGCAATGATGTCCGGCACCTCGTAGCAAATGTGATGGATGCCGCCGTCGGCATTACGCTCGACGAACTTCGCGATCGGTGAATTGTCGCCGAGCGGCTGGATGAACTCGATCTTGGTGTTCGGCAGCGTCGCGAACACGGTGATGACGCCATGCTCCGGCAGCGGCACCGCCGCCGAAATCTCGGCGCCGAAGGCAGTGCCGTAGATCTTCGCGGCCTTCTCCGCATCCTTGACCGCGATCGCGACATGATTGAGCCGGCCCAACATCAGACTTCTCCGTTCAAACCACCAGGACGTGAACAAAACACAACGGCTTCTTGCCCCATTCCTCGGACAAGGCCGACCGCACCGCGCGGCGTACCGATTCCGCCATTGCATCGGGATCGCGCCGCCGCGCCCGCGGCAGCGTTTCGAGGGTGGAGACTACCGCGTCGAAGGCAATATCGTCGAGCATCTCGCCCGCGGCATTTTTCTCCGGGATGCCGACCAGTTCGACCTCCGGATCGTCCACCAGGTCGCCGGTCTCGGTGACAGCCATGGCGATGAAGGCGCAGCCGGAAAATCCCATCTTGCGCCGCTCGACCACCGCGCGCGACTTGGCGTCCTCCAGCAGCGCGCCGTCCTTGTACAATTTGCCAGAGGGGACCTCTCCGACAATCGACGGATCGCCCGGCGCGATCCGCACCTGATCGCCGTTCTTGCAGATCAACACCTTCGGCACGCCGAGCGTGCGCCCGAGCTTGGCGTGTTCGGACAGATGCAGCGCCTCGCCATGCACCGGGATCAGCAGTTGCGGGCGCACCCACGACATCATGTCGCGCAGTTCGTCGCGGCGCGGATGGCCGGAAACGTGCACCAGTTCGGTGCGGTCGGTGATCACCTCGATGCCCTGCGTGATCAGCCCGTTGATGACGGCGCCGACCGCCTTCTCGTTGCCGGGAATGGTGCGCGAGGAGAAGATGACGGTGTCACCCCGGTTGAGCGTCACCTGCGGATGATCGTCGCGAGCGATGCGTGCCAGCGCCGCGCGCGGTTCGCCCTGGCTGCCAGTGCACAGCGCCAGCACCTTGTCCGCCGGGAAATGCCCGTAATACTGATCGCTGCGAAAGTCCTGCACGCCGTCGAGATGCCCGGTCTCGCGCGCCACCTGCACCACGCGCTGCATGGCGCGGCCGACCACCACCACCT
>JBARXT010000097.1:0-21314 GCA_049647485.1 Xanthobacteraceae bacterium
GCCGTGGCCACTGACGGACGTGCGCATCGTCGGTGACGCCGAGGAGATATTGCCGCCCGATATGCGAGGCGAAATCGAAGTCCGCAGTCCGGCCGTGATGCGCGAATACTTCGACGAGCCGAAGCTCACGGCAGACACATTCCATGATGGCTGGCTGCGAACCGGAGATATCGGCTACCTCGACAGCGATGGCTTCCTTTACCATGTCGATCGCAAGAAAGACATGATCATTCGCGGCGGCCACAACATCGGTTCGCTGGAGGTCGAGGACGTCTTTTATCGCCATCCCGACATCGTCGATGCCGCCGTCATCTCCGTCCCGCATCCCAAGCTCGGCGAGGATATTCACGCTTTTGTCGTTCGCAAGCCGGGCGCGAGCATGACGGTCGATGAGCTGCGCGATTTCTGCGCCGACAAGCTCGCCGACTACAAAATTCCGCGTCGCATCAGTTTTGTCGCGGCGTTGCCGCGCGGACCGATGGGAAAGGTCCTGAAAACCGAATTGCGCGCGCAGGCGCCTCATTCCGCATGGAAGTAACAGAACAGGTTGATCAGATGGATCAAAAAAAATACCAGGCCATTCGCTTCAGTCGAAGGGGGCGGGTTCTCGAATTGACGATGGACAGGGCGGCAACACTCAATGCGGTGGATGCGACGCTTCATCGTGAACTGTCGCAAGTATTTACCGAGGCCGCGCTTGATCCCGAGTCGGATGTGATCGTTCTGACCGGCGCCGGCCGTGCATTCTGCGCTGGCGGCGACGTAAGCTGGATGCAGGATGCGATCGATCAACCGGAAAGCTTCGAGCAGACCGTCGCGGAAGCTAAGGCCATCATTTTTTCGATGCTCGATTGTGAGAAGCCGCTGATCGCCAAGATCAACGGACCGGCGGTCGGTCTGGGCGCGACCATCGCGCTGTTTTGCGATGTCTCCTTCGCCAACGAAGACACCTATATCGCCGATCCTCACGTTTCGATCGGCATGGTGGCCGGTGACGGCGGCGCGGTGATCTGGCCGCACCTGATCGGATTTGCGCGCGCCAAGGAATTCCTGATGACGGGCGACCGCATCTCCGCGCGTCGAGCGGCGGAGATCGGCCTGATCAACCACGCCGTTCCGGGGGAGAGGCTGAATGCCGAGGTCGATGCGTTTGCCGACCGACTTGCCAACGGCGCCACCAAGGCGATCCGCTGGACCAAGACGACCGTGAACATCGCGCTGAAACAACTGGCGCACGGCATGATGGATACGGGACTGGCCTATGAGGCGCTGACCAACATCAGCGACGATCACAAGCGGCTCGTGAAGGCTTTCCGCGAGCGTTCTGCCGCGAAGCCAGCCAAGGCTGCATCGTAAATGTCGGCGCGTCTGGATGGAAAGATCGCCCTTGTCACTGGCGCGGCCGGCGGCATCGGGTTGGCGATCGCCCGTCGGCTTGCGGCCGATGGCGCGCGTGTGGCGATCGCCGACCGCGACGCAGCACGGCTTCAGACCGCGATCACGGAATTGCCGAACGATGCGGTTGCGCTCGTTGCGGACATTTCGTCCGAAGCTGGTGTTGATGCCATGATCGCCGATGCGGTCGCGCGCCTCGGCCAGCTTGATATTCTCGTCAACAATGCCGGCCTTGCCGAGCCCATTGCCCGCACGGTGGATCAGCAACTGGCGGACTGGCAGCGGGTGATCGACGTCAATCTTCGCGGCACCTATCTGGCATGTCGGGCTTTCGGCCGGCACGCATTGCCGCGACGGGCCGGTGGCGCCATCGTCAATATCGGCTCCGTCGCCGGCTTGGGTGGGATTCCGAGTTCGAACGGGTACGGTGTTTCGAAGGCGGCGGTAGCTCATCTGACGCGAAATCTCGCCTGCGAGTGGGCCACCAAGGGCATTCGGGTCAATTGTGTTGCGCCCGGCTATATCGAGGCGCCGATGGCGATCGAGATGTTCGCCAATGTCCACGTGGATCGCAGCCGCATCGAACAACGACTGCCAATGCAGCGATTGGGGCAGGCCGACGAGATCGCTGCCGCCGTCTCGTTCCTGGTGTCGAAGGACGCCTCCTACATCACCGGCGTGACCTTGCCGGTCGATGGCGGCTGGTGTGCTTATGGAGGTCCGTAGCCGTGTCCATGATGACCTCATCGCAAGCGAACGACGATTGTATCGCCGAAGACATCGTGGCGGTTCGCGAATCTGTCCGTCGCTTTATCGACGCGGAAATCGCGCCGCATTATGCGGATTGGGAGCGCGTCGGCCATGTGCCCCGCGATCTCTGGCGCAAGATGGGAACGGCTGGTTTTCTCTGCCCTGCAATCCCGGAGCAATACGGAGGCGGCGGCGCCGATATGCGGGTGGCCTTCGCCATTGTCGAGGAATTCACCCGCTCGCTGTTTGCGTTGCCGGGCTTCTATACGCATTCTGAAGTGATCGTCCCCTACATCCTGCACTATGGCACCGAGGCGCAGAAGCGATATTGGCTGCCTCGTTGCGCCAGCGCCGAGACCGTCACCTCGATCGCCATGACCGAACCGGATGCCGGCAGCGATCTTAAGGGGACCCGCACGACCGCCCGGCGTGACGGTGATGAATATGTCATCGACGGCCAGAAGACGTTCATCACCAACGGCTTTCACGCCGATGTGGTGATCGTCCTGGCAACGACTCAAAGCGCTGACGGAACAGCCGAAAAATCACTGTTTCTGGTTGAGGCGGAGCGCGCGGGATTCAGTCGTGGACGCATCCTCGACAAGGTCGGCCAGCGCGCGCAGGACACCACCGAACTGTTCTTCGAAGGCGTCCGGATTCCGGCCGACAACCTGCTGGGCGAACTTGGCAAGGGATTGTCGTACCTGATGACGCAATTGCCGCGCGAACGGCTGGCGGTGGGTGTCGCGGCGATCGCCGGCGCGGAAACGGTTCTGGAGCGCACATGCGACTACACGCGGCAACGAAAGGCGTTCGGTCAGCCGATCAGTGAATTCCAGCATCTGCGTTTCAGGCTGGCCGAGCTGAAGACGTCGGTGACGGTCGGGCGCGCCTTTCTCGAACAGTGCATTCGCAAATTCGAGGCCGGCCATCTGCCCGCCGACGAGGCGGCGATGTGCAAGTACTGGCTCACCGACGTCGAGGCGAACGTCGTCGACCAGTGCGTCCAGATGCACGGCGGCAGCGGTTACATGCGGGAATATCCCGTCGCGCGCGCCTATGCCGACATCCGCGGTCAGCGCATCTATGCCGGAACCAACGAAATCATGAAGGAGATCATCGCTCGCGCCATGTAGCCGCGCGGGCGCCAGATCAAACATCAGGGGAGTGAGCTATGAGGATATTCGCAGGAGTCTTTGGAGGGTTGTTGGCTTTGAGCGCCCTTGTCGGTCCGGCGCAGGCGCAGGCGCCGGGTGTCACGGCGACGGAAATATTGCTCGGCAATACGGCGCCTTATAGCGGACCAGCCTCGGCCTATGCGACCATCGCCAAAACCGGCATCGCCTATTTTGATATGGTCAACGAGAAGGGCGGCATTCACGGCCGCAAGGTTAAAATCCTGAGCCTCGATGACGGCTTCACGCCGGCCAAGGCGATTGAACAAACCCGCAAGCTGGTGGAATCCGACGAGGTTCTTGCGATCTTCATGCCCATTGGTACGCCGACATCCTCGGCGACGCAGGCCTACCTCAACGGCAAGAAGGTGCCTCAGGTGTTCGTCTCGTCGGGCGCGAGCAGATGGAATCAGCCTGACAAGTTCCCTTGGACGATCGCCTGGAACGCCGACTATATCAGCGAGGGCAGGGCCTATGGGCGCTACATCCTGAAGAATGTGGAATCGCCCAAGATCGGCGTGCTTTATCAGAGCGACGACTACGGCAAGGATATTCTTCGCGGCCTCAAGGAAGGGCTTGGCGATAAAACCGATCTGATCGTTTCGGCGATTTCGTATGAACTGACCGAAGCGACGATCGAGTCGCAGATCTCGACGCTGAAAGCCTCGGGCGCCAACGTCTTCCTCTCGGCAACAACGCCAAAGTTCGCCGCGCAGTCGATACGTGCGGTTCGGGCGCGCAACTGGGTGCCATTGTTTATTCTGCCCAGCGTCAGCAACTCCGTTGATCCTGTGTTGTCGGGCGGTGGTCTGGAAAATTCCGTCGGCATTCTTTCGTCATCTTACGTCAAACAGCCCACCGATCCGCAATGGCAAGACGATCCCGAGTTCAAAGCGTGGACCGCATTCATGGATAAATACTATCCGCAGGGATCAAAGGTCGATTGGCTCAACGCCTATGCGTATGGCATGGCCTACGCGATGCATCAGGCGCTCGAGCAAGCGGGTCCCGCTCTGACGCGGGATTCCTTGAAGAAGGCGATTGAACGGATTCATGATATGCGGGTGCCGATGTTGCTGCCGGGCATCAACATCAGTGTGACCGACAAGGATCACGGCCCCATCAAGGCCCTTCAGATGCTGCGCTTCAACGGCAAGACCTGGGACATCGTCGGAGATCTGGTGGCGACGAAATGAGGTTCGGCGTCGCGTGGGGCGTGCTGCCATTGTAGTGGCGCACGTCCCGCTTGATTGGCCGCGTGGGTTCCGCGGTGGAAGTGCGCGCCGTTGATCGCGGCGCTGGCGAAGCAAAGCAACGATCCGTCAATCGTCGGACGTCGTGATCCAGACACGATCCTGATCGCGAACCATTCGAAGCAGGACGTCCCAGAATGTCTTCATATCCTTTCTGGAAACGTCGGCGAGGCTCTTCTCGATATGTTCGTACTGCAACTTGGCGAGCTGACGGCAAAGGCGGATGCCCTTTGCAGTCGGATAGTTGCAGCGATGCCGACGATCCTGCTGTCCGGGCCTCTGTTCAATGAGCTCCATCCGCGTGAGTTGATTGATTGTTCGCGATAGCGCCTGGTTGGTGATGCGCAATATCGACAGCAGTTCGTTGACGGTGATCCCGGGTTGCTGCACGACGAAATAGAGGACGCGATGATGGGGCCGGCCGAGCTGATGCTTCGCCAGCACGCGATTCGCCAGATCGGCCATCTCCATGTGAACGTAGAAGACAAGTTCGAGAGTGCGATGGAGCGGTTGCTCCTTGCCGAGGTTGGAGGATTTGTCACCACGCGGGCTGGCTGTTTTTTGCAGCATTCGCGTCCTTACCCCTTGCGTCTGTCGCGAAAGAATTCGTCGGGTCGAAGCCAGTGGACGCGCTCTGCGAAAGCTGCCGGCTCAGCTTCAAGATCGCTTCCATTTAGGGAATTCCAGCGGTTAAACCAACCAAATAGTGAAATGGTCCCAAGTATTTCGAGGAGGTGGTCTTCCGTATGGTGCATCTTCGCGGCGGCGAACAGCGCCTTCGCGGGACGCGTCAGATCACCACCGGCGCCGGCGAGCGCGAGCGCGGCGCGCTCTGCGGGGGTGAACGACGCGGACAGTTCATAGTCAGGCAAGGCGGCGATCTTGTCGTCCGGCGCCCCGGCATGTGCGGCCGCATGAGCCGCGTGGGCCGCGCTATAGCGGCAACCGGCGACGCGACTTGTTTCGGCGGCGAGAAGAAACCGGAATGCTTCCGGCAGATGGCCGTCGCCACGAATGGTGACGCGTACCAGTCCCAGCACGGCGTCGAGCAGTCCCGGGCGCTTGGCCATCGTGAACAGGGCGTTGGGCCGATACCCAACGAAATCGATTAGGGATTGAAGTTCGGAATTGAGTGTCTCGCCGGTCGCGGCAAGGGGGGCAATCTCGGCCATTTCACGCTCCTCAATTTATATCAACAATATTGATATATTGCAGAATCGGTGGTAATTCCAAATCGGTCGATCGCGCGAAAAGACGCTCGCACCAAGCTATGGGAGGCAACATGATGCATTTTCCTGCAACGGTTGGTTTATTACTGGCGCTGCTGTTCGGCGGCGCACTGGTCCCGTCTGCCAAGGCGCAGACGCCGGACAAGTTTCGTATTGCCGGCGTCATTCCGCTGAGTGGCGCCTGGGGGATCATCGGCGAAAACATGCGTCGCGGTGTTACGATCGCCATCGAGGAACGTGGCGGCCAGGTTCTCGGCAAGCCGATCGAGATGGTTTGGGAGGACACTGAAACTTCTTCCCAGGTCGCCGTGCAGAAGGCGACCCGCGCGCTGGCGCAGGGTGCCCAGACCATTTTCGGCGAGGTCTCGTCGGGATCGACGCTCGCGATCATGAAGCTGACGGGGCAGCGCAAGGTGCCGCTGATCGTGACGCTGTCGGCGGATGAGCGGATCACGGGCGCTGATGGCAATCGCTACACGTTCCGCACTTCGAATACCGTGCCGATGGAAAACGCGATGATCGGCGAGTTCGCGAAGCGCCAGTCCGTGAAGAAGATGTACGGCATTATCGCGGACTATCAGGTCGGCCGGGATATGTGGACGGCGTTGAAGGCCGATCTGCAGAGCAAGGGGATCGATGTCGTCGGCGAGGAGTTCGCGCCGATCGGGTCGAAAGACTATTCGATCATTCTCGACAAGGCCGTGAAATCAGGCGCGGACGGTCTTGCGTTGATCGTTGTCGGCGGCGACGTCGTGACTGCGTTGAAGCAGGGCGGCGAAATCAACCTTCCGAAACGGATGAAAGTGATCGGAACGATGCTGATGGACGAGACGCTCGGCCAGGCCATCGGCCCGGCAGGCTCGCTCGGCGTCAACTCGACGCTTCGCTATCACTTCACGCAGGATACGCCGCGTAACAAGAAGTTCGTGGCGGCGTACAAGGCGAAATACGGCGAGCTTCCGAGTCAGTATGCCGGCGAGGCCTATGACGGCATGAGCTGGTGGCTCGATACGGTCGAGAGCACCAAGGTCTGGGACAAGGAAAAGTGGGTCGATGCCTTCCGTGCCAGTCTTCGCGAAGATTCGGTCGAGGGCGTGAAGCGGATGCGGTCTTGTGAAAATCAGGCCGAGCAGATTGGTCTTTTCGGTACGGCCGTCGCCGGTGCCGAAGGCGGACCGGCGGTGACGATGAAGGTGGTGGAAACCTTCCCGGCCTCCGCGCTGTTCAAGCCTTGTCCCTAGCGTCGTTCCGCCACGCATGAGCGGCCGTCTTGCCGTTTCATGCGTGGCCCGTCTCCGGGAGCCGCAATGTCTACATTTGTGATAGGCCTCAGCATCGCCATGCTGCTGTTTCTGCTGTCGGCGGGGTTGACGTTGATTTTCGGAATGTTGGGGATCATCAACTTCGCCCACGGCGCGGTATACATGCTCGGCGCCTATGTCGCCTATCAGGTGGCGGCGACGACGCAAAACTTCTGGCTCGCGCTCTGTGTGGCGCCGCTGGTGCTGGGCGTGGTCGGGGCGATCATCGAACGTCTCGTGCTTCGCCCGATCTACGATCGGCCGCATGAGTTTCAACTGCTTGCAACGTTCGGGTTGATCCTCGTTCTCGAGGAGGCGGTGCGGATGATCTGGGGTCTCCAGCTTCACAGCATCGCGACGCCTCCGGGGCTGTCAGGCAGCGTCCATCTCTTCGGCAGCGATATTTCGAAGTATCGGCTTTTCGTGGTGGTGTTTGGAGCCGCGATGGTCGCCCTGCTGTTTCTCGGCATTGAACGGACGCGGCTTGGTCTCATTCTGCGGGCGAGCAGCAACAACGCCGGCATGGCGGAAATGCTTGGTGTCGAGGTCGGACGGGTGAGAACCACCATCTTTGCCCTCGGAACGGCGCTGGCGGGGATCGGCGGAGCAATCGCCGGCCCCATGCTGCCGATCCAGCTTCAAATGGGATTCTCGGTGATCCTCGATTGCTTCATCGTCATCATCATTGGAGGGCTGGGCAACATTCGCGGCGCTGTCGTCGGCGCGCTGTTGATCGGCATGACCAGGGCCTACGGCCAGCAATACGCCGCCGAGTGGATCGATATCGCGACATATGGGGTGCTGGTGGTGACGTTGCTGGTCCGTCCGCAGGGGCTGTTCGGAATAAGGCTCCGCACCGCATGAGGCAGATGAAACACTCCGAGGTTCTGACCGTCGGCATCCTGGCGTTGCTGTTTGCGGCGGCTCCGTTCATCACCGGCGATGAGGGATGGCTGTATCTCGCCGCGCTGATCATGACGTGGTCGATCTTCGCGCTCGGCTACGATATCTCTTTCGGTCTCACCGGATTATTGTCGTTCGGCCACGCCGCCTTTTTCGGAATGGGCGCGTACGCAGCATCGTGGACGATGCTGTCCGCGGGGCTTCCGTTCTCGATCGGGATCGTGGTCGCGATCGGTGCCGGCGGCCTCACGGCGCTTTTCTTCGGAATTGTCGGGCGACGCGTGTCCGGTTTGTACTTCTCTCTGATGACACTGATGCTCGCCGAACTGATCTCGATCGTGATGACGACGCGGTTGCGGCATCTGTCGGGCGGCGTGGATGGGCTGCCCGGCGTGCCGCGTCCACAAGCGCTCGGAATTGATTTCTTCAACGCGGCCAATTTCTATTGGGTGATCTTTGCGCTGTTTTGCCTGACGCTGGTGTTTTGCGGTGTCCTGAAATCGTCGCCGTTGGGGCAGGCGTTGCAGGGCGTTCGCCAGAACGCCGTCCGATCCGAACAGGTGGGCTTCAATGTCGGCGCGTTGCGCCTGACCGCGCTGACCTTGTCGGGCGGCTTGTCCGGCCTTGCCGGGGCGCTGTTGGCGTCGCTGATGATGTATGTCAGCCCGCAGCTCCTCGGCTGGAAGATGTCCGGAGACGTGGTCATCATGACGTTGCTCGGCGGTAGCGGCAGGCTCGTCGGCCCGGTCGTCGGCGTTACCCTGGTCGAGTTGCTGCGTGAAGGGCTTTCGGCGACGACCGAGCATTGGTACGGCCTGCTCGGCGTGATCTTCATCCTCTGCACGATTTTTCTGCCGGAAGGTGTCGCCGGCCTAGGGAGGAAGCTATGGCGGCGGTAAGCTCTCGGTCGTCTTGCGTGCTGTCCTGTCAGGACGTGTCGGTGCGTTTCGGGGCGTTTCAGGCCGTCAACAATGTCTCCCTCGATCTGGCCGCGGGACAGACGCTGGCGTTGATCGGTCCCAACGGCGCGGGGAAGACCACGCTGATCAATGCGATCAGCGGCCGGGTGTCGCTGGCGGCTGGCCGCATCAGGCTGGGTGATGCCGATATCACGCGCATGCCGGTCCATCGCCGTGCCGCCGCCGGCCTCGGGCGCAGCTTTCAGATCATCAACATTTTCGATCAGATGACGGTGCTGGAGAATCTCCGGCTTGCGGCGCAATCGCGGGCATTCAGGTGGCAGCCCTGCTGGCGGCCGGTGTCGGCGTGGCCGATGCTGGATCGCCGCGCGCGCGAGGTCGCCTCGCTGGTCGGGCTGGAAGCCGAACTGGATCTGCCGGTCACGATGCTCAGTCATGGCAAGCAGCGTGCGGTCGAACTCGGTCTCGCGCTGATTCCCGATCCGAAGGTCCTGCTTCTCGACGAGCCGCTGGCGGGTATCGGATACGCCGAAATCGAGCCGACGATGGCGCTGCTGCAGCAGGTGCGGAAAGGCCGCAGCGTGCTGCTGGTCGAGCACAACATGGACGTCGTCGACAAGATCGCTGACGAGATCGTTGTGATGGTTGGCGGAGAAGTTCTGTTGCGGGACCGGCCGAGCGCCATCTGGAACAACGCAGAGGTGCGGCGGCTGTATCTCGGCTCGGAGGTCGCGGGACATGCTTGAGTTGCGTGATGCCGACGTCTTCTATGGCAAGGCGCAGGCCCTGCACGGAATATCGTTCTCGGTCGCGCCGGGCGATATCGTGGCTCTGATCGGCCGCAACGGGGCAGGAAAATCCAGCCTGCTGCGCGGGCTGGCAGGCGCCCATGCCTTGACGCGCGGAGAGCGGCGGCTCGACGGCGATATCATCACACGTCTTCCGGCGCATGTGTGCAGCCGGCGTGGCATCGCGCTTGTCCCCGAAGACCGTCAGATCTTCAGCAATCTGACCGCAGAAGAGAATCTACGGCTGGTCGAGGTTCTGCATCCGGCGGGATATTGGACGCGCGAACGTGTCTATCGACTGTTTCCCCGGCTTGCCGAGCGGCGCAAGGCCAATGGCACATCCCTTTCCGGCGGCGAACAGCAAATGCTGGCGATCGCGCGATCGCTGTTGGCCAATCCGCGCTATCTGCTGCTCGATGAACCGACCGAAGGACTCGCGCCGATCATTGTCGATGCCATTATCGCCGCGATTTCCGAGATCAATCAGCAGGGGACCGCCGTCGTTCTGGTCGAGCAGAACTTCAAGGTGCCGGAGCTTCTGGCGAATTATTTCCACCTGATCGACAGCGGACGCCTGACGTGGAGCGGTCCTCCCGCAAGCCTCGATGAGGCGCGCGATCTGCTGATTGTCGGGCGGTCGTGACAGAATGTTTTTGAGAGAGAACGCGCACATGAATATGTCGGCCGATACGCAAGGCTGGGTTCTGCCCCGAATGCTTCAGGAGCAGGGACGGTCCCGTCCGGACGCGGTCTGGCTCAAAACGGTCGACGGAGACAGTCTGACCTTCGGGGCTGCCGCCGATGATGCGCGGCGGATCGCGGGTTATCTCGCCAGTCTCGGAATCAATCAAGGCGAGCCGGTGGGACTCATGATGCCGAACGGCGTTGACATCGTTCGCGCCTGGCTCGGCGTGACGACGCTGGGCGCGATCGCCGTGATGCTCAATACCGAGTTGAGCGGCGCCTTTCTCCAGCACCAGTTACAGAACTGCGGCGCGCGCCTTGTCATCGTCGACCCATCCCTGCTCGATGCGGTTCTCGCCGTCATCGGCAAGATCGAGACGCCTGTTCGCATCATGACCGCGGAGCACTCCTCCCGACCCGCCGGCGCCGATCGCGAATTCGTATCGTGGGACGACTGGCGCAACGCGCCGCCGCATGCCGGCCCGCTGCCTTCCGGCCAGGATATCGCATGCATCATGTACACGTCGGGAACGAGCGGTCCTTCCAAGGGCGTGCTGATGCCGCACGCGCATTGCACGCTCTACGGCGTGGGGCAGCGCGAAGCGATGCAACTGACGGAAAAGGACGTCTTCTACATCTGCGTTCCACTTTTTCATGCGAATGGCCTGTTGATGCAATTGGGCGCGAGCCTGCAAGTGGGTATTCCGGCGGTTATCAGGGTGCGCTTCAGCGCTTCCGAATGGATCAACGACATTCGCCGGCATGGCTGCACCGTGACGAATGCGCTTGGTGCGCTGTCGGCCTTCGTCTTGGCGCAGCCCGCTCGGGAAACCGACCGGACTCACGCGCTTCGCGTGATTTGCAACGCGCCGAATCTGCCGCCCCACGATGCCGAGTTTCGCGCCCGCTTCGGGATCAAGGATGTCATTTCCGGTTTCGGCATGACGGAAGTGAACATCCCGATCTGGGGACGCGTCGGGCGGTCCTGCCCGGGCGCCGCCGGTTGGGTGCATGAAGATCATTTTGAAGTGATCGTCGCGGATCCGGAAACTGACCGGAAGATGCCGGCCGGTGAACTGGGCGAGATCCTGGTTCGTCCGAAGGTGCCGTTCGGTTTCATGGCGGGCTATCACAACATGGCGGATCGCAGCGTCGAGGCCTGGCGCAATCTGTGGTTTCACACGGGCGATGCGGCGATCATGGACGCGGACGGCCTCGTCACCTTTGTCGACCGGATCAAGGATTGTATCCGGCGGCGGGGCGAGAATATCGCGGCGACGGAGGTCGAGGCCGCGATCGGTGATCTCGCCGGGATCGGAGAGGTCGCAGCCTACGCAGTCCCTTCCAATATTCCCGGTGGCGAGGATGAACTTATGCTGGCGATCGTTCCCGAGCCCGGAGCAACTCTCGATGCAATTGCCATCGTCAAACATGCGGACGAGGTTCTGCCGCGCTTTGCTGCGCCACGCTATATCGAGTTCCTGTCGGAATTGCCGAAAACCGCCACGGGAAAGGTGCAACGGGCGACGCTACGCAAGCGGGGTGTGGTCCACGCTTGGGATCGCGAGGCAAAGGCTTGACGAGGTGGGCCCGGACGTGCCCGTCCGGCTAAAGGCAGACGAGGACTTCCTCCTATGGGTCGAGCGTGGCCGCATGGCTGTATCGATATGACTGTAGTCCGTTCTGCCATCAGGATAACCACCGCGCCTTCGAAGCCAAAGTGTTGAAATCTCGCGGGACATAATCATTGGCGGAAAATCCGCTATGATTAGTCATAGTTCCATTTTCAATCTTGGCGACATGAACAGAATGAAATCTCCCGCTCAGCCTGGCGCGCCGGCGCTTGAGAAGGGCCTCGATCTACTTGAAGCGCTGGCGTCAGAATCCCGTGGATTGAGCCAGAAGCAGTTGGCGGATCGGGTCGGGCGGTCGATCAGCTAAATCTTCCGGATGTTCGGCGTGCTTGAGCGCCGAGGATATGTCACACGAGATACCGTGTCGGGCGAATATGCTCTGACTTTAAAGCTGTTCAGGATTGCTTCGCAGTTTCCGCCAACAGAGCGGCTCTTGCAGGCGGCGCGCCAATGGAACCAGCTACGCAGCCGTGAATTTTCGCATGATCCAATATCCTGTCCGCTTTTAATGCTATGATTCTGACGCTTGCAGCGATAAGGGGGCGAACTCGCCGACCTGCCACGTGGGTAGCGACGACGACCGGGAGCAATGCCGAGTTCCGGGAAGACCAGTTCAGCGACTCGATAAGCTTCCTTAAGGTGCGGATAACCGGAACAGATAAATGTATCGACGCCGAGCGCTTGATACTCGCGAAGCCTAACAGCGATGGTCTTGGGATCTCCGACAATCGCCGTGCCGGTGCCCTTGCGCACTAAGCCGTGTTCGCCGTCAGCGCCCCTAAGACAATCGATCTGCAGCCGCGCGACGATGCGAGATTGAACAAACTACGCAGCCTGTTTCGGAGAATTGCATCGAGCCGATATTATAGCTACGTCACGCCTAGCACTGGTCGAGATAAGCGTTCGCGCCCCCTCCATTGATGGGCGCCGGGCTTGGTATTCGCACTCTGCAGCGTACGTCTCTGCCAATCGAGCGTCGCTTGGAGAAAGCATACCTGCAATACGGCGGGCCTGTGCCGCCCTCGTCATCCAAGCCAAACTATCAGAACGTTCCAAGCTGCTCGCCATGAGAATCGCTTCATCCTGTGTCGAGCGATGCTGATGGCCTGCGTCAGGAAATTCAATTCTTGAAAAAGTCGTGGAGATGAGAATGAAATCCGCCTGACCGATTCTCCCCACTAGCTTGGGCAAGTCCGTGGAATTCGCCACTTGCTCTCACAGCGTGGAAGATGGCACCTGCTTTAGCTGCAGGAAATACGATCGTAATCAAGCCGTCCGAATACACGTCGGCTTCCGTTCTTGAGCTTGCCAAGCTAACCAAGGAGGCGGGCTTTCCGAAGGGCGTGGTCAATGTGGTGACAGGGCTTGGTCCGGAGGTTGGTGAGCCCCTCGTACGGCACAAGTTGAGCGCAAAGATTGCATTTACTGGCGGTGACATTGGTGGTCAGAGAGTTAATGAAATCGCGGCGCCCGGCCTCAAGAAGGTCACACTGGAGCTGGGTGGTAAGTCCCCAAATATCGTATTTGATGATGCAGACTTAGAACAGGCCGTAAAGGGTGCTGTTGCCGGTGTGTTTGGGGCGTCAGGCCAGACGTGCATGGCAGGCTCTCGTCTGCTACTTCAAGATAGCATTCACGACAGCTTCCTAGCGCGCTTCATCGAAGTGGTGAAAAATGCCAAGATCGGCGATCCAATCAGACCGGAAACTCAAATTGGTCCAATTGCGACTGCACCTCAGTTCAAGAAGATATTGGATATGATCGAGGTAGCTAAGCGCGAGGGTGCGACCTTAACGCTTGGTGGCCATGCGTTAACTGGACCGGAGTATGGCCAGGGGCAGTTCATCGCGCCGACAATCTTTACCGAGGTTCAGAGCCATATGCGTATTGCGCAACAAGAGGTGTTTGGCCCAGTAGTAAGTGTTCTTAGATTTCGCGACGAAGCTTGAGCTGCTGCCGGTTTAGTGGACAGCCAGTTAAGCTAAACCCAGCTTTCGTTCGAACTCAACCGGGCTGACGTATCCGATTGTCGAATGGCGTCGGGTCATATTGTAGAACCGCTCGATATAGTCGAACACATCTGCCTTGGCCTCGTTCCTCGTTCGATAATTCTTGCGCGCCGTGCGTTCGATCTTGAGCGAGGAGAAGAAGCTCTCCATCGCCGCATTGTCCCAGACGTTGCCGGATCGGCTCATGCTGCATACGATGCCGCTGTCGGCCATCAGCCGCTGGAACTGCTCGCTGCTGTATTGGCTGCCACGATCGGAGTGATGCATCAGAGCATTCGGTTTTCCCCGGCGCCACACCGCCATCAGCAGCGCATCCGCGACGAGTTGAGCCGTCATTCCAGCGCTCATCGACCAGCCGACCACACGTCGCGAGAACAGATCGATCACCGCCGAGACATAGAGCCAGCCCTCCGCCGTCCAGATGTAGGTGAAGTCGGCAATCCACTTCTGGTTCGGCCGCTCGGCCACGAACTGTCGGTCCAGCAAGTTCGACGGGAGAACCGCGATCTGCCGGTTGCCATTGTCCTGCGGCAGACGCCGTCGTCGCGGTCTGGCCCGCAGGGCTTGCAGGCGCATCAGGCGCTCGACCCGGTGCAGACCGCAATCGATGCCCTCGGCCAGCAGGTCCCGCCAGACACGTCGTGCCCCATAGGTCCGATCGCTACTGGTGAAGCTCGCCCTGATACGCTCGCCAATTGCTTCGTCGCTGCGGGATCTGGCGCTGGGCGAGCGGTTCAGCCAGGCATGGAAGCCTGACCGGGAGACGCCGAGTGCGTTGCATAGCCATGCCACCGGCCAGACGCTCCGGTGCTTCGCAATGAAGACGAACTTCATGTCGCTTCCTTCGCGAAGAAGGCTGCGGCCGTTTTTAGGATATCCCTCTCGGCCTTCAGCTTGGTGACCTCGCGCCGCAGACGCTCGATCTCCTGCTGTTCGGGCTTCATTTGTCCGTGGCCTGGAAAGGCCTGCATCGGATCGGCGCCGAACTCCCGCACCCATTTGCGAAGCACGTTCTCGTGCACGTCCAGATCACGTGCAGCTTGCGCCACCGAGACCCCGCGCGCTCTGACCAGCTTCACCGCCTCAAGCTTGAACTCCCGACCGAACTTCCGTCTCTGCATGGCAACCTCCGGCTTCATGAAACACCCAATCTCGGTGTCCATCAAACCGGCAGCAGCTCAGCTGAAGCCATCGCAATCGCGAATGATACGGAGTTCGGTCTAGCAGCTGGGCTCTGGACGCGGGATCTGCATCGAGCGCTGAGTTGCGTGAATAAGTTACGAGCTGGTACCATCTGGGTGAACAATTACCGCTCGACGAGTTTCACAACACAGTTCGGCGGGTATAAGCGAAGCGGCTTGGGGCGTGAAGGTGGCGTCGAAGCGATTAAGGATTATCTTCAGGCTAAAAGTGTTTGGATAACGACCAAACCTAATCGCGCGAACCCATTCATTCTCGGTTGACCTGACCTGTCGCTCGATTTTTCACGACAGCTCACTGCTCGGCTTGAACGGCTGGAGGTTGTTGAGATTGGTCGATGGCGCCGACGGAACGATGATGATGAGGAGGAGTTCAAGATTGTTCTGGAAAACTTGCAGGCGCTTATGTTCTGATGCGAGTTCGCTTGACGTGAATACCCGCCGCGACCCGATCCCAGGTGTCACTTGTGACGCCGTCGCGCCGAAGTAGGTATTTCTCGATTTTTTGTGTTGGCGTTCGGGGAAGCTCCTTCATCATCCGGACATACCGCGGCACCATGAAATGAGCCATCCGGGGGATAAGAAACTCTATGAGTGCCGAAGGGGACAGTTGTTTTCCTTCCACCAATGAAACGACAGCCAGGACTTCGTCCTCCGAAAACTCGCCCGGCACTGCGACAGCAGCGGATTCGCGAATCGCGGGATGTGAATTGAGTTCCGTCTCGACTTCAAACGAGGAAACATTTTCCCCGCGCCTGCGAATAGCGTCCTTCTTTCGATCGACAAAGAAAAAGTTGTCGTTTGCATCTCGTTTGAATGCATCACCAGTATGAAACCATCCGTTTCTCCAGGCATTTGCGGTCGCCTCAAAGTCGCTATTATAGCCGTGATTCATAGCCCAGGGGCGCGCGGTGCGAATGATGAGTTCACCCACCGATCCAGTAGGGACCTCGCAGTCGAAGTCATCCACCAAACGGACCTCGACGCCGTCGCGGGGGCGGCCACACGTCCCGACAACCGTCGGATTCTTTTCAGAAAGAAACGGCAATGAAACTTCGGTCATGTTGAAGCCGGTATAGATATCGCAGCCAAAGCGCTGCGAGAATTCTGCCGAATCTCCTGTGAGCGGAATCATCAGAGCTGTGCGCAGAGAATGATTCCGGTCGTTAGCGGAGGCAGGCTCCTTTAGAAGAAATGGTGTCATGACGCCGAGGAGAACTGCGGTCGTCGATTGGGTCTTCCGAACCATGTCCCAAAAAAATTTGGTCTCGAAAGACCCCACGATCGCGACGGACCCTCCGTTGACCAAAGAGGCATATGAGAGACTGGATCCACCGACATGGAACATCGGAAGATGGATCAGTTGCCGATCCGAATGATCCATGTAAGAGAACGATTCGGCCGCGGCATGCGTGTGAACATATGATGTCAAGACGCCCTTGGACGGCCCCGTCGTACCCGAGGTGTAGATAATCATCTGGGTATCCCAAGGCGCGACCACAGCCGGCGCGGTATTCAGCGGTTCGATGTCGAATACCCCCGCATCCAAAACACTTATGTTCGCGATGTCGATCGGATCGCCGCCCAAAACAATCACCCGCTTCACGCCACGAAGATCAATTTCGGCGAGACGCGGGACAAGATCGCGATGAGCAACGATCGTTTCCGCACGCGCATTTCTGATGACGTGCTCAAGAATCCCGCCACGATAGGCGATGTTAAGCGGAACATAAACTGCTCCGATGTAGTTCACTCCAAACCACACCCGGAGATGATCCGAGCCATTCGGCAGCCATACTACGACCCGATCTTGTGGAACAACGCCGAGCGAGTGGAGGCCGTCCGCCACCTTGCACGTCTCCTCTAGAGTCTGACGATAGGTCCACTCTCGACCATCGGCGAAGACGGCAAAGACCTTGTCGCCTTGTTGACGAACGCGATCCTCCAGCAATGGACCAAGGACACATTCGTCCGGTTGGGGAACTTTCGAACTCCTGCTTTGCACGTCGCTACTCCCGATCGTTCGTACCGCGTTGTCGATGTCTCGCCTTGTCGTGAGATCTGGCTTCCCGCTGTTGTCGCCGAAACATTGACGGCCCGCCAAGCCGTTTCTCGCTGATGGATTATACTTCCAGCCACTCCCGCTGAATATTGAGGTTCGCTTCCAACTCTTGCGGCGTTCCCGCGAAGACAATCGCGCCATGACCCATGATGTAGACGCGTTGGGAAATTTCGAGAGCGACGGTTTGCTTCTGCTCGATTAAAAGCACCGAGACGCCGCGCTGTTGCAGCACCTTCAGGTACTCCGCAATCAGATCGACAATCTTTGGCGCCAAACCCTCGGTGGGCTCATCGATCATGATAAGGTCCGGATCACCCATCAGAGTGCGGCACAGAGTAAGCATTTGCTGTTCGCCGCCGGATAGAACGCCAGCGGCAACGTAAGCGCGTTCCTTCAGTCGAGGAAACATGCGGTACATATCGTCGAAATTCCACCGGGAGGGACGGTTTCCTTTCAGGCCCAATAGGAGATTTTGCTCAACGGTCAGCGTCGGGAAGACGTTACGAGCTTCCGGTACGTAGCCGAGCCCTTTATGAGCAATCTCAAACGGCTTGAGACCCGAAATCTCCTCGCCCTTAAATTTGATGGACCCTTCAATGTCGACCTGACCCATCACTGCCTTGACGAGCGTCGAGCGACCGACTCCGTTGCGGCCGAGAAGAGAGACGATTTCGCCTTCTCTGACATTGAGACAAACCCCATTCAATACGTGGCTCTTGCCGTAAAATGCGTGCAGATTATCGATTTGGAGGAAAGGCATCTATCTCACCCCACCGGCTTTCCGGTTCGTCCCTAGATAGGCCTCCTGAACTTCGCGGTTATTGCGGATGGCCATCGGCGTATCGCATGCAATGACGCGACCATAAACAAGCACCGCGACCTTGTCTGCCAAGCCAAATACGACATTCATGTCGTGCTCGACCATCAATAATGTCTTGCCGACAGTTACGTCGCGTATCATCTCCACCGCGGCCTCAGTTTCGGAACGGCTCATCCCGGCTGTCGGCTCATCCAGAAGAATCACATCAGCGCCGCTGGCGATGGTGACACCAATCTCGAGCGCACGTTGCTCAGCATAGGTCAGAAGGCCTGCTGTTCTATGCTTGCGTCGTTTGAGACCGATCTTCTCAAGCAATTGTTCGGCACGTTGGTTGACGTCCTTCAAGCCATCTAAGCGGTGCCAGAACGAATATTTGTAACCGAGCGACCATAGAACGGCGCAACGCAGATTGTTGTAGACCGACAGATTTGAAAAATTATTGGATATCTGAAAGCTGCGAGATAGCCCAAGTCGATTGATCTCAAAAGGTCGGCTCCGAGTGACGCTTCGGCCCCTAAGCAAAATATCGCCGGAACTTACCGGAAAGTGGCCACTGATCAGATTAAAAAGCGTCGACTTTCCCGCGCCGTTCGGTCCGATGATCGCGTACCGTTCACCCTGCACGAGGTTCAAGTTGGCGCCGGTGATGATCGGTATCTTACCAAAGCTTTTGGCGACATCCCGGATTTCGAGAACGAATGCGCTCATCAAGTTGTCCCCGACCTGTCATTTTTCATCTCCGCGCTGACTTGGTCCCAAACGGCCGCAAAGGGCTTTAGACGAGCGGCGAACAAGCTTCCCCCACTGGCAAGAAATGCCGCGACGATCAGCCAACTTGAAACTGAGGTGAAGTCGAAGATAAAGCCGGCAAGGCTTGTTTCCGTACCGCCCGATCCGAATGACCTTTCATACAGCATCTCGATGGCTGCCACGAAACCGGCAAGCACTAAAGCGCCGCCAGCGAGCAGGGGAATAAGTGGAAGCCAGACACGTCCCAATCGTCGAGATTTCATCAATTCGACATTCAGCATGGCGATGCCGGAAATTCCGCCCGGAGCGAATAGAACCATCGTAATGAAAAAAATGCCGAGATAGAGAAGCCAGGCTTTCGAGAAGTCCGATAGAACGCCAGTCATCAGAACACCAACTATGGCTCCGATAATGGGGCCGAAAAAATGACCGATGCCTCCAATGAACGTGAACAGAAGAACCGCGCCGGAACGGGCTGCACTGACATTCTCTGACGTCACAATCTCGAAGGTGATCGCGGTAAGTCCGCCCGACACTCCCGCGAAAAACGTGGAAATGATCAGCACAAGATAGCGAACCATTCTGGCATTGTAGCCGATAAACTCTGCCCGTTCCGGATTGTCACGAACGGCGTTGACAATGTATCCGAGCGGGGTGCGTGTGAAGGCGTACATGCCAATCGTGGAAAGAAGCAACCAGGCCGCAATCAGATAATAGACCTCGATCTGAGGGCCATAGGTAATCCCAAGCAACGGCCCGCCGAAAACCCGATTGATCGAAATACCACCCTCACCACCAAAGAAACCCGGAAGCATGAGCGAACCTGCAAAGACCAACTCAACGATGCCCAAGGTAATCATCGCGAATGGAACGCCAGACTTCTTGGTCGTTACGTAACCAAAGAGTATTCCGAATCCCACGCCGGCCAGGCCGCCGACCAGAGGAAAGAGCGGCAACGGAATGGAGAAGGCATTGGCGGTCGCGATATTGATAGCATGGGCGGTAATATATGCGCCTAATCCCGAATACACAGCATGACCGAACGAGAGCATGCCCCCCTGGCCGAGCAGCATATTGTACGACAATGCGAATATGATCGCAGTTCCCATCTGGCACAGAATGGACAGCGACGCGCCATCGGAGAAAATCAATGGAGCAACGATCAGGATCAGAACAAACGTGAACCATACCGCAGCATGACGGGCACGCGCGAATGCTGTCGTGTCGTCAGAGGAAGGGGTTGTCATTCCGTTTCCTTCGCTCGTCGCGTGATCGGGAACGTTCGACCCTGCTGGGCGATCATTGTTTCTCCCTCGATTGAACTATGCGTCAAGCCGGACATAAGAACGCGATCCCAACGCACGTAATTCAGGATTCTCTATTGCCGAGCAATCCCTTCGGCCGGAAGATCAGCACCAAGATCAACAGGACATAAGGCAGTATGGGAGCGGTCTGCGAAATGGTTAGAGAGGTAACGACGTGGCCGGATGAGCCTGCGCCAACTCGGACTCCTAACCAGTCGAGTAAGTCTGCTATCGAGTAATCAAGCGTAACCGCGTAGGTTTGCACCGTGCCGATGATGAGTGAAGCGAGGAAAGCTCCCGGCACGGATCCAAGACCGCCTACGATGACCACGACGAAGATGATGCTACCGATCGTGGCGGCCATGCTTGGCTCCGTGACCATGGCATTACCTCCAATCACACCGGCAAGGCCAGCTAGCGCGCATCCACCGCCGAAAACCAGTGTCATCACGCGGGGGACATTGTGGCCGAGTGATTCCACAGTGTCGGGATGAGTGAGCGCGGCTTGGATGATGAGACCGATTCGGGTCCGCGTGATAATCAGATAAATAGCGGCGAGCATTCCGGTCGCGATAAGCATCATGAATGATCGATAGATGGGAAACGTGGTCGTGAACACTGTGAACAGGGGTCCATCAAGTGCCACCGGGATCTTGTAAGGAACCGCGGACCGTCCCCAGATAACCTGGATCAGTTCAACGACGATATATGTCAGTCCAAATGTGAACAGAAGCTGCGCAATATGGCCGAACCGGTGAATTGATCGAATGCCGAAGCGTTCGATCAGCGCTCCCGCGATACCCACGAGTACCGGCGCCAATATGAGAGCAGGCCAGAATCCGACCCAGATGCTGATACTGTAAGCGAAATATGCACCGAGCATATAGAAGCTTGCGTGAGCGAAGTTCAGAACGCCCATCATGCCGAAAATCAACGTGAGACCGGATGATAGCATGAATAGCAGGAGACCGTAGCTCAAGCTGTTCAGCAGGGTAATCAGCACGAATTCCACTACGGGCATCCTCGGAACAGGCGGAAATCGGTATGAAACCGCCCGGTTGACAGTAAATCCGGCATGGCGCCGGCGCGCCATGCCGGGTCCCGTTACTTCTGCGCGGGACGTTTCATGACGCAGGTC
>JBARXT010000098.1:0-13950 GCA_049647485.1 Xanthobacteraceae bacterium
AAACAGAACCGTGGCGCTCAAAAATATCATTGGCATCGATCATGCGGTCGTCGCGGTCAAGGACCTCGATCAGGCCGCCGCGAACTGGAAACGGCTTGGCTTCACGCTGTCGCCGCGCGGCACCCACAGCGAGAAGATGGGGTCAGGTAATTATACCATCATGCTCGATCCCGATTACATCGAGTTGCTCGGCGTCCTGAAGGAGACCGAACACAACATTCCGATGCGTGAGTTTCTCGCGCGCCGCGGCGAAGGCGTGGAACGAATTGCCTTCACAGCGGTCGATTCCGCGGCGGGCGCCGAGGAAATTCGCGCGAACGGCTATGCCGCGCTCGGGCCGACCGATTTCGAACGTCCCGTGACGATGCCTGACGGCAGTCTTTCGGCGGCGAAGTTCCGGATTTTCCAGTGGCCGGTGGAGGAAGCGCCGGGCGGCCTGCGTATCTTCGCCTGCCAGCACAAGACCCGCGACACCGTCTGGATTCCGGAGTTGATGAAGCACGCCAACGGCGCGAAGCGGCTGCGGCAAGCGCTGATCGTTACCGCTGAGCCGGCGAAGGATGCCGCCCATCTCGGCAAGATGATCGATCGCCCGGTGCGCGCGGACGCCGATGGCGCGGTCGCCGTTCCGTCGGGTGGCGAGCGCGCCGATTTCGTTTTCCTGACCAGGGATCAATTGGCCAAACGATATCCCGGGGTGGCGCTGGCCGGACTGCCGGAACGCGGCGGTGCGGGTCTCGTGCTGGAGAGCGGCGATCTCGCCGCGACCGAAAAGGTCATCGGCGCGGCGGGAACGCGTAGCGGCGATGCGTTATGCGTGGCGCCGGCGTCGAGCAACGGTGCGCTGCTGGTGTTCGTCCCGGATTGAGACGCACACCGGCGCGATCCCGCAGACGCATCCGTCAGCGAAAGTCCTTTGGGCGCGGCCAAAGCCCGCCCGCCGACCATGCCGCGGATTCGGCGGGCGACAACTGATCGCCGCTGCCGCCGGTACGCGCCGGATCGGTGTTCAGCCAACGCCGCAGTTCGAGTTTTCCGATCTGGTTGCGATGAACTTCGTCCGGCCCGTCCGCCAGCCGCAACAGCCGCGTGGTCGCCAGCGCGGCGGCGAGGAAGTGATCGTTGCTGGTGCCGCCGCCGCCGAACGCCTGGATCGCCCAGTCGACGATGGACTGCGCCATGATGGGCGCGACCACCTTGATCATCGCGATTTCCTGCCGCGCCGCCTTGTTGCCGACGGTGTCCATCATGTAGGCGGCCTTGAGCGTGAGCAGGCGGGCCTGCTCGATCTTCATGCGCGCTTCCGCCACCCGCTCCAATGTCACCGTCTGTTCGGCGAGCGGTTTGCCGAACGCAACGCGATTCATGGCACGGCGGCACATGCGCTCCAGTACGCGCTCCGACAGACCGATCAGCCGCATGCAGTGATGGATGCGGCCGGGTCCGAGCCGGCCCTGCGCGATCTCGAAGCCGCGCCCCTCGCCCAGCAGCATGTTCGTTGCCGGCACGCGCACGTTATCGAAGATCACTTCGGAGGCACGATCCGGCACGCCATAGAAGCCGAGCACCGGCAGCGAGCGGATCACGGAGACGCCGGGCGTGTCCTTCGGCACCAGGATCATCGACTGGCGCTTGTGCCGGTCCGGATTGTCGGGATCGGTCTGCCCCATGAAGATGACGATCTTGCAGCGCGGATCGGTGGCGCCGGTGGTGTACCACTTGCGGCCGTTGATGACGTAGTCGTCGCCGTCGCGCCGGATCGAACTGGCGACGTTGGTGGCATCCGACGAGGCCACGTCCGGCTCGGTCATCGCGAAGGACGAGCGGATTTCGCCGGCGAGCAGCGGCTTCAGCCAACGCTCCTTCTGCGCTTCGGTGCCATAGCGCAGGATGGTCTCCATGTTGCCGGTATCCGGCGCGCTGCAATTGAAAACTTCCGGCGCGAGATGCGAGCGTCCCATGATCTCGCACAGCGGCGCGTATTCAAGATTGGTCAGGCCGCCTTCTTCATGCGCCGGCAGAAACAGATTCCACAAGCCGGCCTGCTGCGCGCGCGGCTTCAGCTCCTCGACCACCGGATGCACCGCCCATGGCCCGAGTCGCTCCGCCTCCTGATAATAGCGGCGCTCGTTCGGATAGATTTGCTCCACCATGAAGCGCTGAAGACGCGCCGCCAGTTCCTGGCTCCGTTCGCTTTGCGTGATGTCCATCTCGATGCCTCCACTAGCGGCTGCGCAGGCCGTCCCTGAGTGTATTGCGCGTGATCTTACCGGATTCCGTTTTCGGCAGATCCGCAAGCACGCGAAACTCCGCCGGACATTTGTAGGCCGCCAGCCGCTCGCGACAGAAACATGACAGCGCGGCGACCTTGATCGCCCAAGCCGATCCCGCAGCCGCTTCGCGGCGTCTTCGGACAACGCGTCGAGACCGCCGAGCGCGAAATGTTCATCAGGGGATCGAAAGACGAGCTATTACACACGCTTGTCGTCATCGGAGGCGGGAAATCGGCGGTGGCTGGCGTGCCCCGTTCTACACCGAGATGGCGGAGGGAGTGGGTCTGACATCCAACCTTCTCTACCTATAGCACATTGATTTCGTGTATTTTGTTCGATTCAACGGTGTCCTTTAGGAGTCGCTTTGACGTCGTCGTGCCGGCCCCATTAGAAACTCGCCATCTACCTAGCCGACAGTCACACCGAAGATCATCCCCACCGCTGCAGTCGCGGCCATGGCAAGCGCGCCCCAGAAGGTAACGCGAACGGCTCCCTTGAGGATACCCGCACCTCCGGCTGAGGCCCCGAGTCCGCCCAGCACCGATAGCGCGACCAGAGTGGTGACCGCGACGATAACAGTGATCTGAGCGACCGGCACGAGCGCCGCAATGATTAGCGGGATGACCGCCCCGACGGCGAAGGTCGCCGCCGACACCACGGCAGCCTGTATTGGATGCGCAGTCACAGTTACCGAAATGCCAAGTTCGTCACGCGAATGGGCGCCGAGTGCGTCCTTTGCGGTTAGTTGGATCGCAACTTCGCGGGCGAGCTCTTCATCGAGCCCCCGCTCCATGTAGATGCGGGTCAGTTCGTCTAGCTCCGCGTCGGGTGTTTCCTTCAACTCCCGGGTCTCGCGCTCGATGTCGGCCTGCTCCGCATCGGCCTGCGAACTGACGGAAACGTATTCGCCAGCGGCCATGGACATCGCGCCGGCTACGAGCCCGGCTAGCCCGGCAATGAAGACCTCTGGCTTTCCGGACCCCGCTGCGGCCACGCCCACAACCAAGCTCGCGGTCGAGACGAGCCCGTCGTTGGCACCGAGTACGGCCGCGCGCAGCCAACCGATGCGATGGACCATGTGGATTTCGGAATGCGAGAGACGGCTCATGGGGTAGATCCCTGCGCGATATGGGCCGGCGCGGACGAGACAGCCTGTGGTGTCGATGTGGTGGGCTCGTGGGGGGTGATGCGCAGCGCGCGCAGTGCGTTCAGGATCACGGCGACGTCGATTGCCTCCTGCAGGAGCGCTCCCTGCACCGGGGTAAGATAGCCATAGGCTGCCGCGATCATGCCGATCACCGAAAGACCGATCCCCGCGACGACGCTTTCTACGGCGATCCGCCGCGAGGCCCGGGCGATCTCGATCCCCGGGCCCAGCCGGTCGATCCGGTCGACGAGCAGCACCACGTCGGCGGCTTCGGCCGAGGCAGCGGCACCTCGTGCGCCCATCGCCATGCCAACGTCGGCTGCGGCCAGTGCGGGTGCATCGTTCACCCCGTCGCCCACCATCATGACTGGCCCATGCTTGCGCTCGGAGAGCACGAGCAGGACCTTCTGATCCGGCGTGAGCCCGGCCCGCAGACCGTCAAGGCCCAGCCCCTCGGTCACGCGCTCGGCCACATCCGCACGGTCGCCGGTGGCCAGCAGGATGCGCCCGATCCCCTGGCGGCGGAGCCCCGCCAGCATGGCGCCCGTGCCTTCGCGCAGGGGGTCCGACATCACCAGGTGTCCGGCCATTTGGCCATCGACCGCCACGGCAACGAGGACCGATCCGGCGCCCTTTGCGGGATGATCGCCCGTCATCCGCCCGACCCGGGACGCCACGAAACCGTCCCCGCCGACGATGACCGGGCGGCCCTCGACATGACCTACGACCCCTTCGCCCGGGATCTCGGCAACATCTGACGGCACGGGCAGCGCGAAGCCCCGCGCCTTCGCTGCGGCGACGATGGCCTGCGCCACGGGGTGCTTTGAAGCCTGGTCGAGCGCTGCGGCCAGGCGCAGGATGTCGTCCCGGGCCATGCCGCTGTGGCTGTCGATCGACACGATCTGCGGACGACCGTCCGTCAAGGTGCCCGTCTTGTCGAGGATCAGGGTGTGGATGCGCGCCATCGTCTCAAGCGGCCCCGCGCCCTTGATCAGGACGCCGAAATGCGCCGCGCGCGACAGGCCGGCGACCAGCGCGACCGGCACGGCAAGGATCAACGGACACGGCGTGGCAACGACAAGGACGGCGACGGCCCGGATCGGATCACCGGTGAACCACCAGGCAGCGAAGGCGATGCCCACCGTGACCGCGAGAAAGCCCAGCGACCAGCGGTCGGCCAGCCGCGACATCGGGGCCTTCAACGCCTGCGCCTCCTCAACCAGCCGGACAATTCCGGCATAGGTGCTGTCCTTCGCCTCGCGCGTCGCCATCAAATCGAAGGCCTCGCCCGCGTTGGTCGAGCCACTCATGGTCTCGGCCCCGCGCGCCAGACGCACCGGAAGCGACTCGCCCGTGAGCGCCGAGGTGTCGACGAAAGCCGTATCAGAGGTCACCGTGCCGTCTACTGGAACGACGTCGCCTTGCCGGATCAGGAGCCGGTCACCGGGCGCGATCTCATCGAGCGGCACCTCCTCCAGCCCACCGTTTCGATGCCGGGTCGCGGTCCGGGGCACACGGGAGAGGAGGTCGTGCATTTCGCGCCGGGCGCGGCCCTCGGCGAAGGCTTCGAGGAAGGTGCCGCCCGAATACATCACCGCGACGACCGCCGCTGCGGCGGTCTCGCCGAAGACGAGTGCTGCCGACATGGAGAGCGCGGCAACGATATCCAGTCCGACTTCGCCGCGCCCAATGCTGCGAAGGATCTCGACCACGAGCGCAGCAAGTGCCGGAACGACGCCGGCGATCCAGACCAGGTTCGCAACGTCGGGTTGGCCAGTGAAGTAGAATGCGAGTCCCGCAATCAGGCCGGTCGCAGCCATGAGCAGGATAGCGGTCTTGAAGCGATCGGTCAGTGTCGTTTCCATGCGCCTCATCTCCCCTCGGCTAAGGCGATTCCCGCTAGCTCTTCGGGAAACAGTCGTCCGACCCCGACGTCCCTTGCGTTGCCTTTATTATCGCGCAGGAGGGAATGGAGCGTCGAGCCCATGGTTTCTTGCGATTGCCGCGCCTCTGTCGGCCCGGCTATCATGAGGGTTGGCCCAAATGCGGGCCGCCACGGTGCTGGAGACCGGCGACTTGATCAGCGGTGCGCCGCGTGTTGGGTTTGATAGCCTTGCCCTGGCCGGCAAGGGGGCGGCATCCAACCAAAAATCGGCAGAAAGTCTGACCCGAACCAGGCAGCGACCGTTCCGGTTGCGCGTATGGTGGGCCATGCGCATCGAGTTCAGTACAGCTTTCCGTCATCCGAACGGTTCGCGCCGGCGCGATCTCGCGCGGACAGATGCGCGACAGGCAGGCGCCAACCGTACCTGATTGCCCCAAAGCGGAAACCGAAACACATGGCTCCTCCTGCAATTGCCGAGATACCATAGGGTGCACCTAGCATATGGCCGATCACCACGATGGACGCTCCGGCCAGTGCAGCGACCGCATAAAGGTCCGAACGTAATACCTGCGGGATCTCCGTAAGAAGAACGTCTCGCATCATGCCTCCGCCAATGCCGGTCAACATGCCTAGAAGAGCCGACATCACCGGGCTCAATCCGAACTCGATCGCCTTTTGCGCCCCGGCGACAGCGAAGAAGGCCAATCCTACAGCATCGAACAGAAGAACAGGCGTGTGCAGCCTGTCGACGCCTGCATAGAGGAAGAAAGTGACGAGCCCCGCCAGGACAGAGACCAGCAGGTAGCGGCCATCGGTCAAGGCGGCGGGCGGCACCGCGCCGATCAGCACGTCGCGGGTAATGCCGCCGAAATTGCCGGCGACGAAGGACAGGACGAGGATGCCGAAGATGTCGAGCCGGCGATTGACGGCGGCAACCGCCCCGCTGATGGCGAAAACGAAGGTGCCACCGAGATCGAATATTCGCACGACGGTTTCGATGGCGATCACAGCGGTCCCTTTCGCACTAGCCAGCGCGTCGGAGCGAAAGCACAATTAGCGCCCAACAGCTCAGACTGCCTTTTATTCGCCGAGCCATGCCAGGGCGCCCACGACCATCGCTTCGACGCCGGTCTCCAGTGTCGGATGCAGGATCGGCGCGAATTTCGGGCTGTGATTGACCGGGAGGTCGTTCAGCTTCCCCTCGGCCTTGGCTTTGTTGTAAGTTTTGGGGTCGCTCCCTCCGACGAACCAGAACACTGACGGCACCTGCCACGCGGTACCGAAGCAGCCGAAATCCTCGCTGGCCGGAGCGGGACCCGTATGCTTCACTCTTTCAGGCGAGAAGTAGTCGCGAAACGCCTCGGCGATCCGGTTGCTTGCAGTCTCGTCGTTGACGTTCAGCGGGTAGCGGTCGAGTGGCGTGATCTCGGGTTTGCGTGGAGCGCCGGATGCCTCTGCCTCGGCGTTGACGATCCGCTCGATCGCGGCAAGCACATGCTTGCGAACGCTGGCGTCGAAGGTGCGGACGTTGAGCTTGATGACCGCCTCGTCTGGAATGACGTTTTCCTTCGTGCCCGCCTGTAGCACGCCGACTGTCACCACGGCCGCCTCGGTCGCAGCAACCTCGCGGGACACGATGGTTTGCAGCCGCAGGACGACAGAGGCCGCCATGACCACCGGATCGATGCTGGCCTGAGGCATCGATCCGTGTGCGCCGCGTCCGAATAGTCGGATTTGCAAGCTGTCCGCCGCGGAGGTGATCGGTCCTGCACTTCCGGCGACCGTGCCGGCCGGCCCGACCATAACGTGCTGGCCAAGCACGACGTCAGGTACGGGGAAGCGTTTCAGCAGCCCATCGTCGATCATCGCCTGCGCACCTTGCGCAGTTTCCTCGCCCGGCTGGAAAACCGTCATCAGCGTGCCCTTCCAGGCATCGCGCTTCTGAGACAGCAAAGTCGCCGCACCCACCAGCCAAGCGACATGCATGTCGTGTCCGCACATATGGCCGACCGGCACGGTTTTGCCGGCGGCGTCAGTCGCCGTAACCTTGCTGGCGTAGTCAAGGCCGGTGGTCTCGGCGATCGGCAGTGCGTCCATGTCCGCGCGCAGCATGACTGTCGGCCCGTCGCCGTTTCGGAGCACGCCGACCACGCCCGTCTTACCGACGCCGGCCGTCACCTCAAAGCCAGCCTTTTTGAGCCTGTCGGCAGCGATGCCGGCCGTTCGCGTCTCCTGCATCGACAGTTCAGGATGAGCGTGGATGTCTTTGTACAGCGCTTCGAGGTCGGGTAGCAGCGGGCCGATATTCGCCATGACAACCGACGCGTTCTTGGCAGTGGTACCCTCCGCCACGATGATCTCCTATCGATACAGTTACCCGATCGGCTTCCGCACCTTCGATGCCCTCACGGGTGGTGGTCAGCATCGTAACCTGCAGCGACGTCGGCAAGGCCGTTTTCCAAGGTCAAGCAATCGTGAACGCTCGCCGGAGTCGCAAGCCGACCCGAGCGGCAGGCTATGGGAACAGTGTTCAGGAACTCAAATGACCGCGTGTACCTGGAGGGGATTCGCTCCGCTAAGGTCAGCAACACCGCGATTGCAATTGAAAAGACAAAACAATCATAGAGCGGAGCGGCCTGGATTTGAGCTGAATCAATACTCAGGCGGTGGAAGCCAGCTATCAAAATGAAAAATATATGAATGGGAGACGTTCATGTCCAAGCAATCTATCTTTGGCGTCATGCTCGCTATTGCTGTTGCGTCAACGACTTGGATCGCTTCATCGGCAACGATGGCCCAGTCGGAAAAAAAGGATTCAGGATATGATGCTAGGATGATGTACGGTCAGGGCTATGGTCCTGGCATGATGAGCCCCGGACATGGGCCTGGGATGATGTACGGACCGGGGTACGGCCGCCGAGGCTTTGGGTATGGTCCCAGCATGATGGGCGGCTGTCCGATGTGGGACGCTCCTGACGGCCATATGTCGTCCTTCGCAGACGGGCGCATCGCCTTTTTGAAAGCCGAACTGAACATTACCGATGCCCAGAAGACGCCATGGGATGCCTACGCTGAAGCGCTTAAAAGTAACCTGCAAAGCATGCAGGGCATGTGGCAGTCCATGCGGGTAGTATTTGAGGGGGACACGCCGGTCGAACGGCTCGATGCCCACATCACAACGATGGAGAGCCGGGTTTCCGCACTTAAAGCGGTCAAACCGGCGCTATCAAATCTCTACGCTGCTCTGAATGCCGACCAGAAGAAGAAGGCCAACGAACTTCTAACTGGTGTTGGCTGCATGATGTGAGGAATGTTGAGCTGTAACGTTGAAATTTACTCTACGTTTTGACATCGAAATTCGATAGCGCGGCTACACTGGAAGCTTCAGTCAATGGAGCATCAGGAGCTTCTCTCGATACGGCTGCATGTGCTGCACCACGCTGCCGAAGGCGACCTGTACGGGAACTGGCTGATCGATCAACTGGCACGACCTTGTGTATAGCGCCAGCTCGGCCACGCTCTATCCAGTTCAAGCTAGGCCTGATCGCGGACGACGGCGATGTCAGCGTGTACCCACGCTCGACATGATAATCGAACGTGACTGACCCTCACGATTATAGCGGTGGGCATCCTGTGGAGCCTGTACCGCACAAGAGCCGCTGTTACCGCAACGGATTCGAGATAACGAGCACCATTCTGGCCCTTTGGTAGAAGCGCCTCATCCGTCACTGTGGGGCTAGCGAACACGACTTGTCTTCGGTCATGATGTAGGCCTCTTCAGCACTGGTAGGCTCTCCTGGGAAAGGCGCTCGGGGCGCGCGCTGGCCCAGTCGGCCGCAACGCGCATGAAAGCGCGAGGACGGCATATACAGAACCCGATCAGCTACCGCTCGACCGTGAGAAGATGAAAACCGCCATGAGAGATTCGGTTGCGATCTGGGGGGTGCTTGGAATACCTTTCACCATAGTGTCTGGTTCAGCGTTACACTTTGCGTTCGGATGGTCCGGCTACTGGACGCCTGTCGCAATCGTGGCCGCGGTCAACGAATCCGTATGGGAGCACCTTAAGCTAGCATTTTGGCCTGGGCTTCTTTGGGCGTCCCTCGAATCTTGGTCAGGCCGATTGGATGCAGAGCGTTACTGGGCTGCCAAGGGCTTGGCAGTTTTTGTCGCGCCGCTGCTGATCGTCTCTCTCTTCTACGGCTACACAAGCTTCATCGGGAGAAACTGGCTTGCTCTGGACATCACCATCTTCGTGATTGCGGTGGCCTGCAGTCAGTTGATATCCATATGGCTGCTTCAATCGCAAGCGCTCGATAAGCTTCGGCATATGGGCATTGGCGCACTCATCATCCAGTTGGCAGCCTTCTCGACTTTTACCTACTTCCCGCCGCCATTCTCCATTTTCGAGGATACGAGGAATGGTATGCGTGGCATTCCCGCGGATGCAGTGCCGCTTCCCATGAACCACACTGGTTCCGGTTCGGCTTTAAATCCATAAGCTTCAGGAAGGAGCCCGGTCACTTTTGATGCACCCCCGATACGTTCGAAATCAATGCCACAGTAGAATTGGGAGTCGCAGTTGGTTTAGGATACCCTTCGTCGCACCACCAAGAACAAAGCCGCGGATGCGGGAATGACCAAATCCTCCCATTGCCAGAAGCTGCGCACCGTTCGACTGGGTGGTATCCTGCAACGCTTCCGCGATGGTCCTGCCGCCGAGCGCGGTCTCGACAGGCTCGATGTTCGGCGTCATATTGGCGTCTCCACTTGAGTGCGGCTCGGGGAACCGTCTGCAACCCGTAGCTCGAGAGACGACGGCGCGCGACCTAACGACCTACTTCGATCATGATCTCGTTGCGGCGCATGAACGGAAGTGTCCACGGTGGGTTGTAGAACGCGTAGATGGGAGACGAAGCGGGCACCATCTTCTTCTCCATCATGAACTTCGTTAGTTGATCTGTCTTGCGCTGCAGACTATCCCCGCCCGCCAAGCCAGAAAAGCGTATCACCGCAAAGCGTTTAGCTTCGATCTCTCGTATTTTGACGGTAGGATCGTTCGGTTTGGGAAGGGTCGCTAATGTGTAGCTGGCGGGCATGACGAAACGCACCTGCCAGGAATTTCCTTTGCCCACCTGCGTCACCGGCGCCGTCATCGCGATCTTTTCGTCTAGCTGTTGAGTCACCGGCGCTGTCATCGCCACCTTCCGCGAAGACAGATTATTGCCAAAGATGTAGTTCGCGAGGATTCGGAAGCCCGCGCTGATCGCAGTGTCCCGCTCACCAGCGACCTCAACCTCCGCGACGATCATCGCCCCATAGTCCCGAATCTCGATGCTGCGATAGGTTGCGACGATCTTGTATTTCGGGTGTTCGACATTGCTCACAATGCTACCCCAAAAGGCGCCCGCGATCACCACGATGCCGGCAAGAATGATCCACCACATGCCTTTCTTTCTCATTCCTGCCTTTGATCGCAATCGAGGCTGCATACAAAGTCACAGCGCTCTACTGTCATATGCCCAATGCAGAAGAGCCTGGCGTTGCCGTCTTCGGCAGCCGAGATCGCCCGGTTCGCAATTCCGCCGAATTTGCCCGACGTGGCGGCTCATGGCGCGCCAACGGCCAATCTGCCGCAGATCCTCTTCCGGCAACCTGCGACCCATGTAGTAGCGGCAGTACCATTGAAACCACCCGCGAGGGTCGTCGGGATGAATCCATCCTCTCTCACGCCAGACAGAAAGCCGCTGGCTCGCTCTGACGCCGAAAAAATTCAGTGATGCATCGTACGATTTGGACGACAGTTTCGCTTCGGTGAACCAGTCGGAAGGGAATTCATCACGACAATCGGTCATATATTTGCCGCCAAAAACTCCGAGGCAAAGCATCTCCTTGGGCGTCAGCTCGGGTTCGAAGCCGGTGTGAAAATTGCGACCCGCCGGCTCGCTCAATACGTAGCGGTAACCCCGCTGCATCCTGTCGCTGGCCAAGATCGTCTGCTTGCCCCTTGGCATATAATGCTGCTCCGCAGATGGGGCCCCGCCACGACGAACCCGCGGCGGGGCTATGCCACTACCGCGATACGCTGCCGCGCTGAGCCATCGACTCGGCGCTGCCGAATGCGCCGGCAAGCGGGATCAGTTGCCACACCGCCGAAACGCCGACAAGAATGTAGACAATCCGCGAAAGCAGGGAGCCGGTCCCGAGAATGGCCGCAACGAGGTCGAAGTTGAAAAGGCCAACAAGGCCCCAGTTCAATCCACCAACGATGACGAGGATGAGGGTTAGGATATTGAGAGGTTTCATCGAACGCTCCATTTGATGAGGTTTAATTGGCCCGGTTCGGATATCCGTTGACTCAATACGCCGGGCAGCCTGAGGAAAACGGCTGCCCGGCAGGTCGTGTTATCCGTTTGGCGGGAGAACAACGGTGTCGATAACGTGGATGACGCCGTTTGAGGCTGCAATATCGGTTGCGGTGACCTTGGCATCGTTGACCATGACGTTGCTACCGTTGGCCTTGATCTTCACCATTGCCCCGTTGACGGTCTTGGCCTCTTTCAGCTTCACGACATCGGCAGCCATCACCTTGCCCGGCACGACGTGGTAGGTGAGGATCGCGGTCAGCTTCGCCTTGTTTTCCGGCTTGAGAAGGCTGTCGACCGTGCCGGCGGGCAGCTTGGCGAAGGCCGCGTCGGTTGGCGCTAACACCGTGAATGGTCCGGGACCCTTCAGCGTGTCGACGAGCCCGGCGGCAGTGAGGGCCGTGGCAAGCGTATTGAACTGACCCGCTGCGACCGCGGTATCAACGATATCCTTGTCTGCGGCATAGGCGTTGAAGCTTCCCACCGCCAAGCCGATCGTCATTGCGGCCGCAGCCGCGAGTTTCACAAGTTTCGAACTCATTTCAAGTTGCTCCTGTGTTGAGGTCGGCCTCTTCGGCCGTTGCGCTCGTAGCCCGTTTACGCCACGACGTGATTGTCATATAAAGATAATTGATTTGCGTGTTGCGCACATTCTCGTGATAGGAATAATTATTATCTTTTCAAGAAAATAAGCGGATGCTATTTTGCGCATGAGTAAAAGAAAGGAGGGACCGTGCTCTCGGAAACCCTGACCGCTGGCCTCGAGTCCTACGGCATCGGCGCCAAAATCCGGGCGCTGCGCCAGAAGAAGGACCTCGCCCTTGTTCAGCTCGGTGAGCACACCGGGCTATCGCCAGGGATGCTTTCAAAGATCGAACGAGGCCAGCTGTTCCCGACGTTGCCGACATTGCTGCGGATTGCGATGGTCTTTGGCGTCGGGCTCGAGCATTTCTTCATCAAGTCGGCCGAGCGGCCTACCTTGGCGATTGTGCGAAAAAAGGATCGGGTGCGCCTGCCGGAACGTCCGGACGACGACTCGCCCTCCTACTTCTTCGAGAGTCTCGACTTTCCAGTCGCGGACCGTCGGATGGAAGCATTCTATGCGGAGTTTGAGCCGCGGTCGGTATCACCGGTCCCGCACAGCCATCCCGGTGCGGAGGTCATCTTCGTGATAAGCGGGCAGCTTGCTCTGAACGTCGATGGCGAGGATGCGCTGCTTGGCGAAGGCGATTCGATCTATTTCGACTCCGGCTTTTCACATAGTTATAGACGCCACGGCCGCGCATCGTGCTCGGCCATTGTCGTCATCTCACCGGACAAACGCTGAAATCCGTTTATGGATACGTCGCCGACCCTTACCCCAATCCGAGCTGGAGATCCGAAACGACGATGACTTCGATCCTTGGGCTTGCTGGATTTCTCGTTGCCTGTTTCCTGGCGGCCATGACAGGCGCCTTCTTCCGGCCAGGCGAATGGTATGAGCGCTTGAAGAAGCCATCGTGGCGTCCACCGAACCGGCTGTTTGCTCCGGTATGGACCATCCTCTATGTGATGATCGCTGTATCCGGCTGGCTGGTTTGGCGGGAATTCGGATTTGCCGGTGCCGTTCTGCCGCTTGCCGTTTACGCCCTCCAGCTGGTGCTCAACGCGGCGTGGACGCCGCTCTTCTTTGGCCTGCACCGCCCCGACTTGGCGTTCGTCGACATTGTTTTGGTATGGCTTTCCATTGTTGCGACGATAGTGCTCTTCCTCCCGCTCCATGTTGGAGCAGCGTTGCTACTCGTGCCCTACCTCGCATGGGTCACGTTCGCGACTGCACTCAATTTTGCGATTTGGCGCCTCAACTCTTCAACGACCTGATGCAGTGCAGGATCATCGATGTCGTCGGGCCGGCTTGAGCTTCTGCTTGACGTCCCAGCTATCCCCACTATCTCCGGCCAGACTACGCACGGCCATCAGCAAATCCATTATCGCCTGCTCAGCTGCAGCGAGCTTGATGGCTACCATGAGCTCCTGCCGCCCCGCCATTACCAGAAAAGCGTTCAGCACTTCGTCGGAATGCCGAACAAGCACTGCGAGATGCTCGCCACTGGGACCGTAACGCCCAGAAAACCAGTTCTTCACGGTCTTCTCGTTGGCGCCGGTCCAACCTGCTGTTGATTTCCACCGAGAACTGATCCGGGATTGAGGGATTTTTCCATCGAGAAGTGACCCATGTTTGAACCTGCCCCTGCTTGATGAGTGCAGGGGATTTTGGAGTGATAGACATGGCGTTACTGA
>JBARXT010000099.1:0-8802 GCA_049647485.1 Xanthobacteraceae bacterium
CTATGTCGAGCGCATCGAAAACGCGCTTGGCGAAGCCGTTCTGTCGCGCGAAAAGGCTCGCCGCGAAGAGAGCTGGGCCAAGCTCGAAGTCAAGTTCGAAGCTGGCGAGCGCGTCGAAGGCGTCATCCTCAACCAGGTCAAGGGTGGCTTCACCGTCGATCTCGACGGCGCCGTTGCCTTCCTGCCGCGTTCGCAGGTCGACATCCGTCCGATCCGCGACGTCACGCCGCTCATGCACAACCCGCAGCCCTTCGAAATCCTCAAGATGGACAAGCGTCGCGGCAACATCGTTGTCTCGCGCCGTACGGTCCTCGAAGAGTCCCGTGCCGAGCAGCGTTCTGAAATCGTTCAGAACCTCGAAGAAGGCCAGGTTGTTGACGGCGTCGTCAAGAACATCACCGATTACGGTGCGTTCGTTGACCTCGGCGGCATCGACGGCCTGCTGCACGTCACCGATATCGCGTGGCGCCGCGTCAATCATCCGACCGAGGTGCTCTCCATCGGCCAGACGGTGAAGGTCAAGATCATCAAGATCAACCACGAAACCCACCGCATCTCGCTCGGCATGAAGCAGTTGCTGGACGATCCGTGGCAGGGCATCGAGGCGAAGTATCCGCTCAATGCGCGCTTCACCGGCCGCGTCACCAACATCACCGACTACGGCGCGTTCGTCGAGCTGGAACCGGGCATCGAAGGCCTGATCCACGTCTCGGAGATGTCGTGGACCAAGAAGAACATGCACCCCGGCAAGATCGTTTCGACCTCGCAGGAAGTCGAAGTGCAGGTGCTGGAAGTCGATTCCGTCAAGCGCCGGATTTCGCTGGGCCTCAAGCAGACCATGCGCAATCCGTGGGAAGTCTTCGTCGAGAAGTTCCCGGTCGGCTCCACCGTCGAGGGCGAAGTCAAGAACAAGACCGAGTTCGGTCTGTTCCTCGGCCTCGAGGGCGACGTGGACGGCATGGTGCATCTGTCGGACCTCGACTGGAAGCAGCCGGGCGAGCAGGTTATCGACAACTTCAAGAAGGGCGACATGGTCAAGGCCATCGTCCTCGATGTCGATGTCGAGAAGGAGCGCATTTCGCTCGGCATCAAGCAGCTCGAAGGCGACCCCTTCGCCGAGCCGGGTGATGTCAAGAAGGGTGCTGTCGTGACCTGCGAAGTGCTCGAGGTGAAGGATGGCGGCATCGACGTGCAGATCGCCGGCACCGACTTCACCACCTTCATCAAGCGCTCGGAACTGGCGCGCGACCGCAACGACCAGCGCTCTGAGCGTTTCGCCGTCGGCGAAAAGGTCGACGCCCGCGTCATCCAGTTCGACAAGAAGGCCCGCAAGGTCCAGGTGTCGATCAAGGCGCTGGAAGTGGCGGAAGAGAAGGAAGCCATCGCGCAGTACGGCTCGTCGGATTCCGGCGCGACGCTGGGCGACATTCTCGGCACCGCGCTCAAGCAGCAGCGCGACACCAAGTAAGCCGATCCTGTTGCGAGGCGGCGCGATCCGCCTCACGGCAGACATCGAGGCCCCGGTACGCACCGGGGCCTTTTTGTTTTGGGTTGTCTTCTCCGCGAATGTTGTCCAGCCTGCGCGGGACGACGAAAGGTCGCTTTCTTCAAATTGCCGCGCAATTGCTGTATTGCAGTGACGACATCTCAACGTCGCTCGGAGCGTTTTCGAGCGAAGTGGATGCCGGTTCGCGTAAAGAAAACGCATCGAAACCAGAATCCAGCGTCCCGTTTCCGATTTCATCGGAACGAGGCTCTGGGCACAACCGCGCGGCTTGCACTTAAATCGTGCAGTCAACCGCTCAGGAGCCTGCCATGTCGCTCGATTCCGATGCGATCCTCGATCGCCGCCGCATTCGCCGCAAGCTGACGTTCTGGCGCGTCACCGCTGTCGCGGTGGCGATTGCCGCCGTCGTCGGCGTCGGGTTGATGGCCGCGCCGTCGGCGCGCTCGGCGCTGTCGCGTTCGGGCTCGATCGCGCGCGTCAATATCGAAGGTTTGATCCGCAGCGATCAGACCCGCGTCGAGGCGCTGGAGCGGCTGGAAAAATCATCCGCCGCCGCGGTCGTGGTGCACATCAATTCGCCCGGCGGCACCACCGCCGGCTCCGAGCAGCTTTACGATTCGCTGGTGCGGCTGAAAGCCAAGAAGCCGCTGGTGGTCGTGGTCGAAGGCCTTGCCGCGTCGGGCGGCTATATTGCAGCGCTCGCGTCCGATCATATCGTGGCGCAGCAAAGCTCGCTGGTCGGTTCGATCGGCGTGCTGTTTCAATATCCCAACTTCACCGAACTGCTGAAGACCGTCGGCGTGCAGGTAGAATCGGTCAAATCCTCGCCGCTGAAAGCCGCGCCGAGCGGTTACGAGCCCACCAGCCCCGAGGCCCGCGCGGCGCTCGATGCGCTGGTGAAGGATTCCTACGCATGGTTTCGCGATCTGGTCCGCAACCGGCGCGGCATGGATGCGACGCAACTGGACAAGGTCGCGGACGGTCGCGTTTTTACCGGGCGTCAGGCGATCGATCTCAAGCTGATCGATCAACTTGGCGACGAGAAAACCGCGGTGGCTTGGCTGGTGGCGGAGAAGAAGGTGAAGCCCGATCTGCCGGTGCGGGACTACAAGCTGGCGCCGCGTTTCGGCGATCTGACATTCCTGCGCGCGACGGCGTCGGTGACGTTGCATGCGCTCGGCCTCGAAGGGCTTGCGCGCCGCATCGAACAGTCGAATGTCGCGCAGGCGGTGGATCGGCTGACCCTCGATGGCATGATTGCGTTGTGGCAACCCGCCACGTCCGATTGAGGGCGCTGTTGCATCTGCGTTGAATGATGTGAATCGCGTTTCAGCGAGAAGTACAGCCAGCGATGCTGCATCCGCGTTACGTCAACTTGCTTGCTGTCCGACGATTTGCGATGATCAGGGACCAATTAGCCGCTTGACAGTCCGCGACTTTTTCAAGGAAATGTCGCCTGCACGCCACGGGTCCCCATATCAATGATCAAATCCGAACTCGTTCAGCGCATCGCCGAGCATAATCCACATCTGTATCAGCGCGATGTCGAGAACATCGTGAATGCCATTCTCGACGAAATTGTCGCGGCATTGGCGCGGGGTGATCGTGTCGAGTTGCGCGGGTTCGGTGCGTTTTCGGTGAAGCATCGACCGGCGCGCGCGGGACGCAATCCACGCACCGGCGAACATGTGCCGGTGGATCAGAAAAGCGTGCCGTTCTTCAAGACCGGGAAGGAAATGCGCGAGCGGCTCAACCGTGATGCGCCCGCCGCCGAGGCCGCGCAACCCGGCGCCTGATTCCTCGTTTGACCATTCGGCGTTGACGGATTGCGTGCTGGATTTTACCGCTTCCGCATGGTCCAATTGTCGGAGCGGTTTCGACTGTAACCGACTGCGCGCTGGCCAAATGACTCGCTCCACTCGGCTGATCCGCGATCGCATTAGTGAGAGAGGCGATGCGTAAGTTCTTCACCGCGCTGGTGCTGATTCCACTCGGCGTCATCTTCCTGGCCTTCGCCATCGCCAACCGGCGGCTGGTGACGGTGTCGTTCGATCCGTTCAACGCCACCGATCCATCGGTCGGGCTCACGCTGCCGCTGTTCATGGTGATCATCGTGGTGGCGATCCTCGGCGTGCTGGCGGGGAGTTTTGCAACCTGGCTGCGGCAGCGTCACTGGCGCCGCGCCGCCCGCCAGAACGAGGCCGAGGCACGGGACGCGCGGGCGCAAGTGGCCCAATTGCAGGCCGCGATGCAGCCGCAGCGGACCCCGAGCAGCCCGGTTTTGCTGCCCGATCTTAGCGGAACCGGCCTCGGTACCCGCGACAAGCACGGCGCGACGTTGTAGAACCCGCCGAAGGGGCGGCGGCTGCGTGCATCGCGCCCGATACATCCGCGCCGCGACCCGCGAAATCGTCCCGAATCGAAAGCTACGCACCAAAACCATGTCCCTGATCGTCAAAATCTGCGGCCTGTCGACGCCCGAGACGCTCGCGGCGGCGCTGGAGGCCGGGGCCGACATGGTGGGCTTCGTGTTCTTCCCGCCATCGCCGCGTCATATCGATCTCGGCACGGCGGAGCGGCTGGGGCGGCAGGCCAAGGGCCGGGCGCTGAAAGTGGCGCTGTCGGTCGATGCCGACGATGCGCTGCTCGCCAACAGCATCGAGGCGCTGCGGCCGGATCTGCTGCAACTACACGGCAAGGAAACCACCGCGCGCGTGCGCGACATCAAACAGAAATTCGGCCTGCCGGTGATGAAGGCGATCCCCGTCGCGGCCGCCGACGATCTCGCGCCGTTGCCGGGCTACGCTGCGGTGGCCGATCGCATCCTGTTCGACGCGCGCGCGCCGAAGGATGCGACGCGGCCGGGCGGGCTCGGCGCGGCGTTCGACTGGCATTTGCTGGAAAACCTCCGGCTCGATGTGCCGTTCATGGTGTCGGGCGGGCTTCATGCGGACAATGTCGCGGAAGCCGTGCGGGTGACGCGCGCCGGCGGCGTCGATGTGTCGTCCGGCGTCGAGCGCGCACCCGGCGTCAAGGACGCCGACATGATCCGCGCCTTCGTCCGCGCCGCGCGCGCGGCGGAAAACAGTCTTCGCGAAGCGGCTTCCCATGCGGAGTAACTTCACAACATCGCAGCAGTCGTCATGCCCGGACCTGTTCCGGGCATCCACGTCTGTCGAGATTCACAGCAAGCAAGACGTGGATGGCCGGGACATAGGCGAGCGAAGCGACGCCGTTCTTCGAACGGCTATGCCCGGCCATGACGAAGGATGACAATGAATTCCCGTCCCAATTCCTTCCGGTCCGGCCCCGACGAGCGTGGGCACTTCGGCATGTTCGGCGGGCGCTTCGTCGCCGAGACCTTGATGCCGCTGATCCTCGATCTCGAAAAGGCCTATGCCGAGGCCAAGGTAGATCCCGCGTTTCAGCGCGAGATGAACGGTTATCTGAAAGACTATGTCGGCCGGCCGTCGCCGTTGTATTTCGCGCAGCGCCTCACCGAGCATCTTCGTGATGTTTCAGCGGCCTCCGGCCGCGATGGTGGCGCGAAGATTTATCTCAAGCGCGAGGAGCTGAATCACACCGGCTCCCACAAGGTCAACAACGTGCTCGGCCAGATCATGGTCGCGCGCCGCATGGGCAAGAAGCGCATCATCGCGGAAACTGGCGCGGGCCAGCACGGCGTCGCTACGGCCACGCTGTGCGCACGCTTCGGGCTCGATTGCGTCGTCTACATGGGCGCGGTCGACGTGGCGCGGCAGGAGCCGAACGTCATCCGCATGGAAATGCTCGGCGCGAAAGTGGTGCCGGTGCAGTCCGGCACCCGCACGCTCAAGGACGCGATGAACGAAGCACTGCGCGATTGGGTCACCAACGTGCATGACACGTTCTACTGCATCGGCACGGTGGCGGGACCGCATCCCTATCCGATGATGGTGCGCGATTTCCAGTCGATCATCGGCATCGAGACGCGTGCGCAGATGATGGAAGCCGAAGGTCGGCTACCGGATTCGCTGATCGCCTGCATCGGCGGCGGCTCCAACGCGATGGGCCTGTTTCATCCGTTCCTCGATGATCCTTCCGTCGAGATTTTCGGCGTCGAGGCGGCGGGCCACGGGCTCGACAAGCTGCACGCGGCTTCCCTCACCGGCGGGCGTCCGGGCGTGCTGCACGGCAACCGCACCTATTTGCTGATGGATGCGGATGGTCAGATTCAGGACGCGCATTCGATCTCGGCGGGGCTGGATTATCCCGGCATCGGGCCGGAGCATTCGTGGCTGCACGAGACCGGCCGCGTGACCTATCTCTCCGCCACCGACGAAGAAGCGCTCGCCGCGTTCCAACTGTTGTCGCGGCTCGAAGGCATCATCCCGGCGCTGGAATCCGCGCACGCCATCGCCCGCGTCATCGACCTCGCGCCGAAGCGGCCAAAGGATCACCTGATGGTGGTCAACCTCTCCGGCCGCGGCGACAAGGACGTACCGCAGGTCGGCGATATTCTGAAGGGCAGGAAGACAACGTGACCACCCGCATCGACACACGCCTGGCCGATCTCAAGAAGCAAGGCCGCGCCGCTTTCGTCACCTTCTTGATGGCCGGCGATCCCGATCCCGCGACATCGCTCGCGATTGTCGAGGCGCTGCCGCAGGCGGGCGCGGACATCATCGAGATCGGCATGCCGTTCACCGATCCGATGGCCGATGGCCCGGCGATTCAGGCCGCGGGCTTGCGCGCGTTGAAGGCCGGCATGACCTTGAACAAGACGCTCGATCTGGTGCGCGGCTTCCGCAAGGACGATGACGCCACGCCGATCGTGCTGATGGGCTACTACAACCCGATCTATATTTACGGCGTCGACAGGTTTCTCGTCGATGCCAAGACCGCGGGCGTCGATGGTCTGATCATCGTCGACCTGCCGCCGGAGGAAGACGACGAATTGTGTCTTCCGGCGATGAAGGCGGGGCTGAATTTCATTCGTCTCGCCACGCCGACCACCGATGACAAGCGGCTGCCGGCCGTGCTCGCGAATACCTCGGGCTTCGTCTACTACGTCTCGATCACCGGCATCACGGGATCGGCCGCCGCCAACGCCACGCAAGTGGGTGAGGCGGTGGCGCGGATCAAGCGTCACACACCGCTTCCGGTCTGCGTCGGCTTCGGCATCCGCACCCCGGACATGGCGCGCGACATCGCCCGCGCGGCGGACGGCGCGGTGGTCGGCACCGCGCTGGTCGATGCTTTGGCGAAAAGCCTCGATGCGGAGGGCCGTGCGACGCCTGCCACCGTCAAGGCGGTAGCCGATCTGACGGCATCGCTGGCGCAGGGCGTGCGCGGGGCCGGCGCAGGCCGCCGAATAACGCCATAATCGCGGCCGAAAAGGCCTCTGGCGCGCGGGTTGCCCGCCGCCGATTCCGGGACCATATGTAGGTCGATCGACGGAGCAAAGCATGAACTGGTTGACCAATGTTGTCCGGCCGAAAATTCGCAGCATTCTCAAGCGCGACACGCCGGAGAATCTGTGGATCAAGTGCCCGGATTCCGGGCAACTGGTGTTCTACAAGGACGTCGAGGCCAATCAGTTCGTCATTCCCGGCTCGAATTACCACATGCGCATGGGCGCGGTGGCGCGGCTCAAATCGATCTTCGACAACGAGACCTGGTACGACGTGGCGCTGCCGGACGTCGCCGCCGACCCGCTGAAATTCCGCGACGAGCGCAAGTATGTCGACCGCATCAAGGACGCGCGCGCCAAGACCGGCCTGAACGACTCGGTGAAGGTCGGCTATGGCAAGCTGGAAGGCCAGGGCGTCGTCGTCACTGTGCAGGATTTCGATTTCATGGGCGGCTCGCTCGGCATGGCGGCTGGCGAGGCGATCGTGCGCGGATTCGAACTGGCGATCGAGAAGCACGCGCCGTGCATCGTGTTTGCTGCATCGGGCGGCGCGCGGATGCAGGAAGGCATTTTGTCGCTGATGCAACTGCCGCGCACCACCGTCGCGGTGGAGATGCTGCGCGAAGCTGGACTGCCCTACATCGTGGTGCTGACCAATCCGACCACCGGCGGCGTCACCGCATCCTACGCAATGCTGGGCGACATCCATATCGCCGAACCCGGCGCGCTGATCGGCTTCGCCGGCGCGCGTGTGATCGAGCAGACCATTCGCGAAAAACTGCCGGAAGGATTCCAGCGCGCCGAGTATCTGAAGGACCACGGCATGGTGGACATGGTGGTGCACCGCCATGATCTGCGGCCGACCCTGGCGCGACTCTGCCGCCTGCTGACGCGCGCGCCGGCACTTGAGGTTCGCGGTGAGCCGAAGGCGATGCCGGTCGCCGTCGATACGCCGGCAGATGTCGCCTCCGAAGGCGCGGCCCCGGCTGCGCCGCAGGCGTGAGTAAGTCCGCCGCCGCGCCGCTGCCGTCACCGTCGCTGGACGAGTTGCTGGCACGGCTGTCGCGGCTTCATCCCCATCGTATCGATCTGACGCTGGAACGCGTCACGCGGCTGCTCGCGGCACTCGATCATCCCGAACGCAAACTGCCGCCGGTGATCCATATCGCCGGCACCAACGGCAAGGGTTCGACGCTCGCCTTCCTGCGCGCGATGCTGGAAGCGGCGGGCTTGCGCGTCCATGTCTACACCTCGCCGTGGCTGGTGCGGATCAACGAGAGCATTCGTCTGGGTGGCGCGCTCGTTCGCGATGACGAATTGCGCGACGCCCTGCTGGAATGCGAGCGCGTCAACGCAGGCAGCCCGATCACCCGCTTCGAGATCGAAACCGTTGCGGCGTTACTACTGTTCGCGCGTCACCCGGCCGATGCGGTGTTGCTGGAAACCGGCCTCGGCGGCCGGCTCGACGCCACCAATGTCATCGAGAAACCCGCCGCCTGCGTGCTGACGCCGATCGGGGTGGATCACACCGAGTTTCTCGGGCCAACGCTCGAATCCATCGCCGCCGAGAAAGCCGGCATCATCAAGCGCGGCGTGCCAGTGATCAGCGCGGCGCAGTCGTCCGAGGCACTGGCGGTGATCGAGGCGCAGGCGAAGCGGATGCGCGCCCCGCTGCATGCCGCGGAAGAAACGTGGCATGTCGGCGTCGAACACGGGCGCTTGGTCTATCAGGACGAGCGCGGCCTGCTCGATCTCGCCGCGCCAAAACTGTTCGGCCGCCATCAGATCGATAATGCCGGGCTGGCCATCGCGACGCTGCGCGCCATCGATGCGTTTCGCATCGATCACCCGGCGTTCGAGGCCGGCATCGCCGCTGCGCAATGGCCGGCGCGGATGCATCGCC